>NZ_POTY01000123.1 GCF_003236315.1 Micromonospora craterilacus
GGCCCGACCGACACAAACGGCCCGACCGACA
This sequence comes from Micromonospora craterilacus, assembly GCF_003236315.1. Classification (GTDB taxonomy): domain Bacteria; phylum Actinomycetota; class Actinomycetes; order Mycobacteriales; family Micromonosporaceae; genus Micromonospora; species Micromonospora craterilacus. The sequence goes on from NZ_POTY01000123.1 coordinate 32, forward strand.
CAAACAGCCCGACGGGCACAAGCAGCCCGGCCGGCACAAACAACCCGACGGGCCCGACCGGCACAAACGGCCCGACGGGCGCGGCGGGTCCGGCAGGTGCCCCCGGTTACACCGGGCCGCCGCCCACCACGGCGCCGCCCGCCGGATGGCGGCCACCAGTGCACCTGCGGCCGGCACCGCCACGGCGACTGCCGCCGCAGGACATGGTCGCGTTGGACGCGCAGGAACAACGGGCGCAGCGGGTGACCTGGAGCGTCGGAGCGGTCGCCGCCGCCGTACTGCTGGTCCTGGTCTGTCTGCTCTGCACCCGGGCGTTGTTCTGACCTAGTCGAAGGTGGTGCCCCAGACCATCTCGGAGCCCGAGTGACCGGTGAGCCAGACGTAGACGAGGGCGGCCACCCCCAGTCCCACCACCACGACCGACAGCACCGGGGACACCCAGCGGGGCAGCTTCGGCACCCGGGCGTGGCCGCTGTTCGCCACCAGCAGCAGGATGACCGCCAGGGCAAGCCCCACCGTGAAGCGGAACAGGACGTCGCCGTACTCGGCGTGTTGGTTGATCTTCTCCAGGATCTCGCCGGAGAAGCCCCGCGCGATCTGCCGCTGCTGGAGCGCCTCGCCGGATTGCACACCGACGAACGCCGTGATCGGCGCGATCACCGCCAGAATCGCCACCGCCCAGTCCAGCCGGGACCGGAACCGCGGCAGCGCGATGTACGCGAGGGCGAGCAACACCAGCAGCGGTACGAATACCACGACCGCGTGCACGACCAGCACGTGCACGGGCAGGCCCAGCACCTTCTCGAACATCGGACACCTCCGGCGGTAGGTGAGCGCGGGGATGCCAGCGTACGGCGCGCCGGTTCCCCCGCCCAGGTCTCTCCTGTTCACACGTGGGATTGATCGGCGGGGTTCAGCGACCCGGCACCCTGATCGACCTGGCGGTGGCCGCGCCGACCAGGCGGTTGTCGTGCCGGGGCGGCCGTGCTGTCATTGACGCATGTCCGGTGGCGAGGAACTGCTCCGGTCGAGGGGCCTGCGGGTCACCCGACCGCGCCTCGCCGTGCTCGACGTCCTGGCCGACGGCGGCCACCTAGAGGTCGACGAGATCACCCGACGGGTGCGGAAGCGGCTCGACTCCGTCTCCACCCAGGCGGTCTACGACGTGCTGGGCGCGCTCTCCCGGGCCGGGCTGTCCCGCCGGATCGAACCGGCCGGCAGCCCCGCCCGCTACGAGGCCCGCGTCGGCGACAACCACCATCACGTGGTGTGCCGGGGCTGCGGCGAGATCGCCGACATCGACTGTGCCGTCGGCAGCGCCCCCTGCCTCGACCCGGACACCGCCCACGGCTTCCAGGTCGACGAGGCGGAAGTGACCTTCTGGGGGCTCTGCCCCGCCTGTCAGGCTCGCCGCTCCGCCGACGACTGACGACCGGCCCCGGCCGCCCACCGCCCGGCGCGTGGCACGCTTGGTTGGTGGACTCCGTTGACGTCGGCCTGTTCGGTCCCGGTTCGGTCACCTGGAAGCTGCACGCGGAGCCGATCCTCTTCGTCGCCGGGCTGCGCTCGCTCTACCTCCAGGCGCTGCACCCGCGGGCGGTGGCCGGGGTGGCGCAGAACAGCAACTACCGCCGGGACGCCTGGGGACGCCTGATCCGCACCGCCAACTACGTGGGGACCACCGTCTACGGCACCACCGCCGAGGCGGAGGAGGCCGGTCTGCGGCTGCGCCGGCGGCACGCCCGGATGACGGCGGTCGACCCGGCCACCGGCGAGCGGTTCCGGATCGACGAACCGGAGCTGCTGTGCTGGGTGCACGTCACCGAGGTGGAGTCGTTCCTCGACACCGCCCGCCGGGCCGGTGTGCCGCTGGACGCCGCCGAGGTGGACGGCTACTACACCGAGCAGCGCCGGGCCGCCGCCCTGGTCGGGCTGGACCCGGAGACGGTCCCCGGCACCGCCAGCGAGGTGGCCGAGTACTACCGGCGGGTCCGGCCCGAGCTGCGGATGACCCGGGAGGCCGCCGAGACCGCCCTGTTCCTGACCACCCCGCCGTTGCCGTGGCAGCTCAGCCTGCCCGCCCGGGTCGGGCTCAACCTCGGCCCGCCCAGGTGGGCGTACCTGGGGATCGCCGGCACCGCGCTGGCGCTGCTGCCGGCCTGGGCGCGGCGGCTCTATGGCGGGCTGGGCCTGCCGACCACCGACCTCTCGGCGGATGTGACCGTACGCGCGCTGCGACTCGCCCTCACCGCGTTGCCGCGCGACTGGCGGGAGGGCCCGATGCGGCGGGCGGCCGAGGAACGCGCCGCCCGACTGGCCGCCACCATCACCGACTGAGTGGCCGACGCGGCGCGGGCCTGAGAAGGCGTGGCCCGGTTGCCGCCACCTCGGCCACCGTCAGCGCCACGATCCGCTCGCCGCGCTGCACCCCGGGCGGCCCGCACCGGGCCGGCTCGGCTGACGGCGGGCCGAACTGCCGGTCACGGCGCGGTCGGTGGGTGTGCGGCGGGACGAGGTCACCCGCGACCGTCGTCAGCCCTGCTCGACCTGGGGTTCGGTGGGGCGTTCCACGGCGGCCCACGGCTCCTTGCCGGGCAGCGCGGCGCCGGTCGGGCAGGTGCGTCGGTAGTCGCACCAGCCACAGCGCGGGCCGGGCGTGGTCGGGAAGGCGTCGTCCGGATCGCCGCCCTCGGCGACCGTGCGCTCGGCCGCCATGATGTCGCGGGCGGTCTCCTCGGCCCGAGTCACCTGCCGCGCCAGCGACTCGACCGTGTGCTCGTGCGCGGCGACCGTGCCGCTGGGCAGGTGATGCAGCTCGACCCGGCGGCACGGCCGGCGGAACACCCGCTCGGCCGCGTACGCATAGAGCGCCAACGCCTGCGAACCTCGCGCGTCGTCGGTGTCCAGCCCGGTGCGGCCGGTCTTGTAGTCGACGATGACCAGCTCGGGGCCCTGCTCACCGGGCCGGGAGTCGATCCGGTCGGCGCGGCCGTTGAACGCCAGCACCCCGGTCTTCACCGCAACCACCCGCTCCACGCCGAGCGGTTCGTCGGCCGGATCCAGCCCGCCGACATACGCCTCGAGCCAGCCCAGGGCACGCCGGTAGGCGTCGCGCTCCTGCTCGTCGTCGCGGTAGCCGTCGCGTACCCAGGTGCCCTTGAGCAGGGTGGGCAGCACCTCGGGGCGGCGCCGGTCGGTGGGCAACGCATACCAGTTCTTCAGGGCGGTGTGCACGCTGGCGCCGAGCGAGTTGTGCGCCCACGGCGGGCCCTTCGACGGCGCGGGACGGTCGACGTAGGAGTAGCGGTAGCGCCGTGGACAGTCGGCGTACGCACCCAGCTTGCTCGGTGTGCAGACGAACAGCCGCTCCGGCATGCCCTCGAAGCCGAGTTGCTCGGGCTGCGCGTCACGTGGCCGGGGCGCACGGCCACCGGCGGCGGGTCGTCCGGCTGGGGAGGCTCGTCGCACGTCTGCGATCCTGCCATCCACCCCCGACAGTCCCGCCGGCCCGGTCAGCCGGCAGCGGTGAAGTCGGCCACGAAGGCGAAGATCGCGTCCGCGATGAGCTGCACGGCGATCGCGGCCAGCAGCAGTCCGGCGATCCGGGTGAGCACCTCGATCCCGCCGGGACGCAGGATCTTGACGATTCCGCCGGAGAAGCGCAGCACGATCCAGACCGCCAGCATCACCGCGACGATCGCGGCGGCGATGGCGGTGTAGTCCGCCGCCCGGTCCGCCTGCTGGACGAAGAGCATGGTCGCCACGATCGCACCGGGCCCGGCCAGCAGCGGGGTGCCCAGCGGCACCAGGGCGATGTTGGAGGTGGCCTGCTTGCTCGGATCGTCGGCCTTGCCGGTCAGCAGCTCCAGCGCGACCAGCACGAGCAGCAGCCCGCCGGCCGCCTGCAACGCCGGCAGATCGACGTGCAGGTAGGCGAGCAGCGTCTGACCCGCCACCGCGAAGACCACGATCACGCCGAGCGCCAGCGCGACCGCCTGCCAGGCGGCCCGGTTGCGTTCCCGGGCGGCCAGCGGGCCGGTCAACGCGAGGAAGATGGGCATCATGCCCGGCGGGTCGGTGATCACCAGCAGGGTCACGAAGACCTCGCCGAAGAGCTTGAGATCCACCCGGTCACCGTAGCCGTGCCCGACGGGACGGAAAACCAGGTCAGCCCGAAGCGACCTCGGTCACTCCGGACGAGGATGCGACGATCCGCTCGTACGCCTCAGGCCCGGTGGTGAAGGCGCCCAGCCGGACCGTCTTGTGGCTGCCGTGGAAGTCCGACGAGCCGGTCACCAGCAGGCCCAGTTCGGCCGCGAGCCCGTGCACGTGCGCCCGCTCGGCGGGCGAGTGGTCCTCGTGGTCGGCCTCCAGGCCGGCCAGGCCGGCCGCCGCCAGTTCGGCGATCAGCGTGTCCGGTGCGATCCGGCCGCGCCGGGTGGCCCGAGGATGCGCGAACACCGGCACGCCACCGGCCGCCCGGACCAGCCGGACGGCCGCAAAGACGTCGATGTCCTCCTTGGGCAGCCGGTACCGCTCCCCCAACCAGTCCGGCCCGAACGCCTCGGTGGTGGTGGCCACCAGGCCGGCCCGGATCAGCGCCTGCGCGATGTGCGGCCGGCCGACCGTCCCGCCGCTCGCCCCGGCCAGGATCTCCGGCCAGCTCACGTCGATGCCGTCGGCCCGCAACAGCGCCACGATCCGCTCACCACGCTCCGCCCGGGCGGCCCGTACCCGGGCCAGCTCGGCGACCAGCTCCGGGTGGTCCGGGTCGAAGAGGTACGCCAGCAGGTGCAGCGGCAACGGCGGCTGCTCGCCGTACCAGCGGCAGGACAGCTCCGCCCCACGGACCAGGCGCAGCCCGGGCGGCAGCGCCCGCAGCGCCGGCTCCCAGCCGGCAGTGGTGTCGTGGTCGGTGATCGCCACGACGTCCAGCCCGGCCCCGGCGGCGGCGTGGACCAGTTCCCCGGGGCCGAGCGTGCCGTCGCTGGCCGTGGAGTGGGTGTGCAGGTCGATCCGGGGGGTCATCGCCCGACGCTACCGGGTACCCGGTCAGCCGCCGCTCACCACCACGGGGCTTTCTCCCGGCTTGAGGCCGGGGACGGCGACCGGTGCGGCGGGGCGGCTGATGCGGATCCGGTCGACGTCCACCCGGACCAGGCCGCCGGCGGTGTCGGCGTAGTACGCCGTGCCCAGGGCGTTCCAGACCACCGTGCCGGTCATCGTCGGCCCGGCCACCTGCGGAACGGCGGACGAGCCGAGCCCCGCCAGGTCGACCAGCAGCGCCGCGTCCTGCCCCTTGGACTGCCCGTTGACCAGCAGCCAGCGCCCGTCCGGCGACACCGCGCCCGGGCCGTCGCCGCCCAGCTCCGGCCCGCACTCCGGGCCGGCCGGAGCAAGGTCCTGGGTCGGGTCGAGCAGCGCCAGGCAGGCGCGTCGCGGTGTGCCGGTGGCGACCTCGCCGACCAGACGCCCGTCGGGCAGTGCGCCGAAGACGCGCGTGCTGGACCGGTCGGTGCCCGGGTCGAGCGGGCCGGGGCGGCGCTGCCACAGCACGTGCCCGGGTCGGTCGGGCGCGAGCCGCACCAGGACGGCGCCGTCGACGAACCGCAGCGGCACGGCCTCGGCCGGAGCGTCGGCGCGTACGGTGCCGGTCAACTCGCCGTTGGCGATCCCGGCGGCGGCGAGCATGGCGCCCTGCTTCCAGGCGACCTGCTGGCCGTGCTGGTCGAGGACGATCTCGTCCGCACCGGCCAGCAGCACCTGCGCCGCGCCGTTCGGCGTCACCGCCCACAGGAAGCGACCGCTCGGGGTGGGTGTCCCGATGGCCAACCAGCCGCGACCGTCGGCGAGGCGGTGTGCACGTTCCACACCGCCGGCGCCGAGGACGCTCACCCGCCGGCCCTGCGCGGTGGCAATCGTCTCGCCCAGCACCAGGTCGACCTCGGCCAGCGGGGTTTCGGTGTCCGGACCGGTCGGCGGCGCGACGGTCGTCCAGGCCGCGTCCGGCACCGGATCCGGCTCGCCGACCACCACGGAGTTGCTCGGCGGCGGGTCGTCGCCGAGTTGCATCGCCCCCGCGCTGACCCCCACGATCGCCACCGCGACCAGGCTCATCCCGGCCAGGGCACGGCGACGCTGGATGCGGTTCGCCCGCCGGATCACCGCGCCCGCCGGATCGTCGGCGGGCGCCCGGGACGCCGCCGTCCGCCGGGAGAACGCCTCCCGGACGGCACGTTCCAGCTCGCTCTGCGACACGTTCAATGGACGATTCGGAGTCCCGCTCGGGTTGTCACGACCTCCGGAAACAGCGTTCACCGGTGTTCTCCCACCAGGGCCGCGTCCGGCTGCGGAGCGACTGCTGGCGGCTGCTCGGGCCGGTCGGCCGGCCCGTCCTGGGACGCGCCGTCGTGCCACCCGGCAGGGGGCGTGCCGCCGGCCCGCCCGCCGAGGGCCGGTCGGGGGCGGCCGGGCGTCGGCGCGCCGCCGGCCGAGGGCCGCCCGCCACGCCGGGTCGCCGGCGGTCCGGTTGCCACGGCCTCCGCGCCGGGCAGCGCGAACGCCTCGTCCGCGCCGAGCCGCCGCCGCAGGGTGGTCAGGGCTCGCGAGGTCTGGCTCTTGACCGTGCCCGGCGAGATGTCGAGAAGGGCGGCGGTCTGCGCCTCCGACATGTCCTCGTAGTAGCGCAGGACCAGCACCGCGCGCTGCCGGGCGGGCAGGGCGCGCAGGTGCCGCCAGAGCACGTCACGGTCCAGTTGCTGCTCGATCTCGTCGGCGGCGGCGCGCTCGGGCAGCGTTTCCGTCGGGCGCTCGCCGTGCCAGCGGCGCCGCCACCAGCTCGTCGAGGTGTTGACCATGACACGGCGGGCGTACGGCTCGATCGCCTCGATCCCGCCGAGGCGCTTCCAGGCCAGGTACGTCTTGGTCAGCGCGGTCTGGAGCAGGTCCTCTGCGGTGCCCCAGTCGCCGGTGAGCAGGTACGCGGTCCGCAGCAGGGCGCCGGAACGAGCCGTTACGAAGTCACGGAACTCCTCTTCCAGCGGGTTGCTGCTCGCCACGCTGCACCTCCGTTCCTGATCCTGCCCGGCAGCCTGCCATGGCCGGACCAGCGGGTCGAGGGCGAAAGGTGCGCACTGACTCCGATGTTCGGTCGAAAAGTTTCAGGCCCCGTCGTCGGCCTTGGCCTCGTCCTGCTCCTTGCCCAGCCGCGCCTCGACCGCCTGCGGCTCGTACATCTCCTCGACGACACGCAGGTAGAGCTCGTTGGGGTTGGGCAGGTTCTTGACCTCGCGGAGCGCCTGCTCCTGCCCGGCCGACTCCAGCACGAAGGTGCCGTAGTTGAGGGCCCGGCCGGCTGGCGATTGTTCGTACTTCATGTCGGTGACCCGGACCAGGGGCATCATCGCGACGCGCCGGGTGATGATGCCGTTGACGACCATGACCCGTTTGTTGGTCAGGATGAACCGGTCGTACCACCAGTCGGCGACCCGCCAGGCCACCCAGCCCATCACCGCGAACCAGAGCAGGACCGCGACCGTGGTGAGCGCGCCGACGTTCTGCCCGGCCAGGAAGCCGGAGAGGTAGCCGAGCACGAAGGTGGCGGCGACGCCGATGATTATCGGCGTGACGAGGTGGATCCAGTGCCGCTTCCACTCGCCCCGGTAGCGCTCGGTCGGGAAGAGGTAGCGCGCGACCAGCGTGCTTGGCTCGTCCTCCAGCGGCAGGACCCGCCGCGGCGTCATGCCGCTGGCGTCGGCACGCAGCCCGGCCAGTTCCTCCTCGGAGATCTGCGGCGGCGGCTGGTAGCCGCCCTCGGGGTCGCGCACCCAGGCCCGCCCCGACCGGCCCTCACCGGCATAGCCCGGGCCGTCGCCGTAACCGGCGTCGTCGGAGAAGGCGGGGCCGTCGGAGAGGTTGGCTCCGGAGCCGTAACCCGGGCCGTCGTCGGGGTCGATCCGGGGGATCGGCTCGGTGTCACGCTCCCGGCGGGCCCGGTCGGGATCGTCGGGGTCGAAGGGTGGGCCGGAGGGGCTTCCCATCGGAGGCTAGGCGACCAGGCTCGTGAAGAAGTCGCCGAAGCCCTGGGCGATGTCCATGATGCCGCCGCCCAGCGACTTGAACACGTCCGCGGCGGAGTTCGGCCGGTAGGCGACGAAGAAGATCAAGAATGCGATTCCGGCCCAGGTGAGGACCTTCTTGACCATGGCGGGCCATCCTCTCGCGCGGCGCCGGGTCCCATTACCGCAGCGGCACCCAGAGTATCAGCGTGGTGTCTTACCGTGAATATCTGCGTCCGTTCTCCGACATTCCGGGAGGGTTGTCAAGCCCTCCCGTGCAGGTACGGAGACGGTGCGCCGTACACGAGCTCGGGCGGCGTCCACTCGACCAGGTCGTGCAGAACCACGTCCTCCGCGAGCAGATGCCCCGCGCTCGCCGGCCAGGCTATCGCATACAGCCACATTCCCCGAGCCTCGCCGGCGTACGCGCTTCGATCCGTCCGCGAACTCACCAACCACAGTGGAGTGGGGTGGCCGGCCACCCTGATCCCCGCCCGCCCGACATGCCCGGGATGCCCCGGCCCCGGGTCGGTGAGCGCCTCAGCCAGTTCCGGCCCCGCGTCCGGGCCCGGCACCCCGGCGTATCGCGCGCCCAGGCCGACGCCCGGTTCCTCGGCCACGAAGACCAGGTCGGCGGGGCCATCACCGAGGGGCGCGGGGCCGGCACAGGCGACCGCGGTGGCACGCACCCCGAGCCGGTCGTCGCCGGCCCACGCCACGCCGGTCGCGGTCCACCCCGGCGGCAGCGGCCACGGACACCACAGCGGCACCGCCGGCCGCTGCGGCTGCCCAACGGTCTGGATGCGGTCCACCACGCTGGCCATGATCTCGGCGCCGATGTGCTCGGGCACGTGCAGCGGGGCGACCGGCCCGCAGTCGGGGCAGCGCGACTCGGCGTGCATCAGATCCGGCGGCCGTACCAACCCGCCGCACCTGGGACAACTCACCGCAACAGTCACCACTCCACCGTCACCCCGCACGGGCGAGCCGTCAAGCGGAGCGGCACCATTTGCCCTACCGGATCAGCCCCGGGGTCAGTCCGGCAGCGGCCCGGCGTGAGCCCGGATCCACGCGTGCATGGCGATCCCGCTCGCCACGCCGGCGTTGATCGACCGGGTCGAGCCGTACTGGGCGATCGAGAAGAGTTGGTCGCAGGCCGCCCGCGCGGCGTCCGACAGGCCGGGACCCTCCTGGCCGAACAGCAGGGCGCACCGCCGGGGCAACGTGGTGGTCTCCAGCGGGCGGGAGCCGGGCAGGTTGTCGATCCCGACCAGCAGCAGGTCGCGATCCACCGCCCAGGCGGCGAACTGCTCGATCGTCTCGTGATGCCGTACGTGCTGGTAGCGGTCGGTCACCATCGCGCCGCGCCGGTTCCACCGACGCCGGCCGACGATGTGCACCTCGGCGGCGAGGAAGGCGTTGGCGTTGCGGACCACCGTGCCGATGTTGAAATCGTGCTGCCAGTTCTCGATCGCCACGTGGAAGTCGTGCCGCCGCCGGTCCAGGTCGGCCACGACCGCCTCGCGCCGCCAGTACCGGTAACGGTCGACCACGTTGCGCCGATCGCCTTCGGCGAGCAGCTCCGGGTCGTAGCGGGGGTCGTCCGGCGGATCCCCGGGCCAGGGTCCCACGCCGACATCGAGCTGCTCACCGGTCACGGTCACGCAGGGTACGCCCCGCCGCCCCGGCCCCGACCGGGCGTCCGCTCGGCACGGCCGAAGGGCGGCGCTCGGCACGGCCAGAGGGCGGCGTTCGGCGCGGCCAGAGGGCGGCGTTCGGCGCGGCCAGAGGGCGGCGTTCGGCGCGGCCAGAGCCAGGCAGGAGAAGGTGGCCGGAGGGGGTGGCTAGCGTAGTCCGAGCGCGCCGCCGAGGCGGTCGAGGAGCCGGCGGTCGGCTGGGGCCAGCGCGCCGTCCGGCAGCACCGCCGGCGCCGCCCGGCAGACCCGGGCCGCGACCGACTGCACCCATTGCCGGTACGCCGCCGAGTCGGCCGGGTCGGCGCGACGGTCGAGCACCCGTACCACTGCCCGGCAGGCGGAGAGCACTTCCACCAGGTCGGTGAGTTGCGCCGCCGGTGACGGTGCCCCGTCGTGCCGGGCGTAGATCGCGGCCACCACCGCCCGGATCAGGTCGCTGTCGAAAGCCCGGCCGGCGGCCACCGCGTCCAGCCCGGCGAGGCCCGCGGCCACACCCCGCTGCGGTCGGCCCGGACCAGGCTGAGCGGCGGCCACGATCACCCGACCCGGCAGGTCGGTGAGCAGTTCCCACTCGATGACGGAGTACGGCCCAGCGGTGGTGGGCGCAGCGCGGCGTCCGGCGGCGGGCGGCTCGCCGGCAACGGAGCGGCTCATGCCGGCGCTCCACGGCGCTCGCTCATGCCGGCGCTCCGGTCTGCTCCGCGCCGACCTGCGGCACCACCGCACTGAGCTGGACGATTCGCTCGCTGCGCTCGCTCATGGCGGGACCTCCGGCGCCAGCATATGCGCCCGGGCGGCGGCCGGACCCGGTCCGCCACGAACCCGTCGCGGCGCGCCGCCGGGGCACCCATTCACCTGATGATCGTCCCCAGCCGGAAGGCCCTGCCGACGATGTCTTCCTGGATCACCCGCCGAGGCCCGACCGACGGTCAGCCCCCACCCATGAACACGCTCGATCCAGGATCGAGTGGCCTGACAGCCGCGGCGAGGCCACTCGATCCTGGATCGAGCACGATCTCGCTTGCACCGGGGGCGCGCGGGCGCCCGGCAGGGGTGTGGTCCCGGCGGGGTCGCGTACCGGTCAGCGCGGCTCGGGGAAACTGGGTCGCTCCGGATCGACGCCCTCGGGCACCGACGCCGCCGCGTACTCCCGCTTCGGGACCATCACCTTGCGCCGGAAGACGCAGACCAGCGTGCCGTCCTGGTTGTAGCCGCGGGTCTCCACGGCGACCACGCCCCGGTCGGGCTTGGAGGACGACTCGCGCTTGTCCAGCACGGTCGTCTCGCCGTAGATCGTGTCGCCGTGGAAGGTGGGGGCGACATGCCGGAGCGACTCGATCTCCAGGTTGGCGATCGCCTTGCCGCTGACGTCCGGCACCGACATGCCGAGCAGAAGGGAGTAGATGTAGTTGCCGACCACCACGTTGCGCTTGAACTGGCTCGCCGTCTCGGCGTAGTGCGCGTCCATGTGCAGTGGATGGTGGTTCATGGTGAGCAGGCAGAACAGGTGGTCGTCGTATTCGGTGACGGTCTTGCCCGGCCAGTGCCGATAGACCGCGCCGACCTCGAACTCCTCGTAGTAACGCCCGAACTGCATCCTTGTCCCCTTCGACGGACGGCGATGGAGTTCGGCACAGCATGCCTTATCGGCAGTTAAGGCGGACCTGGGGGCGCGGGCCCAGTCGAAATGTCACAGCGCCAGGAGTCGCAGCCGGAAAACGGCCGGTCAGGGCGGGCGCGACCGGCCGGAGCGAAGCCGCCGACCGAGGCCGGACGCAATGAGCGGCGGGGCCCTCCCCGGCACCCGCCGCCCACGCTCTGATGCCTCAAGATTCTGCCGGACACCTGTCCGGCTGCACAGAGACCGAGGTCACATTTACCTTTTTGTGACATTACTCAGCGTGACGGATCATCGATCCACAAGCGATCTCCGCAGGTCGAATCGGCGCTAGTCAACGTTGAAGTTACCAACCCGTAGCGCAATCCTGCGCTGATCTCCCTGGAAACGCTCCCATCACGCCTGGTTACGCAAATGCGACGTGCATTTGCGAACTGCCGACCACCGCGCGGACCGACGGTGATCGATGCGGACAAAGCCCCCAGGCCGACCACGCCCAGGGTTTCGGTGGCACCGCGGCGGGAATGCGCTGGGGTACGCACGGGTTCCACCAGAGGTAGCTGTTCCGCGTGATCGGAGAGATTCACATGGCAACCGTCGAGCTGACCACGGCTAACTTCGACCAGGTGACCGAGAGCGACGGCATCGTGCTGGTCGACTTCTGGGCCGATTGGTGCGGCCCCTGCAAGCGGTTCGCCCCGGTCTACGAGCGCTCCTCGGAGAAGCACTCCGACATCACCTTCGGCAAGGTGGACACCGAGGCTCAGCAGGACATCGCCGCCAAGTTCGACATCCGGTCCATCCCCACGATCATGGCCGTCCGCGACGGTGTGATCGTCTTCGCCCAGCCGGGCGCGCTGCCGGAGTCGGCCTTGGAGAACCTCATCGAGCAGGTGCGCGCCCTCGACATGGACGACGTACGCAAGAAGCTCGCCGAGCACAAGCACTGACGCGCCGCACGACACGGTGGCCGGGCCCGGATCGGGGCCCGGCCGCCGGCGTTTCCGACAGGTCGGCGTGGCGGCTCAGCGATGAGCCACGGTCGCGCGGGCCCACCACGGGCCGGACCGGAGCGCCGGCCTCAGCCACCCGAGGGACCGAGGCGGCGCTCCTGTTCCTCCCGAGGCAGGGAGCAGGCGGCCGTACCGCCGGGCATCCGGTGCCGGTTGCGGGCCACCCAGCGGTACGCGGGCCAGGCGGCGGCTCGTACCGGCGCGAACCGCAGCCCGGCCCCGGCGATCCGCCAGGGGAGACTGCTGCCGGCGAGCAGAGCGGCGATGGCGTCCGGACCGGCGGCGCGGGTGCCGTCGAGCCCCACCCACTGCACCGCCGCGTCGCACTCCGCCTCGGTCAAGCCGAGCCGGTCGAGGTCGGTGACCTGCCAGGGCACCACCCGGGCGTCGGTCGGGATCCGGCGGGCGATGAACTCCGCACACCGGGTGCAGAACGCGCAGTCCCCGTCGTAGACGAAGGTCGACGTCTCCATACCTCATTCTCCCTCGGCGGAGGCCGACCCACCCGGCGTACCCACTTGCCCCATCGTCGTACATGTGTTCGAATGATGGCCATGCGCTGGGACAACCTCGCCGCTCCCCCGGTGGAGGAAGTTCCCGGCCGGGCAGCGCCGGCGACGCCACCCCTGCCGCTGGCGCTGCCCGGCGCGGTCGTGCGCACCTTCGACACCCCCGGCTTCGCCGGAATGACCTTCCACGAGGTACGGGCAAAGTCGATCATCAGCAAGGTCCCCGGCGCGTCCCGCGTGCCCTTCGAGTGGACGATCAACCCGTACCGGGGATGCAGCCATGGGTGCGTTTACTGCTTTGCCCGGAACACCCACACCTATCTGGACCTCGACGCGGGGGCGGATTTCGACCGGCAGGTGATCGTGAAGGTCAACGCCGGTGAGCTGGTGCGCCGCGAGCTGGCCGCGCCGCGCTGGCGGGGCGGGCACGTCGCGATGGGCACCAATGTCGACTGCTACCAGCGGGCCGAGGGGCGTTACCGGCTGATGCCGTCGATCATCGAGGCGCTGCGTGACTTCGCCAACCCGTTCTCGATCCTGACCAAGGGCACCCTGATCCTGCGTGACCTGCCGCTGCTGCGGCAGGCGGCCCAGGTCACCCGGGTCGGCGTGTCGTTCTCGGTGGGTTTCCTCGACGAGCAGCTGTGGCGGTCGGTCGAGCCGGGCACGCCGAGCCCAAGCCGGCGACTTGCGGCGGTACGCCAGTTCACCGACGCCGGCTTCGAGGTCGGGGTGTTGATGGCACCGATCCTGCCCGGCCTCAGCGACTCCGACGAGTCCATCGAGGCCACCGTGGCGGCGATCGCCGCCGCCGGGGCGACCAGCGTGACGCCGCTGCCCCTGCACCTGCGTCCCGGCGCCCGCGAGTGGTACGCCCGCTGGCTCGCGCGGGAGTACCCCCACCTGGTCCCCCGCTACCGCGAGTTGTTCCGGTCGGGCGCCTACGCGCCGCAGTCGTACCAGCGGGAGCTGACCGCGCGGGCACGCATCGCCGCCCGCCGCCATGGTCTGTGCCGGCCAGCGGGCGATGATCACCGCCAGCAGCCGCAGCCACCGGCCCCGCCGCCCGAGCAGCTCAGTCTGATCTAGGCGGCCCCCGCCGTCCGGTTTCCCCGGTCCGGCGCGGCGTCACCCGGTCGGGTCTCCCCTGCCCGCGGTCGTGTCCTGACCGGACCGGGCCTCCGCGACGTGGCTAGAGTCGGCGGGTGCGTTCCGCTCAGCAGATCCTCGCCGACTCCGCCGTGATCGCCGTCGTGGGCGCGTCCCGCGATCCGGGCAAGGCCGCGCACCGCGTGCCAGCCGAGATGCAGCGGTACGGCTGGCGCATCATCCCGGTCAACCCGACCGCCGACGAGCTGTTCGGTGAGCCGGTGTATCGCTCCCTGGCCGACATCCCGCACCCGGTCGACCTGGTCGACGTGTTCCGCCCGGCGGAGGACGCCGTCGAGGTGGTCCGCCAGGCGGTGGCGATCGGCGCTCCGGCCGTCTGGTTGCAGTTGGGCATCGTGTCCCCGCAGGCGCGCCAGATCGCGCGGGAGGCCGGCGTCGACTACGTCGAGAACCACTGCCTCATCATCGAACGGGCCGCCGCCAACCTCACCCGGCTGGGCTGAACCGGCTGTTAAAGGGGGCCCCTGCTATACCGGAGGCGTTAAGAAGGGGCCCTTCCTTACATCTCAGAGCTTGTAATCGCGGAGCAGGCCGCGGGAGATGATGGTCTTCTGGATCTCCGAGGTGCCCTCGCCGATGAGCAGGAACGGTGCCTCCCGCATCAGCCGTTCGATCTCGTACTCCTTGGAGTAGCCGTAGCCGCCGTGGATGCGGAACGCCTCCTGGACGACCTCGGCGCAGTACTCCGAGGCGAGCAGCTTGGCCATCCCGGCCTCGACGTCGTTGCGCTGGCCGGCGTCCTTGAGCCGGGCGGCGTTGACCATCAGGGCGTGCGCCGCCTCGATCTTCGTGCCCATCTCGGCGAGCTTGAAGGCGATGGCCTGGTGCTTCGCGAGCGGCTGGCCGAAGGTCTTGCGCTGCTGGGCGTACGCGACGGCCAACTCGAAGGCGCGGATGGAGATGCCGCAGGCCCGCGCCGCGACGTTGACCCGGCCCACCTCGATGCCGTCCATCA
The DNA here is from genome assembly GCF_003236315.1 of Micromonospora craterilacus. Lineage (GTDB taxonomy): Bacteria > Actinomycetota > Actinomycetes > Mycobacteriales > Micromonosporaceae > Micromonospora > Micromonospora craterilacus. Next base: position 15,051 of record NZ_POTY01000123.1, read on the forward strand.
TCTGGTAGAAGCCGCGTCCCACCTGGTCGGCACCGCCGAGCACGGCGGTCTCCGGGACGGTGACGCCGTCGAGCACCATCTCGGTGGTCTCGACGCCCTTGTAGCCCATCTTGTCGATCCGGCCGGGGATGGTCAGGCCGGGCGCGGTCTCGCCGAAGCCGGGCTCCTTCTCCAGCAGGAAGGTGCTCATGTTGCCGTACACCGAGTCGGCACCGGTGTCGGTCTTGACCAGGGTGGCCACCACCGAGGAGTACGCCCCGTTGGTCAGCCACATCTTCTGGCCGTTGACGACGAAGGTGTCCCCCTCACGTACGGCCCTTGACCCGATTGCTGCAACGTCCGAACCGCAACCCGGTTCTGACATCGAGAAGGCGCCCCGGACCTCGCCGGTGGCCATCTTCGGCAGCAGGCGCGCCTTCTGCTCGGCGGAGCCGTGCTGCGAGATCAGGTACGCCACGATGAAGTGCGTGTTGACGATGCCGGAGATAGACATCCAGCCCCGGGACAGTTGCTCCACGACCAGGGCGTAGGTCAGCAGGGACTCGCCGAGGCCGCCGTACTCCTCGGCGATGGTGAGGCCGAACAGCCCCATCTCCTTCATCCCGTCGAGGATGTCGGTCGGGTACTCGTCGGCGTGTTCCAGGCGCTGCGCGTGCGGGATGATCTCCTTGTCGGCGAACTCCCGGACGGTCTCCAGGATCGACCGCTGCTCGTCGGTCAGGCCGGGCGTCTGGGCGAGTCGAGCCATCTCAGCCTCCGGGGAATCGGCGCCTTACTCAGAGGTAACTAAACGCTCGATCAGTATCGGTCGAGGGGCGGGCGCGGCCAAGGTGACCAGTCCACACAACCGCTGTGAAAAGGTTCACCGCTGCGGGTAGCGTCCCGCAATGGGGGCGTCACCCACCAACTGGGGGCGACCCGGACGGGATGCCGTACTGCGGGACGGAGGAGGAGAGCTGTGAGCCAACCGCCAGAGCCGGACCAGCCGCCGTCGCCGTACGAGCCACCGCCCGGGGGACAACCGCCGGGCGGGCAACCACCGACATACGGGCACCCGCAGGGCGAGCAACCGACCCAGGGGCAACCGCCGTACGGGCAGCCGACCTACGGGCAACCGGCGTATGGGCAGCCGCACGGCGAGCAGCCGGCGTACGGACAGCCGTCGTACGAGCATCCGGGCCAGCCGCCGCACGGCCAGCAGTGGGGGCAGCAGCCGCCGTACACCCCACAGGTGCCCTACGGGCAGTACGGTCCGCCGTCTCCCCCGGGTCGCGGTGGCGGCACCAACGTGCTGGCAATCCTGTCGCTGGTCTTCGCGTTCGTCTTCGCCCCCGCCGGCATCGCACTGGGCCACCTGGCCAAGCGCCAGCTCCGCACCAGCGGCGAGGAGGGCGACCAACTCGCCACCTGGGGCCTGATCCTCAGCTACATCTTCACCGGCATCTACCTGCTGGCCTGCTGCGGTTGGCTGGCGCTGGCGCTCTGGGCCGGCTCCGGCACCCGCACCTGAACCACGCTCAGCGCCAAGCCGCGACCGGAGTGGACACGCCTAGCGGAACTGGGCCTCCCGCACGCTGTTGCCGCCGTCGACCACCAGCATCTGGCCGGTGATGTACGACGCCGCTGGCGAGCAGAGGAACGTGATCGCCGCGGCCACCTCGTCCGGCGTGCCGGGGCGACCCACCGGCGTGCCCAGGCCCTGCTTGATCTCGGCCATTGTCGACGCGGCGGTGTAGATGGTGCCCGGGGCCACCGCGTTGACCGTGACCCCGTCCGCGATCATCTCCATCGCCAGTGCCCGGGTCAGCCCCACCACGCCGGCCTTGGCCGCCGCGTACGCCGCCTCGGTGGGCAACGCGTTGACCGGGCCGGCGGTCGCCGCCAGATTCACGATCCGTCCCCAGCCACGCTCGGCCATCCCGCCGATGAACGCCCGGCTGCACAGGAACGCCGTGGTCAGGTTCCGGTCGATCTCGCCACGCCACTCGTCGTAGCTGAGCTGGGCCACCGGGCGCAGCACCTCCGGGCTCGCCCGGCTGGCCAGGCCGGCGTTGTTGACCAGCACCTCGACGTCACCGAGTTGCTCGGCGACGGCGTCGGCCAGCGCACCGACCTCCGACTCGTCGGTGAGGTCGGCGACGAAGCCGGTCACCCCGAGCTCGCCGGCCCGCTCGTGGATGCGCCGGGTGGTCGAGACGATCGCCACCCGGGCGCCCAGGTCGGTCAGCCGCCGGGCGGTGGCGTACCCGATGCCGTCCGGACTGCCCGCGCCGGTCACCAGGGCGACCTTGCCGTCCAGCCGCAGGGTTACCGGCTCGGGCAGCGGGTCCGGTGAGTCGTGCTCGCCCGTCCCCGGCGCCGCAACGGCGCGGGGGCGCCGGGCCACACCCGGACGGCTGACGTCCCGTTTCGGTCGGTTGCCGGACCGGTCCGTCGCGCGCGCGTCAATCCCCATGCCGAGATCCTGCCCTCTGCCGTCGCCCCGGGCAACGCCGCACCCGCTGCCGGGCGCGTCGCGGTTTGGCCGGCAGTGACTACCCTGACTGCGCCACAACATCGCGACGGAAGTGAGCCTGATGACACAGCCCCCGCCGTCCGGCGGCTGGCCCGACCCCGCGTCGACCGGTCAGCCCGCCACGCAGCCGGCCGACCCGACCCTGCCGGTGAGCGCCCAGCCGTCCGTGCCGCACCAGCCCACCGGATACGACCCGTACCAGCCGGCCGACCAGTACCGGCCGGCCGACCAGTACCAGCAGGCCGACCCGTACGCCGGCATGGGGTCGGCGGCACCGCCGACTGCCGCGCCGTACCCGCCCGCCGGCTATCCGCCCCAGCCGGGCTACGGCTACCCGCCCGGGTACGGGCAGCCGCCGCGACAGACGAACTCGCTGGCCATCGTCGCCCTGGTGCTCTCGCTGATCGGTATCGGCTCGTGCATCACCGCCCCGATCGGCGCGATCATGGGGCATGTGGCGATGCGCCAGATCCGAGAGAGCGGTGAGAGCGGCGAGGGGATGGCGAAGGCGGCCATCATCGTCGGCTGGATCTTCACCGGCCTGCTCGCCCTGGTGATCATCGGCTATGCCGTCGCGATCGCCTTCGCCATCGCGAACTCGTCCACGGTCTGAACGGGACGTGCCCGCCCCGACCGAGGTCGGGGCGGGCACGCCGCAGATCGTCGGGCTATTCGGCAGGTGGCGTGAAGGTAGAGGTACGCGTCTGGCCGGCGGCCCGGCCCTTGGCCGCGATCACCAGCGCCATCTTGCGGGACGCCTCGTCGATCATCTCGTCGCCGAGCATGACCGCGCCGAGCCGGCCGCCCACCTCCGAGGTGTAGTGCTCGTACGCGTCGAGGATCAGCTCAGCGTGGTCGTAGTCGGCCTGGGCCGGTGAGTAGACCTCGTTCGCGGCGTCGATCTGCCCGGGGTGCAGCACCCACTTGCCGTCGAAGCCGAGCGCCGCCGAGCGCTTCGCCACCTCACGGAAGGCGTCCACGTCCCGGATCTGCAGGAACGGGCCGTCGATGGCCTGCTTGTCGTGCATCCGGGCGGCCATCAGGATGCGCATCAGGATGTAGTGGTACGGGTCCCCCGGGTAGTCCGGGATGAGCCCGCCGACCACCAGCGACTTCATGTTGATCGAGGCCATGAAGTCGGCCGGGCCGAAAATGATCGTCTCGACCCGGGCCGAGGCGACGGCGATGGCGTCCACGTTGACCAGGCCGGCCGCGTTCTCGATCTGCGCCTCGATGCCGATCCGGCCGACCTCGAGGCCGAGGGTCTTCTCCAACTGGGTGAGGGTCATGTCCAGCCACTGCACCTGCGCCGCGTTCTGCACCTTGGGCAGCATCACGCAGTCGAGGTTGGCGCCGGCGCCCTCGACCACGTCGATGACGTCCCGGTAGGTCCATGGCGTGGTCAGGTCGTTGACCCGGACCACCCGGGTCTTGCCCACCCAGTCGCCCTCGTTGAGCGCGGCCACGATGTTCTTCCGGGCGTCCGGCTTGGCCAGCGGCGCGACCGCGTCCTCCAGGTCCAGGAAGACCTGGTCGGCCGGCAGGCCCTGGGCCTTGCCGAGCATCTTGACGCTGGAGCCGGGCACGGCCAGGCAGGACCGGCGGGGGCGCCCAACAACGGCCATCGACTGCGCTCCTTCCGGGTGCGGCGGACGGGCCGCCGCCACCTGCGACTTAACGATCCCAAAGGTGTTTGTGACGCCACGGTAACCTCGTCCCGTGACCGGGGTGAATGGACCTGTGGAAGATCTCACTGGCCGTCGACTGGTGGTGGTGACGGGCGCCAGCTCCGGCATCGGGCTGGCCGCCGCGACCGACCTGGCGCGCCGTGGTGACCAGCTGGTACTGGTCGGCCGCGACCCGTCCCGGCTGCGCTCAGCGGCCGACGAGGTACGCGAGGCGTCCGGGGAGCGGCCCGAGGTGTTCCGCGCCGACTTCGCCGTACTCGACGATGTCCGACAGTTGGCTGAGCAGCTGCGTGCCGCGTACGACCGGATCGACGTGCTGGCCAACAACGCCGGCGCGATCGTGCTCCAGCCGGTCACCACGGTCGACGGCTTCGAATTGTCCATCCAGGCCAACCACCTGGCCCCGTTCCTGCTGAGCAACCTGCTCGCCGACCGGATCCGCCGGATGGTGGTGACCGCCTCGGGCGCGCACCGCAGCGGCGTGCTTGACCCGGACGACCTCAACGCACCGCTGCGCCACTACCGCCCGATGGCCGCGTACGGCACCAGCAAGCAGGCGAACATCCTGTTCACCGCCGAGGCGGCGCGCCGGTGGCCGGCCGTCGACTCGTACTCCTTCCATCCCGGCGTGGTGCGGACCCGGTTCGGCAACGAGAGCCGGCTGGTCGCCGTGGGCATGCGCCTGCTGCCGCTGCGCGGCCCGGTCAAGGGCGCGCAGACGCTGGTGTGGCTGGCCAATCAGGACCGGTCCCGGCTGATCGGCGGCGGTTACTACTTCGACTGCCGGCCCCGCCGCCCGCTACCCAAGGCGGCCGACCCCCAGCTCGCGACCCGGCTCTGGACGGCCAGCGCCACTGCGGTCGGCATCGCCGGCTGATCCAGCGGACGCATCAGACAGGACCGCGCTGCGGCTGCGCACCGGCTGATGTCTCCACGACCCCTTTGCTCTCCTTCAACGGACGCACCGGTTTCGGCCGGTAACCAGTGCGCGGGTTGAAGCAGAGCAAAGGGGGCGGGAGGAGGGG
>NZ_POTY01000124.1 GCF_003236315.1 Micromonospora craterilacus
GGTCTGGACCGGGCGGGCGTGGTGGTGGTGGTCGGTGCCGGGATCGCCGGCGTGGCGTGCGCCGGGGAACTGTGGCGCGCCGGCGTACCGGTGGAGATCCGGGAACGGGGGCGGGTGGCCGGCGGCCGGATGGCCAGCAAGCGCTTCGACGGCCGCCCCGCCGACCTGGGCGCTGCCTACCTGACGGTGAGCGATCCGGACTTCGCCGAGGTGGTACGCGGGTGGCAGGCCGCCGGGTTGGCCCGCGAGTGGACGGACACCTTCGTCGCCTACGGCGACGGTGGCCGGCGCGAGATGCCCGGCCCGATGCGCTGGGCCGCACCCCGCGGGCTGCGTTCGCTCGTCGAACACCTGGCCAAGGACCTGCCCGTGGCGGTGAACCGGCTGGTGCTCGGGATCGAGCCGGGGCCGGCGGTGGACGGCCACAAGTGCGCGGCGGTCGTGCTGGCCATGCCCGGGCCGCAGGCCGCACTGCTGCTCGACCCGGCCCTCGCCGAGGCCACCGAGCTGGTGCGCCAGCAGCGGTGGTCGCCGACGCTGGCGGCGGTGCTGCGGTTCCCCACCCGGCGGTGGACCGAATTCCGGGGTGCCTTCGTCAACGACCACCCGCTGCTCAGCCTGGTCTGCGACGACGGGGACCGGCGCGGCGACGGCGCTCCCGTCCTGGTCGCGCACACCACACCGGAGTTCGCCGCCGGGCATCTCGCCCAGCCCACCGCCGCCGCGTCGGCCGTCGAGGCGGCCGTACGCGACCTGCTCGCCCTGCCCGACCGGGCCGACCACGTGCACGTGCACCGGTGGACGTACGCCAAGCCCACCTCCCGCTCGGACGCCGGCTTCCATCTCGACGACGACGGGATCGGGCTGGCCGGGGACGCGTTCGGCGAGCCCCGGGTGCAGACCGCGTGGCGTTCCGGCCGTGACCTCGGGCGTGCCCTGGCCCGCCGGCTGACCTGACCGCTCAGGCCGGCGGAGTCAGGATCTCGAACCAGACCGTCGAGCCCCGCACCGTGGGGTCGGTGCCCCAGGCGTCGGACAACTCCTCGATCAGGCCCAGTCCACGGCCCCGGCTGCTCAGGGTTTCGGTACGGGCCCGGGTGACCGTGCCACGGGAACCCGAGTCGGCGACCGACACGAGCAGGCGCTCGGGACTCAGGTCGACCTCCACCCGGGCCGCCGTGCCGGCGTGCAGCAGGGCGTTGGTGGTCAGTTCGCTGGTGCACAGCACCGCTGCGCCGATCACCGACTCGGCCACCTGCCACTCGGTGAGCTGGGCGGTCATCCAGTGCCGGACCCGGCTCGGCGCGGTCGGCTCGGCGGGTACCTCCATCCGTGCCGACCGGCTCGGCCGCAGCGCGTACTCGACGGCCAGCACGGCCACGTCGTCCTCGGTCGCACCGCTCACCGCGGCCGTGGCCACCGCGCACAACGCCCGGGGGTCGCCGCTGGGTGCCGCGGCCACCGACTCCGCCAGGCGGGCCAGGCCGTGCGACAACCCCTGCCGCCGGCGCTCCACCACGCCGTCACTGAACAGCAGCAACGTGTCGCCGGGCGTGAACGCGACGGTACGTGTGGCGGGGCGGTAGCCGACGCCCAGCGGCGCGCCGAGCGGCACCTCGACGTACTCGGCCCTCGGTTCGCCGGTCGGCGAGCAGCAGCGGACCAGCGGCGCCGGGTGGCCGGCGCTGGCCAGCGTGAGCTGCTCCCGGTCGAGGTCGATGACGCCGAACACCACGGTGACGAACAGCTCGTGCGTGCCGGCCTCGGCGCCCAGGCTGGTCACCAGGCGGTCGAGCCCGGTGAGCACCTGGTCGGGCCGGGGGTCGTTGAGCGCCAGCGCCCGCAGGGCGGCGCGGACCTGACCCATCCGGGCGGCGGCCTGCACGTCGTGCCCGGCGACGTCGCCGAGCACCACGCCCAGGTCGCCGGTGGGTAGCACGAACGCGTCGTAGAAGTCGCCGCCTGCGGCGTTGCCGTCGACGCCCGGGTCATAGCGCGCCGCGATGCGCAGCCGGGGCAGGCCCGGCAGGTTCTCCGGCAGCATGCTGCGCTGCAACAGTTGGGCGGTGCCGTGCTGGGTCTCGAACCGGCGGGCCCGCTCCGTGGCCTGCCCGATCAGTTCGGCCGAGGCGGCCAGCAGCGCCCGCTCCGGCGCCGACCAGGCGTGCGCGGACCGGTAGCCGATGGTCAGGCCGCCCCGGACGACGGACGCCCGTAGCGGCACCGCCGCCAGGGCACGGATCCGCTGATCGTGCCGGTCGACGGCGATCTCCCGCAGCGGCTGGCCGTCGTCGGTGAAGATGGCCCGTCCGCTGCGCGCGCTGACCACCACCGGCGGGCGCCAGTCGGCCGGACCGCGCCGCCACAGCGGGGGCAGTCGCTCGTCCGCCTCGTCCACCAGTTCGCCCCGGACCCGCCGGACCATCCGCCAGCCGCCACTGCCGCCCTCGTCGACGGCGAAGGAGACCCGGTCGGCGTCGAACGAGGTGATCGCGTAGCGCAGCGCGACCCGCGCCACGTCGTCCAGGGTGAGCGTGCCGGACAGCGCCGCGGCGAACTCGCTGAGCCCCTGCAACTGCCGGGTCGCCGGACTGGTCTCGGCGACCACGGACAGCACGCCGACGATCCGGCCGAGGCTGTCCCGGACCGGGGAGCAGGCCCGGGTGTAGACGGCCGGTTCGAGCCCGCCCGTGTCGTGGCCGAGCGGGAGCGGGATCTCCTTCTCCAGGAACGGTTCACCGGTGCGGTACGCGTGCTCGACGACCTCACCGACGCCCGGCCTCCGCCACACCTCGGCGAAGACCTCGGTGGCGGGTCGCCCGACGGCCTGTGGATGCCGGTCGCCGATCAGCTCGGCGTACGCGTCGTTGTAGAGCAGCAGCAGCTCGTCGCCGAGGTGGAGCGCCATCGGCGCGGGCGAGGCGAGCACCAGCTCGACGGCCGCCCGGACGGCCGGATCCCAGGACTCGTGCGGGCCGAGCGTGGTGCCGTCCCACCGGTGGTGGCCGACCGCGGTCGCAGCGTCCGGCACCGGTGCGCCCGGGACGGGGCCTGCTGGCGTGGGGACTCGCCCGACCGTTCCTGGCATGACCGCAGCCTAGTGCGGCGTCCACCGAGCTTCACCGTGGTGTCCGCTCGGCGTGGTCGATCGCCAGGTCAGAGCGGCTCTGTCGCGGTCTGTCGGGAAAAAGGAGGCGACCGGCGCGGCGTGCCGCCCCGGCGTTGGGGTAAGCGCGCGGGGTAGTCCATGCGACAGGAGGGACATCATGCCGGAAACCCTCGCGGCCACGCAGGTCAACATCGGTACCGCCGTGGCCGACATGTGGAGGTCGGTGCTGCTGTTCGTGCCGAGGGCCATCGCGTTCATCGCGATCCTCGTGGTCGGATGGCTCATCGCCAGAGCGGTGCTCAAAATCGTGGACGCGGCCCTGGAACGGGTGGGGTTCGACCGGGCGGTCGAACGGGGCGGCATCAAGCGCGCGCTGGAACGGACGAGATACGACGCCAGCGACATCCTGGCGAAACTGGCGTACTACGCCGTGCTGCTGTTCACGTTGCAGTTCGCCTTCGGCGTATGGGGGCCAAACGCGATCAGCAACCTGATCGCGGGGGTGGTGGCCTGGCTGCCGCGAGCCTTCGTGGCGATCGTCATCGTGGTGATCGCCTTCGCGATCGCCAACGCCATCCGGGACATCGTCACCGGGGCGCTGGGGGGTCTGTCGTACGGCAAGGTCCTGGCCGACCTGGCCGCGATCTTCGTCATCGCGCTGGGTGTGATCGCCGCGCTGAACCAGGTGGGCATCGCTACCACCGTCACCACTCCCGTGCTGATCGCGGTGCTCGCCACGGTGGCCGGCATCCTGATCGTCGGCGTCGGTGGTGGTCTGATCCGGCCCATGCAGAACCGCTGGGAGGGCTGGCTGCACCGGATGGCCGAGGAGTCGCGGGCGGTCCGCGATCAGCGGCAGGGTGCCGCGGCCGGTCGCGGCGACATGCAGCGGCAGATGGCCGACCGGGCGGGCGCCGAGCGTACCCAGGCGATGTCCGGGGGACGGGGCACCTACCAGTCCGGGAACACGGGCGACGAGACCCAGCAGTTCCGTCCGTGACGGTTGGTCGACGAGAGAACGGGTGCCCGCCGCCGGCGGGCACCCGTTCACGTCACAGGGTGGGCGGCTGCGAGGCCGGCGTGCCTAGCACGGCGGTCAGCGCGCAGACGGCGAGCAGGCGTACCAGCACCCAGTCCGCCTCCGACCAGTCCACCGGGTCGGTGGGCGGCGACCAGCCGTTTTCACCGGCGGCGGAGCGTACCCCCTCGGCGTAGCCGGCGAGGGCCGCGGCGGTCAGCGGACGATGGTCGCCGTGCAGGCTCTCCCGGACCGCGGCGGCGTGCTGGTCGACCACCGCGAGCAGGCCCGGCTCGGCGTTGGCGGCGGCGAGCCCGTCGAGACCCACGGCGTTGGCCAGCGCGACGAGGATGGACCGCGTCGAGTCGACGGCGGTGGGGGAGGGGACCCGATCTGGCGGCACGCGCATGAAGAACGAATCTAGCCAACCGGTACCGGCCCTGACCTCGGCTGGTCGGCTGGTCGGGGGATCCACCGCTGGTCGTCCGGGCACTGCCCGAGGGGACCGAGTCGGCGCGGACCGGGTAGCGAGGACCGAGTGGCCGAAACCACCCACCCGGGTACGGCCCGTACCACGCCGACCTTAGCTTAGGCCCGACGGGCTTGGACACCCGCCCTATTCGGAGGTGGGGGCGCCGGCGGGGCGACGGCGCGCCGCGTCGTCGGCGATGATCACGGTTGCCACCATCAGCGCGACGACGAGGCTGAACAGCCAGGAGCTGTCCGCGACCAGCTTGGCGGAGACCGGCGCCTGGGCGGCGGCGAGGAGGAAACCGAGCCATGCCAGGCGACGTTGACGCGTGGTGAGGAAGCCGGAGCCCTGATGCATTCGGAAAGTCTTGCTCGGTACACCGGCATTGCCGTCAGCCGAACGGCCGATTCTGGCTGACCTGTCCGAATTTCCCACCCGTCCAGCCCCCCATCGGGGGCGGGCTACATGGTGTCGGGGCCGGTGCGGCCGGTGGTGGAGGGGCGGTAGGCGCGATCCCGGTCAGTCGGTTCGCGGCCGGTACCGGGGATCTCCCCGCCGCGGTCGGCCGCCTCGGGGCCATGCCCGAAGGCGGCCTCCTCGCCGGCGTCGTTGCCGGTCGCGTCGTCGGACTGCCCGTCGAGCGTCGACCGCGCGACGGCCCGCTCCAACTCCTCCAGCGGGATCCGTTCCTCGTCCCGCCACACCCTGTCGTCGGTCATGTCATCGCGGTACCCCGGCCGGATCGCCGCAAACGGGACGGCCGCCGGTGTCCCCGGCGGCCGCCATCAGGTTCGGGTACCGCTCAGGGCTGCGGTCGGTCGACCTTGCCCCGCCAGGAGCCGGTCTCCTGCCCGCGCCGCTCGATGAACTGCTTGAACCGTTGCAGGTCGCCCTTTGCCCGGCGATCGACCACGCCGAGCTTGTCGCCGGCCTGCTCGATCACGCCGTGCGGGTCGAACTCGAGTTGGAGGCTGACCCGGCTGCTGTGCTCGTCCAGCCGGTGAAACGTCACCACCCCGGCGTGCTGGGTGCCGCCGGTCGAACGCCAGGCGACCCGCTCGTCGGGCAACTGTTCGGTGATCTCGGCGTCGAACTCGCGCTTCACCCCGGCGATCTCGACGGTCCAGTGGGTCATCGTGTCGGAGAGCTGGCGAACCTGCTCCACGCCCTCCATGAAGTGGGGGAACTCCTCGAACTGCGTCCACTGGTCGTACGCGGTCCGTACCGGGACGGCCACGTCGACATGCTCGGTAACGCCACTCATCAGCATCCTTTCCTGCGCCAGCGGGGCGGCGGACCGGACGCGGCCCGACTTACCAGCGCGTGGTCTCGTTCTTGTGGCCAAGCGCCGCCCACACCTCGGACACCGTCTGGTAGCGGGTGCCCTCCGGCAGGCGCTCCAACGCGGCGAGCACGTCGGCCGGCGCCTGGTTGTCCCGCGCGTTGGCGAGCAGCGTGGCCCGGTCACCGGGCAGGGCGGTCATCGTGATGAACCGCCCGAGCCGGCTGCGTGCCTCGACGTCCTCGGAGGTCATGCCCTGGGGAGAGCCGCTGCGCAGGTCACCGGCCGGAGCGGTGGTGGCCTCCGGCTGGTCCTCTCCTGCGGGCTCCGGCACCCGGGACTCGTCGACCCGTGAGCCGCCGGTCCCCGGCCCCTGCACGAGGCCGCTGACCTCCTGGTCCATCTGCTCGTCGACTCTTGGTGCGTGCTTGCTGTTGCCGCGGTCCATGCCTTGTGCGCTACCCGGCGGGCCGGGTGGTAAACCCGGCAAGCGGTCACGAACCGGCGGGTGACCGGGGTGGCAGCACCGGTTCGTCGGGATCGCTGGCCCCCGACTGGAGCACCCGGCCGCGCTGGAGTTCGGCGTTGATCTGGACACCGAGGATGAGCGCGGAATTGGACAGGTACAGCCAGACCAGGAACGCGATCACCGCGCCGAGGCTGCCGTAGGTGGCGTCGTACGAGCCGAAGTTCGCCACGTACAGGCCGAAGCCGAAGGAGGCCAGCGCCCAGGCGGCCAGGGCCACCGCCCCGCCCGGGGTGAGCCAGCGGAACCGGGGCTGGCGGACGTTCGGCGCGGCCCAGTACAACAGCGACAACAGCAGCATCGCGATCAAGGCCAACGCCGGCCACTTGGTCACCGTCCACGCCGTACGGGTCGCGCCACCGGCGCCCAGCCAGTCGCCGACCGCGTCGGCCACCGGGCCGCTGACGATCAGGCCGGCGGCGACCGTGGCGAGCAGGACCAGCGCCAGCGCCGCGAGCCCGATCTGCAACGGGCGCAGCTTCCACACCGGCCGTCCCTCGGCCACCCCGTAGATCGCGTTCGTGGCCCGGGTGAACGACGCGATGAAGTTCGAGGCCGACCAGAGGGCGCCGAGCAGGCCGAAGCTCAGTAGGACCCCGGCCGAGCTGCGCTGGTCCACCACCCCCCGGATCACGTCGACGAAGCCCTCGTTGGCCACCACCGAACCGGCGCCGACCTCCCGGGCCAGGTCCAGCACCGTGTCCACGGTGCGTTCGCCGTCGGAGACGAGACCGACCAGGGAGACCACTACGACGATGGCCGGGAAGAGCGCCAGCACCCCGTAGTAGGTGAGCGCGGCGGCCCAGTCCGTGCAGTTGTCCCGCAGGTAGTTGCGGCCGCTGCGGACCAGCACGCCGCGCCAGGTCGGCCAGTGCAACTGACGGATCCGGCGGGGCAGCGGCGCCACCGGCGGGCCGTCGGACGGGGCGTCCGGATTCGTCGTCATCGCGGCCTCCCGCTGCGCAGCTCCGGCATGTACGGCTCGGCCGGTACCCTGCGCCGACCCTCGGCAAACCGGCGTGCCGGTTTGCCGCCGGCCCCACGGGGAAGGCCAGTCGGAACGCTCGCACACGGAGGAGGATCGACATGCCCGGGCGCGAGGTACTGCCCAGCACGCTGCGGCGCTCCCCGGAGAAGGCCCAGCGCACCTGGGAGAAGACACACGATTCCGCGGTGGAGACGTACGGCGAGGGGGAGCGGGCGCACCGCACCGCGTTCGCCGCCGTCAAACACCAGTTCGAGAAGGTGGGCGACCACTGGGAGCCGAAGGGCCGCACGGGTCCGAGCGACCAGCAGGCCGCAGGCGGCGGCCCGGCCCGGCGGGCGCCCACCGCCGGCGGGGTGGACGCCAACGCCCCCAAGGAGCACCTGATGGACGTGGCCCGCAAGTTGGACGTGCCGGTGCGGTCGAGCATGACCAAGCCGCAACTGGTCAAGGCCATCCAGAAGGCCAACGACCGGCAGACTCGCCGGGCCCGCGGCGACTGAGCCAACGGATGCGTGAGGCCCTGTCCCCGCCGGGGACAGGGCCCTCACTCACTCCCATCGGCTGCTGGTCGGCATCAGCTCACCAGTGCCGGCCGCCGGGCGCCTCGATGTGCACCGCCTTGGTGGCGGTGAACTCGTCGAGCAGTTCCGGCCCGTAACCGAAGCCCTGACCGCTGCCCCGGCGCGGATGGGCGGCCCCGGCCGGGGCGCCGCCGAAGACCGAGTTCACCTTGACGGTGCCCACCGGCAGTTCCCGCCAGGCCCGCTGCGCGTGGCTCATCGACCCGGTCAGCACCGTGGCGGCCAACCCGTACGGCGAGTCGGCCGCACAGCGCAGCGCCTCGCTGAACGAGTCGACCACCACCACCGGCGCGACCGGACCGAAGGTCTCCTCGCGGACCAGCGCCATGTCGTGCCGACAGTCGTCCACCACCGTCGCGGGGTAGAAGGAGCCCGGCCCGTCCGGCAGCGTCCCGCCGGTGCGGACCCGCGCGCCCTCGGCCACCGCGGCGGTGACCTGCCCGTGCACCTGGTCCCGATGGCGCCGGTCGACCAGCGGGCCGAGTTCGGTGTCCGGGTCCCGCCCGGGCCCTGACCGCAGCGCTCGGGCCCGTTCGACCAGCGCGTCCACGAAGTCCTCGGCGACGTCCCGGTGGACGTAGATCCGCTCCACCGCGACGCAGATCTGCCCGGCGTTGGCGAACGCGCCCTGGGCCGCCTGGCCAGCGGCCCAGACCGGGTCGACGCCGGCGTCCACGACCAGCGGGTCGCTGCCGCCGTTCTCCAGCAGCACCTTCGCGCCGGAACCGGCGGCGGCCGCGGCGATCGCCCGGCCGGTCGGGGTGGATCCGACGTGCGCCACCACGTCCACCTCGGCGGCGGCGAGCGCCGCGCCGGTCTCCGGGCCGCCGGTCAGCAGCGACAGCACCCCGGCCGGCAGCGCGGCGTCGAACGCCCGGGCCAGCAACCATCCGGTCGCCGGGGCGCGCTCGCTGGGCTTGTGCAGCACCACGTTGCCGGTGACCAGGGCCGCGCCGAGCAGCCCGCACGAGACGGCGACCGGGTCGTTCCACGGGGTGATCACCGCGACCACGCCACGCGGCTGCGGCGTCATGAAGTCGATCGCGGCGGGATCGCCGTGCAGGGTGCGACCGCCCCGGGCCGGAGCGAGTTCGGCGTACTGCCGCAGGGTCGCGATACCGGCCTCGACACCGCCCCGGGCGTCGGCCAGGGGCTTGCCCATCTCGGCGGTGGTGGCGCGGGCCAGGTCGTCGGCGGCCTCGGCCACCGCGTCGGCCGCACGGTGCAGCGCGGCGGCCCGCTCGGCCGGGGCGGTCGCCGCCCATTCCGCCGCCACCCCACGCGCCGCGGCCACGGCCTTGCCGACCTCGTCGGCCGTCGCCACCGGCGCGCTGGTCACCCGGCTGCCGTCGACCGGGTCGTGCACCACCAGTTCGCCGGCCTCCCCGCCGGCGCCCCACACCCCACCGATCAGCTGCGCAACCGTGTACATGGGGCGCTGGATGCCCCGGCCGGGGCCGGACAAACGTTTTCGCCCGGTTGCCCGTGGTTGATGTTCTCCCCGCCTTAGAGGGTGGGGATTCCCTCCGCGGTGCGCGCGGTACTGCGTGCAGCGTTTGGGTGGATTCCTGCTTCTCGGCGCGGTGCCGGCACGGGTGCCGGTCTTACCCGCGCTCCACAGGCGTTTAGCCTCTCGGCGCGTCCCGCCGCGAGCACGTTGATGGCCGCGTTGATGTCCCGGTCGTGGACCGCGCCGCAGGGGCACGTCCAGGTCCGGACGTTCAGTGGTTTGGGTCCGTCGATCCGGTCGCACCTCGAACACGTTTGGGACGTGGGCGTGAATCGGTTGATTTTCCCGAAGGTTCGCCCGGCGCGGGCAGCCTTGTACTCCAGCATTGCGATGAAGCTGGCCCACCCGGCGTCGTGCACGGATTTGGCCAGCCGGGTGCGGCCGAGACCGACGATGCACAGGTCCTCGACGTACACCGCTTGGTTATCGCGGATGATCTCCGTCGAGAGCTTGTGCTGCCAGTCCCGCCGCGTGTCGGCCACCGTAGCGTGTGCCTTGGCGACCTTGACGACGGCCTTCTTCCGGTTGTTGCTGCCCCGCTGCTTGCGGGACACGTCCTGCTGCAAGCGGCGCAGCTTGCGGGCAGCGCGGCGCAGGAACTTCGGTGCCGCGACCTTACGGCCGTTGGACAGGACCGCGAAGTGGGTCAACCCCAGATCGATACCGACCTCGGCCTCAACCGCAGGCAGCGGGGCGTCGGTGGTCGCCACGACGAACGAGGCGAAGTACCGTCCGGTCGCATCTTTGACGATCGTGACCGAGCTGGGGTCAGCCGGCAGCGCCCGTGACCACCGCACCACCACATCGCCGATCTTCGGCAACCGCAACCGACCGTTGTCCAGCACCTTGAACCGGGCGTTGGCCGTGAACCGGATCGTCTGCCGGTTGGCCTTACGCGACCGGAACCGCGGCGGCCCAACCGTGCGCCCCTTGCGCTTACCGGACAGGGAGTTGAAGAAGTTCCGGTATGCGGTGTTCAGGTCCGCGAGGGCCTGTTGCAGCACCACCGACGACACCTCACCCAGCCACTCCCGCTCGGGCGTCTTCTTCGCCTCGGTGATCACCCGCTTCGACAGCTCACCGTCCGACACGTACGCCAGCCCGCCCTCCCAGGCGGCCTGCCGTGCCCGCAGCCCGTCGTTGAACACCACCCGCGCGCACCCAAACGCCCGCGCCAACGCCTCCTGCTGGTCGGGCGTCGGGTAGACGCGGTAGTTGTACCGAAGCCGCACAACAGGCAACCTAACGCCGGCGTATGACGTTTCTGGACGTTCGCACCAGCCAGCACCACCCCTATGGGTGTCAATCGGTTCGTACCCACGTCGCAAGCGTGGTCGATGTGCGGCCGGATGGACGGGTCCAACGGGGGAGAACGTCAAGCCGCCCACGCTGGCCCGCGGTGAGCTGCCCCCCCGGCCCGTTCCTGCTGGTCGGGCAGATGTCGGTGGCCGACCCGAGCCACTCCCACCGGACACCGAGTCGCTCTGGTCGTACACCTACCTGCCGTTCCGCCGGCACTGGCGGGCCGAGGAGATCGCCGTCCAGGTCGAGCGGATGGAGGCGACGCCGGAGGCTGCGGCACCCGGGTTCCGGACCCTGGTAGTGGGCCGGCACGTCGCCGGCCCGGCCGAGCTGGAGGAGGCGAATCCGAGCCTGGTCGGTGACGCCCTCGGCGGCGGCACCGCCGCCCCGTATCAGCAGTTTCTCCTGCGCCCGATTCCCGGCCTGGGCCGCGCCGACCCTCCGCTGGACCGGCTCCTCCTGGCCAGCGCGTCGGCCCATCCTGGGGGCGGGGTGCACGGCGCTCCCGGCGCGAACGCCGCCCGCGCCGCCCTGGCCCGGGACCGGCCCCTGACCGGTGATGCCCATCAGCGGGTGTCCACCGCCCAGCGCGCCATCTACCGCTGACGGCGCGACCCGGCCCGGGTCAGCGCTCGATGTTGCGGTGCCGGGTACGCAGCTTGAACGGCATCAACGCGCTTTCGATCTTGGTGGCGGTGGTCATCTTCGAGTCGCCGTCCCGCCGCTCCTCGAACCGGATCGGCACCTCGAGGATGGTGTGCCCCAGCTTGGTGGCGAGGTAGTGCATCTCGACCTGGAAGCTGTAGCCGTTGGACTGGACCCGCTCCAGCCCGATGTCCCGCAGCGCGTCGGCCCGCCAGATCTTGAAGCCGGCGGTCAGGTCCCGGATCCGCACCCGCAGCAGCGTGTGCACGTAGAGGTTCGCCCAGCCGCTGAGTGCCCGCCGGTACAGCGGCCAGTTCTCGTCCAGCTCGCCGCCGGGCACGTACCGGGACCCGATCACCACACCGGCCTGGGTGGACAGCAGGGCGCCGAGCATGCCCGGCAACGCCTCCGGCGGGTGGGACAGGTCGGCGTCCATCTGGGCCACGTACTCGGCCCCGCCGTCCAGCGCCCGGGTGATCCCGTCCACGTACGCCCGGCCGAGGCCCTCCTTGCCCGGCCGGTGCACCACCTCGACCCGCTCGGGATGCTCTATCGCGAGCTTGTCCGCGACCTCGCCGGTGCCGTCCGGGGAGTTGTCGTCGGCGACCAGCACCTTCAGGCCCGGCAGCGGCAGGGCGAGGAGCCGCTCGACCAACACCGGCAGGTTGCCCGCCTCGTTGTAGGTCGGCACCACGACGGTCACGCGCGCGTCCCGCCACGGCGAGGGTAACTGGACGGGTTCGATCATGGGGACATCCTCGGTCAGCGGACAGGTCTCTTGAAGGGTAACTAGTTGTCCCTTCCGGGGTGAAATGGCTCCCTGCCCAGTCACCCGGCGCAGCTCAGGGTTAGCTTCTCCGGGGGCGTGGGTAAGGCCACCGCGCGGCGGCGTGGCGCCGCTGGCGCGCGCGGTCGTCCACCGCGTTGCAGCCGACGTTTACTCCCCGGGGCGCAGGGAACCCGCCGCCCGTGCGAAAGGACCATGGGGAGGCGGATCAGCGCAGGTCAGCCGGGGTGCTGGCGGATGCCGACCGGGCCGGAGCGGGTCCGGTCCTGTTCGACGCGGTGCTGCTGGACCGGGACGGCACCCTGGTCGAGGACGTGCCGTACAACGGCGATCCGGACAAGGTACGACCGATGCCGGGCGCCCGCGCCGCGCTGGACCGGCTGCGGGCGGCCGGGTTGAAGCTCGCCGTGGTGACCAACCAGTCCGGGCTGGCCCGGGGCCTGTTCACCGAGACGCAGCTGCACCGGGTGCACCGCCGGATCGAGGCTCTGCTGGGCCCGTTCGACTCCTGGCAGGTGTGCCCGCACGACGATGGGGACGGCTGCGCCTGCCGTAAGCCGGCACCGGGTCTGGTGCACGTCGCCGCCCACGCGCTGGGCACCGTGCCCGCCCGCTGCGCGCTGATCGGCGACATCGGCCGGGACGTCACGGCGGCGCTGGCCGCCGGTGCCGCGGGCATCCTGGTGCCGACGCCGGTGACCCGGGCCCAGGAGATCGCCGCCGCCCCCTGGGTGGCGGCCGACCTGCCGTCGGCGGTCGCGGAGATCCTGCGCCGCCAGGATTCGCTGCGGCCGCCGGCCGCGACCGGTTACGGTGCCGCGTCGGCCGGTTCTGCCATTGCCGGTGTCGGCGACGTGGACCACGTCGAAGTCGGCTCCGCGGCGGCCCGTCCCGGCCCCGACGGCGACGGCGCCGGGCGGGGCCGGACCGTACTGGTGGTGCGGTCGGACTCGGCCGGGGACGTGCTGGTGACCGGGCCGGGCATTCGGGCGGTGGCGGCCGGGGCGGGCCGGGTGGTGCTGCTCTGCGGCCCGCGGGGCCGGGCCGCCGCCGAGCTGCTGCCCGGCGTCGACGAGGTCGTCGAGCACCGGCTGCCGTGGATCGACCCGGCCCCCGTCCCGGTTGACCCCGCCGAGATGGCCGCCCTGATCACCCGGCTCACGGCGCTCGCCGCCGACGAGGCGGTCATCTTCACCTCCTTCCACCAGTCGCCGCTGCCGCTGGCCCTGCTGCTGCGGATGGCCGGCGTCGCGCGGATCGCCGCGATCAGCGACGACTACCCCGGGACGCTGCTCGACGTGCGGCACCGGGTGCCGTCGGGCGTCCCGGAGGCCGAACGGGCCCTGTCGCTGGCCGCCGCCGCCGGCTACCCGCTGCCTCAGACCGACGAGCCGCACCTGCGACTGCGTCCGGTACCGCCACCCCCACCCGAGGCCGGCGAGCCCGGATACGTGGTGCTGCATCCCGGGTCGGCCGCACCGGCCCGGGGCTGCCCGCCCGAGCTGGCCGAGCGGATCGCCCGGGAGTTGGCCGTCGCCGGTCACCGGGTGGTGGTCACCGGCGGCCCGCAGGAGCGTGACCTCACTGCCCGGGTCGCCGGCCGGTACGCCCGGGACCTCGGCGGCCGGACCGGACTGGCCGAACTGGCCGCCGTCGTCGCGGGCGCTGGCGCCGTGGTGGTCGGCAACACCGGCCCGGCGCACCTGGCCGCCGCGTACGGCGTGCCGGTGGTCAGCCTCTTCGCCCCCACCGTCCCGTTCGGGCAGTGGGGGCCCTGGCGGGTGCCGACGGTACGCCTCGGTGACGCCAGCGCCGCCTGCCGCGACACCCGCGCCGCGAGCTGCCCGGTGCCCGGCCACCCCTGCCTCAGCGGGGTCGAGCCGGGTGCCGTCGTGGACGCCCTGCGGCTGCTGGGCGTACCACCGCACCCGGTGTCGTCGCACCGTCCGGTCGCCCTGGTCGGCGCGGCGTCGCGGGCGGTGCCGGCGGTGGCCAGCAGCGGCGGGAGGGGCCGATGAACATCCTGCTCTGGCACGTGCACGGCTCGTGGACCACCTCGTTCGTGCACGGTAAGCACCGCTACCTGGTCCCGGCCACCCCGGAGCGCGGTCCGTACGGCCTCGGCCGGGCCCGGACCTACACCTGGCCGGACAGCGCGGCCGAGGTGAGCCCCGAGCAGCTGCGCGGTGCCGACGTCGACGTGGTGATCCTGCAACGCCCCGAGGAGGTCGACCTGGCCACCGAGTGGCTCGGCCGCCGGCCGGGCCGGGACGTGCCGGCGATCTACGTGGAGCACAACACCCCGAAGGACGGGAACGTCCCGCACAGCCGCCACCCGATGGCCGACCGGGACGACCTGCTCATCGCCCACGTGACCGCCTTCAACGAACTCTTCTGGGACACCGGCTCGACCCGGACCACCGTGGTCGACCACGGCATCGTGCCGCCGGCGGTGCAGTACACCGGTGAGCTGGACCGCCTCGCCGTCGTGATCAACGAGCCGGTGCGCCGGTGGCGGGTCACCGGCACCGACCTGCTGCCCCGGTTCGCCGAGATCGCCCCGCTGGACGTCTTCGGCCTGAAGGTGGCCGGGCTCGCCGAGCAGCTCGGCCTGCCCGCCGACCGGCTGACCACCCACGACGACGTACCGCAGCACCGGATGCACGCCGAGCTGGCGCGCCGCCGGGCGTACCTGCACCTGTGCCGGTGGACCTCGCTCGGGCTGAGCCTGATCGAGGCGATGGCCATCGGGATGCCGGTTGTGGCGCTGGCCACCACCGAGGCGGTGACGGCGGTGCCGCCCGGCGCGGGTGCCCTGTCCACCCGGGTCGACACCCTGCTGGAGGCCGCCGGCCGGTTCGTCGCGGAACCGGAGCGGGCACGTCGGGTGGGCGTCGAGGCCCGCGCCGCCGCCCGCGAACGCTACGGCCTCGACCGTTTCCTCGCCGACTGGGACCGGCTCCTGGAGGAGGAAGTATGCGGATAGCGATGATCTCGGAGCACGCCAGCCCGCTCGCCATCCTCGGCGGGGAGGACGCCGGCGGCCAGAACACGCACGTCGCGGAACTCTCCGCCGCGCTCGCCGCCGCCGGGCACGACGTGCGGGTCTACACCCGCCGCGACGCGGTCGACCTGCCGGTGACCGTACGCAGCCCGGACGGGTACGACGTGGTGCACGTCCCGGCCGGGCCGGCCGAGCCGGTGGCCAAGGACGCGCTGCTGCCGCACATGCGGCCGTTCAGCGCGTGGCTGGTCGACCGCTGGCGGGGCGGGGACTGGGCACCCGAGGTGATCCACGCGCACTTCTGGATGAGCGGACTGGCCGCGCTGGAGGCCAGCCGGCAGACCGGGGTGCCGGTGGTGCAGACGTACCACGCGCTCGGCACGGTCAAGCGCCGCTACCAGGGGGTGCAGGACACCAGCCCGGCCCGGCGGGTCGGCTACGAACTCCAGCTGGGCCGGTCGGTCGACCGGGTGATCGCCCAGTGCCGCGACGAGGTCGGCGAACTGGTCCGGATGGGGGTGCCCCGGTCCCGGATCACCGTCATCCCGTCCGGGGTGAACCTGGGCACGTTCGCCCCG
This sequence comes from Micromonospora craterilacus, assembly GCF_003236315.1. Taxonomy (GTDB): domain Bacteria; phylum Actinomycetota; class Actinomycetes; order Mycobacteriales; family Micromonosporaceae; genus Micromonospora; species Micromonospora craterilacus. The sequence goes on from NZ_POTY01000124.1 coordinate 15,803, forward strand.
CTCGGCCCGGCCACCGAACGGGAACCCGGCCACGCCCGGATCCTCACCGTCGGCCGGCTGGTCGAACGCAAGGGCTTCCAGACCGTGGTGCGGGCCATGGCACACGTGCCCGACGCCGAGTGTGTGGTGGTGGGTGGGCCACCGGCCGGCCTGCTGGAGGCCGACCCGTACGCCCGCCGGCTGCGCGCCCTGGCCGGCAGCTGCGGGGTGGCCGACCGGGTCCGTCTGGTCGGTGCGGTACCCCGGGAGGAGATGGGTCGCTGGTACCGCTCGGCGGACATCCTGGTCGCCGCACCCTGGTACGAGCCGTTCGGCCTCACCCCGCTGGAGGCGATGGCCTGCGGGGTGCCCGTGGTGGCCACCGCCGTCGGCGGGCTGCGCGACACGGTGGTCGACGGGGTCACCGGAGACCTGGTGCCGGCCCGGGACCCGCGGGCGTTGGGCGACGCGCTGCGGCGCCTGCTCGACGACCGGATCCGCCGGTTCGCGTACGCGGGCGCGGCCCGCGCCCGGGCCCGCCAGCACTACTCCTGGACGGTCACCGCGGAACGCCTCGCGGAGGTCTACGACGAGGTGGCCGCCGTGCGCCGGCCCACCCGGGTGGTGGCCTGATGGCGGCGGGCACCCCGCTCGACGCGCACCTGGCGCACCTGGCCGCGGCGCTGCCGCCGTACCGGCGGTGCGAGCCGTTGCTTGCCCGGTGGGGTGCGACGCTGGCGCGGCGGCTCACCGCCGGTGGCCGGCTGCTGGTCGCCGGCAACGGTGGCAGCGCCGCCGAGGCGCAGCACCTGACCGCCGAGCTGGTCGGCAAGCTGCGCGACGACCGCCAGCCGCTGTCCGCGATCGCCCTGCACGCCGAGACCTCCGCGCTGACCGCGATCGGCAACGACTACGGCTACCAGGAGGTCTTCGCCCGCCAGGTCCGTGCCCACGGCCGCCCCGACGACGTACTGCTGCTGCTGTCCACCAGCGGCGGCAGCGGCAACCTGCTCGCCGCCGCCCAAGCCGGGCGGGAGGCCGGGCTGCGGTGCTGGGCCTTCACCGGCCCCGCCCCGAACCCCCTCGCGGACGCCTGCCACGAGGCGCTCGCGGTGGACTCCCCGGACAGCCAGGTCGTCCAGGAGCTGCATCTGGTCTCCAGCCACCTGCTCTGCGAGTACGTCGAACAGGCGATGTCGGAGTACCTCGCACCACCGGTGCCCGCCGCGCCGTCCGCCGGCCCGGTGCGGGCCGGCGTCGAGGTGGTGCTGGACGGCGGCGCCGGCCGCCCGGTCGAGGCGTGAGGAGGCAACCGTGACGGGACCCGTGGTGGTGGTCGGCGACACCCTGCTCGACCGGGATGTCGAGGGCGTGGTCAACCGGCTCTGTCCGGACTCGCCGGTGCCGGTGCTCGACGAGACCGCACACGTCGACCGGCCCGGCGGCGCCGGGCTCGCGGCCGTCTTCGCGGCCGCACAGGGCGCCGAGGTGGTACTGGTCACCGCGCTGGCCGACGACGCGGGCGGGGCCCGGTTGGGCGTGCTGCTGGCCGCCGCCGGGGTGCAGGTGTATCCGCTGCGGCTGACCGGAGCCACCCCGGAGAAGATCCGGCTGCGGGCCGGCGGTCGGGTGCTGCTGCGGCACGACCGGGGTGGTGGTGCCGGCGAGCCGGGGCAGCCGGCCGAGGCGGTGCTGCGCGCGATCGACCGCGCGTCGGTGGTGCTGGTCAGCGACTACGGCCGGGGGGTGGCGCGGCAGCCGGCGCTACGGGCGGCCCTGGCGGCGACCCGCGCTCCGGTGGTCTGGGACCCGCACCCGCGCGGGCCGGCAGCGGTGCCCGGGGTGCACCTGGCCACCCCGAACGAGGCGGAGGCACGGAACCTGGTCGAGGCGCCCACCGGAGGAACCCGGCTGGCCACCGCCACCCAGGGCGCGCAGCGCCTCCGGCACCGGTGGCGGGCCGGCGCGGTCGCGGTGACGCTGGGCGCCGACGGCGCGCTGCTCAGCCACGCCGGCTCGACCCCGCTGATGGTGCCCGCCCCGGTCGCCGCCGAGGGGGACACCTGTGGCGCGGGCGACCGCTTCGCCGCCACCGCCAGCCTTGCCCTGGCCCGCGGCGCCCTGGTCTCCGAGGCGGTGCAGGAGGCGGTGGCCGAGGCGTCGGCGTACGTGGCGGACGGGGGCGTGGCGACGGCGCTGCCGCCGTCGGTGCGCCGGGCCCCGCAGGCGGTGCACGCCGCGGCGGCCGGTGACCGGGTCGGGGTGGCCGCGGCCGCGACCGTGGTGGCCCAGGTTCGCGCCGCCGGGGGCACCGTGGTCGCCACCGGCGGCTGCTTCGACCTGCTGCACGCCGGTCACCTGGCGACCCTGCAGGCAGCCCGACAACTCGGCGACTGCCTGGTGGTGTGCCTCAACTCGGACGCCAGCGTCAGCGGACTGAAGGGACCGGACCGGCCGGTCATCCGGCAGGACGACCGTAGCCGGCTGCTGGCCGCGCTCAGCTGCGTCGACGCGGTCATGATCTTCGACGAGTCGACTCCGGCGGCGGTGCTGTCCTGGCTGCGTCCGGACATCTGGGTCAAGGGCGGGGATTACGCCACCGGCGGTGGCGACGACGACGCCCTGCCCGAGGCGGAGATGCTGCGCCGCTGGGGCGGCCACACCGTGGTGGTGCCGTACCTGGACGGGCATTCCACCACCGAGATGATCGCCGCCGCCCGGGCGACCGGCCGCGCCGACGATATCGGCCGCAAGGGCACGGAGCGAAGCGGAGTGCCGGCATGAGCGCGCCGGGCACCGGGCGGACGGTGCTGGTCACCGGCGGGTCGAGCGGGTTGGGGGCCGCGGTGGTGGCGGCGGTGGCCCGCTCTGGCGGTCGGCCGCTGGTGCTGGACCGGCAGGCGCCGGCCGACGGCGTGCCCTGGGCCGAGTGCGACCTGGCCGACACCCGGGCGGCGGAGGAGGCGACCCGCCGGCTCGCCGAGCGCGTCGGTGGGCTGGACGGCGTGGTCACCGCGGCCGGCATCGACGTGCCGGGCCGGTTGGCCGACGTGCCCGGCGAGACGTGGGACCGGATCGTCATGGTCGACCTGTTGGCCACCGCCGCGGTGATCCGGGCCGCGTTGCCGTTCCTGGCGGCGTCCCAGGGCACCGTGGTGACCGTGGCCTCCACGCTCGGCGTGAAGGCGGTCAGCGACGCGACGGCGTACTGCGCGGCGAAGTTCGGCGTGGTCGGGTTCACCCGGGCGCTCGCCGCCGAGCTGGCCGGGACCGTGGGCGTCACGCTGCTCATCCCGGGCGGGATGCGGACCGCCTTCTTCGACGAACGGGATCCGCAGTACCGTCCGGGCCCGGACGCGATCCTCAACGACCCGGCGGACACCGCGGCCGCCGTCATGTTCGCGCTGTCCCAGCCCGCCGGCTGCGCGGTACGCGAGCTGGTGGTCTGCGCCGAGCAGGAGACGTCCTACCCATGATCCTGGCCCTGCGTGCGCTGGGCGTCGGTGACCTCGCCACCGGGGTCCCGGCGCTGCGGGCGTTGCGGGCGGCGTACCCCGATCGGGATCTGGTGCTCGCCGCGCCGGCCTGGCTGGGGCCGCTGGTCGAGCTGGTCGGCGGGGTGGACCGGCTGCTGCCCACCGACGGGCTGGACCGGCTGGACCGGCCCGGCGGGCCGGTCGAGGTAGCGGTCAACCTGCACGGTCGGGGCCCGGAGTCGCACCGGCTGCTGGCCGGCACCCGTCCCGCCCGGCTGCTCGCCTTCGCAAACTCCGCCGCCGGGCACGGCGACGGCCCGGACTGGGACGACGACGAGCACGAGGTGATGCGCTGGTGCCGGCTGCTGGGCGGGTACGGCATCGCCGCCGACCCGACCGACCTGGACCTGCGCCGCCCGGGACCGGGGACCATGCCCGGCGGCGTCACCGTGCTGCATCCCGGCTCGAAGATTCCGGCCAAGCGCTGGCCGGCCGGGCGGTACGCCGCCCTGGCCCGGGAGTTGACCGCGCGGGGGCACCGGGTCGTGTTGACCGGCAGCGCGCCGGAGCGGGCCGCCGCCGCGCGGGTCGCGTCCGCGGCCGGGCTGCCGGACGGTGCGGTGCTGGCCGGTCGGACCGACCTCGCCGAGCTGGCCGCCCTGGTGGCGGACGCCCGCCTGGTGGTCAGCGGGGACACCGGGGTGGCGCACCTGGCCACCGGCTACCGCACCGCCTCGGTGGTGCTCTTCGGGCCGGTCCCGCCCACCCGGTGGGGGCCGCCGCCGGAGCGCCGGCGGCATCGGGTGCTCTGGGT
>NZ_POTY01000125.1 GCF_003236315.1 Micromonospora craterilacus
GTGGTTGGGGAACGGATCGTCGAGGCGTTGCTGGCCGGGCGGCCGGGGTTGGCCAGTTCGGCTGGAGACCATCGGTTCGATGATCGGTTGCCGGACTTCTCCGCCGACGCGGTCGCGGGGGATCGGGCGATGCTGGTCGATGCGGCCAGCGTGCTGTGTGAGATCGATTCGGACGCCCTCGATGTGGCGGAGCAGGTCGATCATGCCTTGCTCGCCGCGCTGGTGGACGGCGAATTGTTCGAGCTGACCGAGATCCGGTCGCACGAGTGGAACCCACTGACGTACAACCCCGGGCCACTGCTGCACGCCCTGGTGTCCCGCCCGTACGCGCCGGTCGACGTCCGGTTGACCGCCCTCGCCGGGCGGCTGGACGCCGTACCCGACGCCCTGGCCACCGCGCGGGCGACGCTGAGCGACATGCCGCGGATCCACGCCGAGACGGCGGTCGGGCAGTTCACCGGCGTGGCGGCGCTGATCCGCGACGAGGTGCCGGCGCTGCTCACCCAGGCGCCCGCGCTGTTTGACCGGGTCGAGCCGGCCGCCACCACGGCGATCGCCGCGCTGGAGGAGTTCGTCGCCTGGTTGCGCGCCGACCTGGCCGCCGACGCCGGCCCCGGGCGCGACCCCCGGCTGGGCCGGCGCCGCTGGGAGGCCCAGCTCTGGCACACCCTCGACACCGAGCTGGGCGCGGCGGAGATCCAGCGCCGCGCCTGGGCCAACCTCGACCGGGTCACCGAGGAGATCCGCGCGGCGGCGGTCGAGCTGGTCGGTGGCCCGGCCGACGACGAGACGGTACGCCGGGCGCTGGACCTGCTCGCCGCCGAGCATCCCGACGACCACACCATCGTCGACCTGGCCTCGATCACCCTGGACGAGGCGACCGATTTCGTCCGGGCCCACGACCTGGTGACCGTGCCGGACGACCCGTGCGTGATCCAGGTGATGCCGCAGTTCGCCCGGGGCGTGGCGGTGGCCTACTGCGACGCGCCCGGTGCGCTGGAAACCGCCGACCTGCCGACGTTTTACTGCATCGCGCCCGCCCCGGCGGACTGGCCGGCGCATCGGATGGAGTCGTTCTACCGCGAGTACAACGACCACATGGTCCGCAACCTGACCGTGCACGAGGCGATGCCCGGGCACTTCCTCCAGCTCGCCCACGCCCGCCGCTACGTCGGCTCGACCCGGGTCCGCGCGCTGACCCGGTCCGGCCCGTTCCTTGAGGGGTGGGCGGTCTACGCGGAGGAGCTGATGGCCGGGGCCGGCTTCGGCGGTCTACCGGTGCGGTTGCAGCAGCTGAAGATGCAGCTGCGGATGACCCTCAACGCACTGCTCGACCAGCTGGTGCACGCCGAGGAACTGCCCGAGGCCGAGGGGATGGCGTTGCTCACCGGGCGGGGCTTCCAGGAGGAGGGGGAGGCCGCCGGCAAGTGGCGCCGCGCCCTGCTCACTTCCGCCCAGTTGTCCACGTACTTCGTCGGCTACAACGAGGTGGCCGCGATCGCCGCGCGCCGCCCGCACGACGTGTCGGTACGCGCCTGGCACGACAAGATGCTCGCCCACGACTGCCCGCCCCCACGGCACCTGCGGACCCTGCTCGGCGGGTGAAAACCCGTGGTCAGGAGCCGGCCTGCCGGCGGTCCACCACGCCGGCGCCCGGCGGCAGGTCGAACGCCGCCCCGTCGACCTGCTCCCGGTAGCGGCTCAGCGCCAGCTCCGCCGGCTGGCCGTCGACCTGGCCGGTGAAGCTGCCCAGCGCACCCTCCCCGGTCACGCAGGTGGCGAAACTTCCGGCGGTCTGTCGTACGTCGACACAGGTGGCGAGGTGACCGGCGACCGTGGTGTCGCTCTGCGTGATGGTGGCGCCGGGGTCCAGCGCGGCGGCCGTCAGCAGCCCCATCACCATCGGTGGCGTGACCTGACCTTCCCGTTCGGCTGCGGCGAAGAGGACCACCGAGGGCTTGCTGTTGGGCGCGGGCGGCGCCTCGATGGTGCAGACCGTCCGGCCGCTGGCGGTGTCGCAGCGGGTGGTCGCCTCGGCGGTGACCGTCAACTTCCCGCCCGGCCACTCGTACGCGGACCGGGCCGGGTCCTGGGACTGGGTGATCGACGCGGTCCGCCCGCCGGGAAGCTGGTACTCCGCCGAGTAGGTCAGCTCCAGCGCCCGGTCCAGCCGGGCGGCGAGCTCGTTGACGATGTCGGCCCGCCCCATGGCCCGCCCGGCGTCGTCCAGCGCCTGACAGCCGGTCACGGTGAGCAACGTTATGACCGACACGGCGAGCGTACGAAGGGTGGTCGAGGCGGCGGGCATGGCGACCAGCCTGATCGATCGGGTCCCGCTCGTGCAAACCCGTTGCCGGTTGAGGCACGAGAATCCGGGAATGTCCGACCCGTCGGGTGTCGAACGGCGGGCCGCAGCCCGCCCGGTCGCCGCGCCGCCGGGCGGGGACCGATACGCTGCGTTCAACACCTGCCTCTGCCGCACCGTCGCGGCCCATACGGCACGAGACGACATGAACGAGGAGCGACTCAGTGGCAACCATCGAGGTAATCGAGGCTCGGGAGATCCTGGACTCGCGGGGCAACCCGACCGTCGAGGTCGAGGTCGGGCTCGACGACGGGACGATCTCCCGGGCGGCGGTGCCCTCCGGCGCATCGACCGGCGCCTTCGAGGCGATCGAGCTGCGCGACGGTGACAAGGACCGCTACCTGGGCAAGGGAGTCGAGAAGGCGGTCGCCAACATCGAGGACCGGATCGTCGACCAGCTGATCGGGTACGAGGCCAGCGAGCAGCGGGTCATCGACCAGAAGATGCTCGACATCGACGGCACCGACAACAAGGCCGAGCTGGGCGCGAACGCCATCCTCGGGGTCTCGTTGGCGGTGGCCAAGGCTGCGGCCGGCAGTGCCGAGCTGAGCCTCTTCCGCTACCTGGGCGGGCCGAACGCGCACCTGCTGCCGGTGCCGATGATGAACATCCTCAACGGTGGGGCGCACGCCGACAGCAACGTCGACATCCAGGAGTTCATGATCGCGCCGATCGGCGCGCCCAGCTTCCGCGAGGCGCTGCGCTCTGGTGCCGAGGTCTACCACGCGCTCAAGTCAGTGCTGAAGAAGAAGGACCTGTCGACCGGGCTCGGCGACGAGGGCGGCTTCGCCCCGAACCTGCCCACCAACGCCGCCGCCCTGGACCTGATCGCCGAAGCGGTGGAGAAGGCCGGCTACCGGCTCGGCACCGACATCGTCTTCGCCCTCGACGTGGCCGCCACCGAGTTCTTCGCCAACGGCAGCTACACCTTCGAGGGGGTCGCCAAGACCGCCGAGGAGATGAGCGAGTACTACACCAAGCTCGCCGACGCGTACCCGATCGTCTCCATCGAGGACCCGCTGGCCGAGGACGACTGGAGCGGCTGGCAGACGCTGACCGCCGCGATCGGCGACCGGATCCAGATCGTCGGGGACGACCTGTTCGTCACCAACCCGCAGCGCATCGCCCGGGGCATCGCCGAGAAGGCGGCCAACGCGGTGCTGGTCAAGGTCAACCAGATCGGTTCGCTGACCGAGACGCTGGACGCGGTCGAGCTGGCCCACCGGGCCGGCTTCAAGTGCATGATGAGCCACCGTTCCGGCGAGACCGAGGACACCACCATCGCCGACCTGGCGGTGGCCACCGGCTGCGGCCAGATCAAGACCGGTGCCCCGGCCCGCTCGGACCGGGTGGCCAAGTACAACCAGCTCCTGCGCATCGAGGAGGAGCTGGCCGACGCGGCGCGGTACGCCGGGGCGGGCGCCTTCCCGCGTTACCGTTCCGCCTGACGGATGCCAGACCTCGGGGGAGGGGTGTGATGCAGCAGCGCCGCACACCAGGTGGTCAGCGTCCGGTTCGCCGGCCGGGTCGCACCGGTCGGCCCGGCACCGGCCGGGGCGCGGTCCGCGACAGCGGGGTCCGCGCCGAGTCGCGCGCCGCCGCCGGCCGGGCGCCGTCGACCACCCGCGGTGCCGAGGGCGTACGCTCCGCCAAGCGGCCCGCCGCCGCCCGGCGTAGCGGGGCCGGCGGCGTCACGCGGCTCTCCGCACCCCAATCCCGAGGTCTCACCGGGCGGGCCACCGTGCTGTTCGCGGTGTTGATCGCGCTTGCCCTCGCCTACACCTATCCCGTCCGGGTCTACCTCGACCAGCAGGCCGACATCGAGCGGATGGAAGCCTCCCAGGCGGCCCAGCGCGAGTTGATCGCGGAACTGGCCGAACGGGCGGCGAAGTGGGACGACGACGCGTACATCGAGACCAAGGCCCGGGAGCGGTTCTTCATGAGCCGGCCCGGCGAGAAGATGGTGATCCTGCTCGAAGACCCGGCCGGGGCCGCCCGGGACGCGGGTGTCGCCGGTGACCCGGCGAGCCCGGCCATGCCGGACGCGTGGTACGACACCCTCTGGTCGAGCGTGCGGGCGGCCGACGCCAATCTGACCGACGAGTGAGCACCGACATCTGAGCACCGAACGAGAGATGGCACCGTGACTGTCGTACCACCGCAGGAGCCGGCGGCGGCTTCCGTACCCCCACCGAAGCGGGAGCCGGCCACCGAGGCCGACCTGGCCGCGGTGGCCGCGCAGCTCGGACGCCCGCCGCGAGGGACCCGGGCGGTGGCCCACCGCTGCCCGTGCGGCCTGCCCGACGTGGTGGAGACGACGCCCCGACTGGCCGACGGCACCCCGTTCCCGACGCTGTTCTACCTGACCTGCCCCCGGGCGACGGCCGCGTGCAGCCGGCTGGAGTCGGCCGGGTTGATGCGGGAGATGGCGGACCGGCTGGCCACCGACCCGGAACTGGCCGCCGAGTACCGGGCGGCGCACGAGGACTATCTGACCCGCCGGGACGCCATCGCCGAGGTGCCCGAGATCGCCGGCGTATCGGCGGGCGGCATGCCCGGCCGAGTGAAGTGCCTGCATGTTCATCTCGGCCACGCGCTCGGCGCCGGGCCGGGAGTGAACCCGTTCGGCGACGAGACGCTGGAACTGGTCGAGCCGTGGTGGACGGCCGGCCGCTGCGTCGACGTGCCGGACGCCGGGTGAACCCGGACGGTCTTTCGGCCGCGACCCGACCGGATCAGCCCGACCCGGACGGTCTTTCGGCCGCGACCCGACCGGATCAGCCCGACCCGGACGGTCTTTCGGCCGCGACCCGACCGGATCAGCCCGACCCGGCCGGCGCAGCCGACGGCGACATCGTGCTCCGGCGGGCCCGGACCGCCGACGTGCGGGCGATCCGGCGGCTGGTGGACACCTACACCGACGATCGCCGGCTGCTCAGCAAGGCGACCGTGACGCTCTACGAGGACGTCCAGGAGTTCCGGGTGGCCAGCCGGGTTTCCGACGGCGCGGTGATGGGCTGCGGCGCGCTGCACGTGATGTGGGAGGACCTGGCCGAGATCCGCACCGTCGCGGTCGATCCGACCTGCCGGGGAAAGCGGATCGGGCACCGGATCGTCGCCGAGCTGATCGAGGCGGCCCGGGAGCTGGGCGTGGCCCGGATCTTCGTGTTGACCTTCGAGACCCGGTTCTTCGCCTCGTTCGGCTTCACCGAGATCGACGGTGCGCCGGTGCCGCACCCGGTCTACGAACAACTGCTGCGCTCGTACGACGAGGGTGTCGCCGAGTTCCTCGACCTGGAACGGGTCAAGCCGAACACCCTGGGCAACACCCGCATGCTGCTGCGCCTCTGACCCCGCTCGTCAAGATCGTGCTCGATCCAGGATCGAGTGGCTATTCGGGCGCTGGGATACCACTCGATCCTGGATCGAGCGTGACCTTGTCGGACCCGTACGCAGACAGTGGCTGCTGCACACGCCGAAGCCCCCGGCTGGGCGGGGGCTTCGGCGTTGGTGTGGTCAGGCGGTCGGGCCGATCTCCTTCGCCAGCTCGACGAAGCCCGCCCAGGAGGCCGGGGTGAAGGCGAGCGTGCCGCCATCGCGGTCCTTCGTGTCGCGGACGAGGACGACGCCGGTCAGATTGTCGGCCACCTCCACACACGACCCACCGTTGGTTCCCGAGTAGGTCGACTTGCGCCACCTGGCATCGGTCATGTCCATGTCTGCGCCGCTTCCTTGATCAGTTCGAGGGACTGCCTGCGGGGAAGCGCCTCACCCCGGACCGCCTCCCAGGTCCGCTGAAGGGTGGCCAGGTCGTCGGTGTGGTTCACGATCTGGGCCCGAACCTGGTGGTCGAGGTGGGCCACCACTGATCCGTCGCTCAGCGCCGCCAGGATGAAGCCTCCCTGCAACCCAGGGTAGATCCCCGTCTCCTCGGGCACCACGAGGATCTGGACGTGCGGCAGCTCGGAGACCTTGACCAGGTGTTCGAGCTGCTCCCGCATGATGTCGGGGTGGCCGTTGATGCCCCGCCGGAGCACCATCGCGTCGAGCACCGCCACCACTGGCACCGGCACATCGCGGGTGAGGATCGCCTGCCGGTCCAGCCGGGACGCCACCCGCTGTTCGATCTGGTCGGGCAACAGTAGGCCGTTGTTCATCATGCCCCGTGCATATGCCTCCGTCTGAAAGATCCCCGGCACGAACGCCGGCTCGTACCAGCGCAGCAGTGCTGCCTCGCGTTCCAGCTCGATCCATTCCCGGAGCCACGATGGCGTCTGCTCCAGCTTCGACAACTCGCGGAGCATCCGGGTGAACCTGCCCTCCGCCGCCTCCGGATCGAAGGCCGGATCGTGGGCGCGGTCGACGGCCAGCATGTAGTCCTTCGTGGGCGGCCGACCACCGGTCTCGACCGAGCTGACATGTGAGCCGGAATAGCCGATGACGCGGCCGAAATCGTCCTGGCTCGACCGCAGGTGAGCCCGGAGCAGGCGTAGCTCCTCGCGTACGTAGTCGATTGCGTTGCTCATCGATTCCCCACCTCTGCCCAATTCCGCCCGACGGCCTGTCAAACGCGCCCTACCGCGACCATGACCTGCGCAGATGCCGCGAGCACCTATCGGCATCAATGCGGTCCTATCCAGACTGTCGCATAACGGATTCGCTCCTATCCAGGAAGGGACGGGGTGGATTTCGTGTCGGGGCCGCCCATGGATTTCCCCCGTACCGGGGCGGCCCCTCCCGATCACCTGCGTGATGGAGGTCGATGTGCGTACCCGTCCATTTCTCTGCCCGACGGTGCTCCTCACCGTCCTACCGCAACGCCGACGCGGCACCCACCTGCCCGAGTGGATGCGCGAGCCGACACAGCCGCTGCCGCTCCAGCGCCCCGGCCGTCCCGGCTGGCTGACCCCCGGCCAGCAGTGGCGGGCAGACGGCGAACGTCGGTGATTACAACGAAGCTGCCGAGGCCGGGCCGGGGGCCACACCCAGCGCACCCGCACGCGGTCGGACCGAACGCCCCGCACACCCCGCTGCGGCCGATGTGGTGCTGCCGGGCCGACGGCCAGCCCTGGCCCTGCGCCGAGGCGCGACTTCTGCTCCGCGCCGAGTTCGACCGGAACCTCGCCGGCCTGACGATCTACCTCGCCGGCCTGATGTACGAGGCCATCCGCGACCTCTACCACCTCAACCCGCATGACGGCCCCGAGCCCAAGGCGCTGTTCGACCGGTTTGTCGGCTGGACGCGGCGGGGACGGAACGCCGGGCGGGACGTGATCGGCGAGTAGGCGTTCGGGGCGGGGTGGGGCTATAGGGTGACCGACGTGACGACGCGTGTGGCTGCCATCGACTGCGGCACGAACTCGATCCGGTTGCTGGTCGCCGACCTGCCCGACCCGAAGGCCGGGGCCTCCGCGCCGCTGGTCGACGTGACGCGGCGGATGGAGATCGTCCGCCTGGGGCAGGGGGTCGACAAGACCGGCCTCTTGGCTCCGGAGGCGATCGAGCGGACCCGGGTCGCGCTGGCCGACTACGCCGCCGAGATCGAGAAGCTGGGCGCCGAGCGGGTACGCATGGTCGCCACCTCGGCCACCCGGGACGCCGCGAACGCGGCCGACTTCCGGGCCATGGTGGAGCAGACCCTGGGCGTCGCGCCCGAGGTGGCCAGCGGCGACGAGGAAGCCCGGCTCTCCTTCACCGGTGCGGTGCGCGGGCTGCCCACCGACGCGCGGTCGCCGTACCTGGTGGTGGACATCGGCGGTGGCTCGACCGAGTTCGTCGTCGGTAGCCGGGACGGCGGTGTCGACGCGGCGATCTCGATGGACATCGGCTGCGTCCGGATGACGGAGCGCCACCTGCACGGCGACCCGCCCGGCCTGGCCGAGACAACCGCCGCGCAGGCCGACATCGCGGTGGCGGTGGACCGGGCGCTGGCCGCCGTGCCCGGGCGGGAGGCGGCCACGCTGGTCGGGCTCGCCGGTTCGGTCACCACCGTGGTCGCGATCGCCGAAGGGCTCACCGAGTACGACCCGAGCCGCGTTCACCACGCCCGGGTGTCGTACGAACGGGTGGCGGAGGTGACCGCCGAGCTGCTGGCGATGACCCGCGAGCAGCGGCTGGCCATCCCGGTGATGCACCCCGGCCGGGCCGACGTGATCGGCGCGGGCGCGCTGGTGCTCCGCGTGATCATGGAGCGGGCGGGCATGGCCTCGGTGGTCGCCTCGGAGCACGACATTCTCGACGGCATCGCCTGGAGCCTCGCTCCGACCGCCTGACGGCACGCCTGGAGCCTCTCTCCGAGCGCCTGACGGCACGCCGGGAGCCTGGGAATTGGCTGAACGGATGAGGCAGGTGGGGCAACGGGGGGAGCCGATGATCCCTTACGGTGTCGTCTGCTCATCCCCCTTTTGGAAGGAATTCCCGTGTCAGAGCAGGTCGCACCGCCCCCCGCGCCGGACGCATCGCAGCACCCGTCGGGCGGGCCGGCAACCCCCGGGGAGGCGGGCGTGCAGCCGGCGTCGCCGGTTGAGCCGGAGAAGAAGTCCGGTGGCAAGAAGAAGCTGCTCGGCATCCTCGGCGCGATCGTCGCGTTCGCGGTCGTGGCAGGTCTGAAGTTCGGCCTGGCCAGCGTGTTCAACAAGGACGAGGCAGCCGAGGCGAAGGCCGGCGACTGCATCGCCGAGCTGTCCGAGACCATCGGCGACCAGGAGACCGAGGTCGAGGGCGCGAAGGTGGTCGACTGCACCGACACCGCCGCCGTGTACAACGTGGTCGGCCGGGTCGACGGGCAGACCGAGGAGCAGGCCCGCTCCGGGGACGCCTGCACCCAGTACTTCAAGGATGGCGACGACGGTTACGTCTTCTCCAGCATCAAGCCGGGTGGCACCGGCTACCTGCTCTGCCTCACCAAGAAGGCCTGAGGCCATCCGGGCAGCATCCCCATCACCGTCGACGGCGGCGCGGCACGTCCCGCGCCGCCGTCGGCGTGTCCGCCGCTACGCAGACGCGAACGGGAGGTGAATGCCACTGTTCCGGCATCTTCCGACGGACGTCACCGCATGGCAGGCTACCGGCACGTAGGACCACTGGGCGACCAGCCAACGATGACTGACCGCTAGGAGGACGGGCCAATGGGCGAGATGGTTACCTACCGTGGCGGTGGCGGTACGGGCGAGGGATACCTCGCGATACCCGCCACCGGTACGGCCAGCCCTGCCGTCATCGTCATCCAGGACTGGTGGGGCATCGTGCCGCACATCCGGTCGGTCGTGGACCGTTTCGCCGAGGCGGGCTTCGTCGCCCTCGCGCCGGATTTCCGGCACGGCGAGCCGGCCGGCAAGCCGAGTGAGCCCCGGCAGATGCTGAACGGGCCACAGATGGACGAGGCGGCGCGCGAGATCGCGGCGGCCGCCGACTATCTCGCCGGCCGTACCGAGGTCGCCGGCAAGGTCGGCTGCGCCGGCTTCTGCGCCGGGGCCAGCCTGGCGCTGTGGGCGGCGAGCTTCTCCGAACGGATCGTCGCCACCGCCGCCTTCTACCCCCGCCTGCCGTGGGAGGGGATGCGCTCCGAGTGGGCGGACTACGCGGGCAAGGACGCGCTGGTGCACTGCGCGGAGGCGGACGGCACCTCCACCGACCCGGGGGTGCAGGCGGTACGCCAGGCCATCGAGGGTGCCGGTGGCACCTGCCAGCTGCACGACTATCCGGGCACCGCGCACGCCTTCTTCAACGAGGACCGGCCGGAGAAGTTCGACCAGCGCGCCGCCACCAGCGCCTGGGCCCGCACCCTCAAACTCTTCCGGGCGAAGCTTGGCTGAGCCGCGTACGCCCGCCGAGGTGGTTGCCCGCGCGGCGCGGGCGACCGATCTCGCCGACCTCGACGCGGCCGTCGCCGACTGCTTCGCCTGCCCCCGGCTGGTGGACTGGCGGGAGGAGGTGGCGCGCACGAAGCGGGCGGCGTTCCGTGACCAGGAGTACTGGGGCCGGCCGGTGCCCGGCTTCGGTGATCCCGCGGCCCGGATCGCGATTCTCGGGCTGGCCCCGGCCGCGCACGGCGGCAACCGCACCGGCCGGATCTTCACCGGTGACCGCTCCGGCGACGTGCTGTTCGCCGCGCTGCACCGCGCCGGCCTGGCCAACCAGCCGACCAGCGTCGCCGCCGACGACGGACTGACCCTGCGCCAGACGCGGATCTTCGCCGCCGTGCGGTGCGCCCCGCCGGACAACAAACCGACCCCGGCCGAGCGGGACACCTGCGCGCCGTGGCTGCACCGCGAGGTCGCACTGATCAGGCCAACGTTGCAGGTGGTGGTGGCGCTGGGTGCCTTCGCCTGGGCCGCGTGGTGGCCGGTGTTGCGCGATGTGTACGGCCACCGTCCGCCCAGCCCGCGACCGTCGTTCGGTCATGGGGCACACTGGTCCGGCACGGCCGTACCGGAACTGCTGGGCTGCTACCACGTCAGCCAGCAGAACACCTTCACCGGGCGGCTGACACCAGAGATGCTGGACGATGTGTTCGCCCGGGCGAAGCGGTTGGCCGGAGTGGACTGAAGCTGCGGGGCGGTGGCGATGGCGGACGAGAAGCGCGATGGCCCGCCGTACGCCCCGGTGGCCCGGAGGTAGCCGGGATGGACGTCCTGCGCAGGTGGTGGCCGGTCGCGCTGGTGGTCGGCCTGCTCGCTGGGGTGGCCCTGGCCTCCGCGCACTCGTCGATCGGCGCGAGCCGGATCCCGCCCGCCGTCCAGGACGCCCCCTTCGTGCTGGAGTATCCGAGCGGGGAGCCGCGCCCGTCGTTCCCGGCGGAGCCGCGAGAGGCCGCCGAGGAGACCCGTACCCAGATCCCATCCTGGCTCGGCACGGCCGCGCTGGTGCTGCTCGCGGCGGCGCTGCTCGCCGCCCTCGGCTACCTGGCCTGGGCGCTGGTGCGGGGAGTGGCCCGCCGGGTCACCCGGGCGCTGCCCACGCGCCCGGCCCGGCGCAGTGCCGAGGGCACCGCCCGTGAGGTGGTTGCCGCCGTTGACGCCGGTCTGGTCGAGTTGGACGACCGGTCCACCGACCCGCGGACCGCGGTGATCGCCTGCTGGGTGCGCCTCGAAGAGGCCGCCGCCGGCGCCGGGTTGCCCCGACTGACCGGCGACACCGCCACCGACCTGGTCACCCGCCTGCTGCGCGGTGACCAGTCGACCGGGGTGCCGGCAATCGTCAGCGCCGACGTGCTGGCCGAGTTCGCGCACGTCTACCGCGAGGCCCGGTACGCCACCCGCCCGGTCGACGAACAGACCCGCGACCAGGCCCGCTCGGCCCTGCGCCGGTTGCGCGGCGAACTCACCGCCGCGGTCGAAGCGGGGGCGGCTTGAGCGAGCGTCAGCGAGCGAACGATTGGCACAGCGCGGAAAACGCTCAGGTCGACGCCGAGCGGAGCGAGGTGGCGGCTTGAGCGAGCGTCAGCGAGCGAACGAGTGGCACAGCGCGGATGAAGGTCAGGCCGGCGCCGAGCGGAGCGAGGTGACGGCATGACCGAGCGGCAGCGTGGTGCCAGCATCGACGACCTGCTCAGCTTCGAGGACGAGCGGCCGGTCCAGCCCGGGCGGCGGCAGAACGGGCCGCTGCGGACCGTGGCGAACGTCCTCGGCGTCGCCGCCGCCGTGACCGTCGTGGCCGTCGCCGGGTTACGCGTGGTCGGGCTCCGGGTGTCGCTGCTGGTACTGGTCGCCGCGGTGCTCACGCTGCTGGTCGTACGCCGGATCGTCGCCGCGCTCGCGCCGTCCCGGACGCGCGCCGGGGTCCCCTCCCGTGGCGGAGAAGAGGACGGCACCTACAACTGGGCGGCCCGGGACGCACTGCGCACCGCGATCAACGGCTGGGAACTGCCGCTGGACTGGTCGAAGACCAATC
The DNA here is from genome assembly GCF_003236315.1 of Micromonospora craterilacus. Lineage (GTDB taxonomy): Bacteria > Actinomycetota > Actinomycetes > Mycobacteriales > Micromonosporaceae > Micromonospora > Micromonospora craterilacus. The sequence continues at coordinate 12,257 of NZ_POTY01000125.1, forward strand.
CCGAACGCTTCACCGGGGTGGTCCTGCCGCGCCTCGTCGAGCTGGCCGACGAGCGGCTGCGCCTCAAGCACGGCGTGACCCGCGAGGCGGATCCGACCCGGGCCCGGGCCCTGCTGGGCGACCGGCTGTGGACGTTCCTGGAGACCCCGCCTCGCCGCACCCCTTCGCCGCGCGACCTCGCGGTGATCGTCGCCGAACTGGAGAAGATCTGATGAACGACGTCGACCGGACGATGCCCGCCACCGAGGTCGGCCACCTCGCCCGGACGGTGCTGGACGCGGTCGGTCAGGTCGTGGTCGGCAAGCGGGACGCCCTGGAACTGGTCCTCGCCGGCATCCTCGCCGGTGGACACGTCCTGTTGGAGGACCTGCCCGGCCTGGGCAAGACGCTCACCGCCCGGTCCTTCGCGCAGGCGCTCGGGCTGGATTTCCGCCGCCTCCAGTTCACCCCCGACCTGCTGCCCGCCGACGTCACCGGCTCGTTCCTCTACGACCAGCGCAGCGGCGACTTCGCGTTCCGGGCCGGGCCGGTCTTCACCAACCTGCTGCTCGCCGACGAGATCAACCGGACTCCGCCGAAGACCCAGTCCGCCCTGCTGGAGGCGATGCAGGAGAAGCAGGTCTCGGTGGAGGGCGTGACCTACCGGCTGGACGAGCCGTTCCACGTGCTGGCCACCGCCAACCCCATCGAGTACGAGGGCACCTACCCGCTGCCGGAGGCCCAGCTGGACCGGTTCCTGCTGCGGGTGTCCTTCGGTTACCCGGAGCAGGACGAGGAGTGGGAGGTGCTGCGCCGCCGGATGGCCCGCCGTCGGGAGGAGGCCGACATCAAGGCGGTCGTCGACGCCGGCACCCTGCGTGCCATGCAGGCGGCCCTGGAGGACGTGGTGGTCGAGGATTCGGTCGGCCGCTACATCGTGGCGCTGACCGCAGCCACCCGGGAACACCCGTCGGTGCTGGTCGGCGCCTCGCCGCGGGGGTCGTTGGCGCTGCTGCTGCTGGCCCGGGTCCGGGCCGTGCTCTCCGGCCGGGACTACGTGGTGCCGGAGGACGTCAAGGACGTGGCGGCGCCGGCGCTGGCGCACCGGATCACGCTGCGGCCGGAGATGTGGCTGCGCCGGGTCGATCCGTCCTTCGTGGTCGGTGAGGTACTGGACAGCACCCCGGCACCGGCCAGCGGGGCGCTGCCCAGCTACGCCGCCGGCCGGCAGGGGCACTGACCCGTCGTGACCACTCCGGACCGACCGGCACCCACCAGCTGGACGCCCACCTGGGCGCTCGGCCGGGCGGTGCTGCTCACCGGCCTGCTGCTGGTCGCCGCGGTGCTGCTGGGCCGGGTGGACCTGGTCGTGCTGGCTGCCCCGTTCGCGCTCGGTACCGCGTACGCGTTGCGCCGCCGGCCCACCGAGCTGCCCCAGGTGTGGATCGGCGCCGCCGAGGAGCACCTGGTGGAGGGGGGTGAGGTGACCGGGACGGTCAGTGTCGGCAACCCCGGCACCGTGCCCTACGACGTGGCGGTACTGCGTACCCGGGTCTCGCCCTGGCTGCGCATCGAACGGGCGAGCCTCGCCGGCGGAGCCGTCGCCGGGGGCCGGTCCGGTGGGGACCGCCGACCGACCGTGGCCGACCGGCCGTTCGTCACCTCGGTGACCCCGGACACCGCGGTCGACCTGGAACTTGCCGGGACCGCGCTGCGGTGGGGGCGGCACCGGCTCGGCCCGGCCGGCGTCCGGGTCTCCGCCGCCCAGGGACTGCTGGTCTCCCGCGTGGTGATCGCCGAGCCGACCCGGACCCGGGTGTACCCGAAGACCGAGCCCTTCGAGGCGGTCGAGGCGATGCCCCGGGCCGCCGGGCTGGTCGGCGCGCACCACTCGCGCCGGCCCGGCGAGGGCGGAGAGCTGGCCGGCGTACGCGTCTTCGCCCCCGGCGACCGGCTGCGTCGCATCGATTGGCGGGTGTCGCTGCGCGCCCGGCAGCTGCATGTGGCGGCCACCCTCTCCGATCGGGACGCCGAGGTGGTCGTGCTGCTCGACGTGCTCGTCGAGGCGGGCCGTTCCGGCGGGATCAACGGGACGGCCTCGGTGCTGGACACCACGGTCCGGGCCGCCGCCGCCATCGCCGAGCACTACCTGCACCGGGGCGACCGGGTGGCGCTGCTGGAGTACGGCCCGAGTGCCCGGCGGCTGCGCCCCGCCACCGGACGCCGGCAGTACCTGACCGTCCTGGAGTGGCTGTTGGACGTGCAGGCCCGGGCCTCGTCACACGAGCCGTACGACCAGGTGTTCGGGCCGCAACTGCTCTCCGCCGACGCGCTGGTGGTGGTGCTCACGCCGCTGCTGGAGGAGCGGTCGGCACAGATGCTGGCCCGGCTGGCCCGCTCCGGGCGGTTCGTGGTGGCCGTGGACACCCTGCCGGCCGATCTGTCGCCGCCGGCCGACCGGGGCTGGGCCGAGGTGGCGTACCGGTTGTGGCGGCTGGACCGGGACACGATGATCGCGCAACTGCGCGAACACGGCGTGCCGTTGGTGCCGTGGGCCGGCGCTGGCAGCCTCGACCAGGTGCTGCGCGACGTGGCCCGCCTGGCGACCGCCCCCCGGGTGGGTGGCCGGTGAGCGCGAGGAACGCAGCGCAGCGGAGTACCGCATTCGCGAACGAAGGTGGAGGCCGGTGATTGCGTCGCTGACCGGCCGGGTGAAGGCGCTGCGGACGGCGGCCGGCCGGGTCGCCCTGACTCCGGTGCTGGTCCGCGCGGGAATCTTCGTCGGCACGCTGGTGGGGTTGCTGCTGGCGTATCCCGCCGAGGTCGTCGCGGGGCGGGCGTTCGGCGCCCTGGTCGGGGTCGCGGTGCTGCCCGCGCTGGCACCGCGCCGGTTCTGGCCGACCTTCGCTGCGCTGGTCACCGTCGCGGGGTGGCTGATCGCCACCGACGGCTACGGCCGGCCGATCGCGTTGTGGCGGCTGATGGCGGTAGCGGCGGCGCTCTACCTCACGCACACGCTGTGCGCGCTGGCCGCGGTGCTGCCGTACGACGCGGTGGTGGACCCGGACCTGATCGTGCGTTGGCTCACGCGCGCGGCAACAGTGTTGCTCGCCACCTCCGTGGTCGGGGTGCTGCTGGTCGAACTGACCCGGGTGGGTGGCGGCGACACCGGCCGGCAGGCCGTCACGATCGCCGGTCTGCTGATCGCGCTCGGGGTGACCGCGCTGCTGGCCTGGCTGCTGCGACGCAAGTGACAGGCGGTTTTCGTGTGCTGCGAATGAGGCCGCTTCCGGCGGTGGAAGGGCGGTCGGTGGGCGGCGTTGTCCGGGTCACAGTGAGGTTGTGCTCGGTCACAGAAGCGCACCGCAGACGGGATTAGCGCAGCTTCGCGGGGAAAGATAGAAGCGTGAATCCGAAGCGGATCCTTGTGGTGGGCGCCGGGCACGTCGGTCTCTACGCGGCGCTGCGCCTGTCGAAGAAGCTCAGCTCCCGCGAGGCTGAGGTCATCGTCGTCGACCCCCAGCCGCACATGACGTACCAGCCGTTCCTGCCCGAGGCATCGGCGGGAAACATTTCCCCGCGGCACTCCGTGGTGCCGCTGCGTCGAGAGTTGCGTCGGTGCAAGGTGGTGGCCGGCGCGGTGACGCGGATCGACCACGAGCGCAAGACCGCTGTGGTGCAGCCGATCGTCGGCCCGACCCGGGAAATCACGTACGACCACGTGGTGGTCGCCCCCGGCTCGGTTTCCCGGACCCTGCCGATCCCCGGCCTGCACGAGCACGGCATCGGCTTCAAGACCATCGGTGAGGCCATCTACCTCCGCAACCACGTGCTCGACCGGCTGGACGTGGCCGCTGCGACGACCGACCCCGAGGTCCGCCGCAGCGCGTTGACCTTCGTTTTCGTCGGCGGTGGGTACGCCGGCATCGAGGCGCTCGCCGAGATGGAGGACATGGCCCGGGACGCCCTGCGGTACTACCCGGAACTGGAACCCTCGGACATGCGGTGGGTGCTGGTCGAGGCCACCCAGCGGGTGCTGCCCGAGGTCGACCGGGACATGGGCGCCTACACGGTGCAGCAGCTGCTGAAGCGGGACATGGACATCCGGCTGGACACCCGCCTGGAGTCCTGCGTCGACGGGGTGGTCAAGCTCTCCGACGGCGACAGCTTCCGCTCGGACACCATCGTCTGGACCGCGGGTGTGAAGCCGTCGCCGATGCTGGACGCGACCGACTTCCCCCGCGAGGAGCGGCGTCGGATCACCTGCCTGCCCACCCTCCAGGTGGTCGACGGTGACCGGGTGGTCGAGGGCGCGTGGAGCGCCGGCGACTGCGCCGCGGTGCCGGATCTGACCAAGCCGCCGGGCGACTACTGCTCGCCGAGCGCCCAGCACGCGGTGCGCCAGGCCCACCGGATGGCCGACAACATCGTGGCCGTGATCCGGGGCCGGGAACCGGTGAACTACAAGCACAAGCACGCCGGCAGCGTGGCCAGCCTCGGCCTGCACAAGGGCGTGGCGCAGGTCTACGGCATCAAGATGACCGGCTGGCCGGCGTGGTTCATGCACCGGACGTACCACATGAGCCGGATCCCCTCGTTCAACCGCAAGGTCCGGGTGGTGGTCGACTGGACGCTGGCGTTCGTCCTCAAGCGTGAGGTGGTCGCCCTCGGCCAGCTGCACGACCCGCGCGAGGAGTTTGCCGAGGCATCCCAGCCCCGCGCCAAGTCGTAAGGAAGGGCCCCTTCTTAACGCCTCCGGTCGAGGAAGGGTCCCCTCTTAACAGGCGTCCTCATACCCGCCAGAACCAGGCGTCGGCCATCCGGGTCGACGGGCCGTAGAGCGCCTCCAACGTGAGGCGCAGGCTGTCGGCGTGCGGGGTGGCGACCGCCAGTGCCACGCAGGAGGCGCCCCAGTGCCGGGCGTCCGCCTCGGCCTGGCGGCGCTGCTCCTCGCCGACGACCGGCCGCAGGCCGCTGGCGGACACCTCGGCCAGCAGCGCCGAGGTGGGACGCGGCGCAGCCCCCATCGCGGCGGTGCCATCCCGGCCGTGCGGGCCGATGAAGAAACCCTCCGGCATGCCGAAGCCGGCGCCCGCGGCCGTCGCCCAGCGCATCGGCCCGGGCTCCCTCGGCGTGGCCAGCGGCACCGGCACCAGCACGCCGCCCGGCGCGACGCAGGCGCGCCAGTGGCCGCCGGTGATGAACTCCGGCACCGGCGTGCGCTGGGCGGTGGGCAACGGTGCCGGGACGACCGGCACCAGCGCCACCCCGACGGCCGCCAGCATCAGCCGCCGGGGGCGGCCGGCTGCCCGCAGCGCCCGGTCCACCGCCAGCACCAGGATCGTCGCCGCCAACGGCGGTACGGCCAGGGCGAATCGCATCGGTAGCGCGCCGTCGACCACCGGGAGCCCGGCCAGCAGCGCGTACGGCCCGGGCACGCCGGTGCCCTCACCGCCGTACACGATCTCGGGGCCGAGCGAGAGCGCCCCCATCACCAGGATGCCGGCGGCGCAGGCCAGCACCAGCGGGCGACGCCCCAGCCAGAGCGCACAGCCGGCGGTGACCAGCAGCAACGGCCAACCCAGGAAGGTGTTGTACTCGGCCGGGCCGGTGGTCAGGCCGGCCGAGCGGTCGTTCCCGACCAGGGCGAGCGGCGAGATCGCCGACCAGCTGCGCAGGTCGGCGGCGAAGTAGTGCGGGCTGAACAGGCCGTCGGCGAGGCCCTGCGGCCCGGCGAACTGGAACCACAGCGGGTGGGCGAGCACGGCCAGGGCCAGCCCGGTGGCCAGCGCCGTACCGCCGGCGAAGGCGGGCAGCGCGCGGCGGGCCAGGTCGCGATCCACGGCGATCACCGTCACCGCCATCACCAGCAGCGTGACCGCGCCGAGGAACAGCACCTCCTCGCCGATGAACACCTGCACGGAGACGGCGGCGGCGAGCCCGACCGCCGAGGTGACCAGGCGTCGCCGGTCCGGCCGTCGGTTGCCGGCGGCGGTTCCCGGCGGCCCGCCGGCGGCGGCGCGGAGCAGGCGTACCACCAGCCAGACGATGACCGGTAGCAGCCATTGGGCGGTCATGTGCAGGTGGCCGTTGGTCTGCGACACGATCCCCGGGCCGAAGCCGCACAGCGCACCGCCCAGCGCCGCGGCGGGCCGGTGGGCGCGCAGCGTACGGCTGAAGAGGAGGTACCAGGCGGTCGCGGTGCCGGCCAGGTTGCCGGCCGTGAGCAGGGCGAAGGTGACCGGCGCGCCGAACAGCAGGGTGACCGGCGCGAACAGCATGCCGAGGGCGATGACCGAGGTGTTCGCCATCAGGTTCACCCCGGCGGGGGCGTTGAGCCGGTCGGTCAGCAGCCCGAAGTCGCCCAGCAGAGCCCGCGCGTCGACGGTCAGGAACCACTCGTAGAGGATCTGGTCGTCGGGGTTGAGCGAGAGCGTCCGACCGGTCGGGTCGGGCCAGAGCCCGTGGGTGAGCCAGCCGGCCAGCGCCGTGAAGAACAGCCCCACGACCAGGTCGCCCCGGTGCCGGGCGGCGGCCCGGGCCAGCCGGGACATGCGCGGCAGGCGTACCGCCTCGATGGTGTGCAGCGTCCGCTGGGCCACGTCGTCGTCCCGGGCGGTCGGTGCGGGGCTGGTCACGGCCTCGACCCTAGTGTCGGTGGCCGGCGGGGGACGCCGTAGCGGCCGCGAACCCGCTACCGTGGCACTGCACCGCGCGTGCCGGCGCGTCGGGGTCACCCGCCCGGGTGGTGGAACGGCAGACACGGCCGCCTTAAAAGCGGCTGCCGCAAGGCGTGCGGGTTCGACCCCCGCCCCGGGCACTCTCAGCGTTCCCTCAGGATTCCGATCACCATCGGACTGTCCCGGACGTTTACTCTTGTAGCGCGCGTTGACGTGCCACGACCCCCTTAGGGAGGCCAGACAGTGAAGACTTCGAACCCGGTGCTCGCCCGGCTCGGCCAGGCGGCCGAGCGGGAGCGTGCCGCCGGGTACGCCCCGACCGGGCCCTACGGGCAGCCCGGCTACCCCCAGCAGTATCCGCCGCAGGCCGGTTACCCCGGCGCGCCGGGCTACCCGGCCGCGCCGCCGGCGGTCACCCCCATGTCGATCGACGACGTGGTGGTCAAGACGGTCACGCTCCTGGCCATCCTCGGCGCCACCGCCGCGGCGGCCTGGGTGCTGGTGCCCGACGCGCTGCTCGGCGCCGCCTGGATCGGCGCGGCCGTCGTCGGTCTGGTGCTCGGTCTGATCATCTCGTTCTCCCGGATGGCGAACCCGGCGCTGGTCGTCGCGTACGCCGTCGTCGAGGGCGTCCTCGTCGGCGCGATCAGCAAGTTCTTCGAGTCGCTGTACAGCGGCATCGTGCTCCAGGCGGTGGTCGCCACCTTCGGTGTCTTCTTCGTGATGACCATGCTCTACCGGGCACGGGTCATCCGGGCCACGCCGAGGTTCACCAAGGGTCTGATCGCGGTCATGGCCGGCCTGTTCGCCGTCATGATGATCAACTTTGTGCTCTCGCTGTTCGGCTTCAACACCGGTCTGCGGGACGGCGGCGCGCTGGCCATCGGCTTCAGCCTGGTCTGCATCGTGGTCGCCTCGCTGAGCTTCGTGCTCAGCTTCAAGGAGGTCGAGGACGGCGTCCGGATGGGCCTGCCGCAGCGCTACTCCTGGGTCGCCGCGTTCGGCATCCTGGTCAGCCTGATCTGGCTCTACATCGAGATCCTGCGCCTGCTGAGCTACTTCCAGGGCGACGACTGACCTCGCGCCCCGCGACCGACCGGCGCCCGCCCCCACCCGGGGACGGGCGCCGTCGTCATCC
>NZ_POTY01000126.1 GCF_003236315.1 Micromonospora craterilacus
CCCCGAGCCCGGTCACGCCCACACCCAGGCGTCCGGGTCACCGGCGGCGACCAACTCATCGACCCGCGCGTCGGCGACCCCGGCCGCCCGCAACGTGTCCCGCCCCCAGCGGGCCACCCGGCACGGATGCGGAACCCGCTCACTGCGGCACAGCGGACCCGCCGGCCACCGCTCCGGCGCATGCTTCACCACCGCCCGCACGGCCACCACCACATCCTCGTCACTGACCGGCACCACCACCGGAAAGTCGTCCAGCACCGCCGCCATGGAAAGCCCTTCCGCCGCATCGAGAGTTGGAGCGGCACCGGAGCGGGCGGGGACGACGGACGCGCACGGGGATACGCCCCACCGGAGCCCAGCACCCGCCCCGGGCCATGCCTCCAACCTCCCGGCCAAGGCGTTCCCGCCCCAGAGCAGCAACTCGGCGAAACCTGCGCAGAGGTGTTGCATCACGATCATCGTGTGCAGCTCTGCCGGTATCGCCGCTGACGGAGCCAGCGCTGGGAGCGCTTCAGGAAGATCTCGGTTGCCAGTGCGGCTCCCTCTGCGAAACTTTGCTGGTGAGCCCAACGTCAAAGGTGTCCCATGTGGACGGTATGCAGTTCATGGTTTCGTGGTGGATGGCGGTTAGACAGCAGTGCGAACGAATCCTGCCTGCGGAACCTGCGTACCGACTTCGCGGCACCCGGCAGGCAGACGCCTACCTGTTCGTATGGGCAGCGCACAACCTCAGGACAGCGGCGGAACTGGTCCGCCGTTCGGCCCCGCTTGACGTGCAGGAGCAGATTCAGAGCACCATTGAGGACTTCGATACGAGGGCCCCTGACGTCCGGAAGCTCCGGAACGCCTTGTCGCATTTCGACGCATTCGTCTACGGAGAGGGGCGGCCCCAGAAGGGCCGAGAGGCCGCCCATCTTGGCGTCTACACCGTCGCTCATGACGGGGATTACGAACTCGTGGTGAGCTTGGCGGTCGGTGAGCCCGTCCTTCGCCTTTCAGTCGAGAAAACAACCGAAGCCGCCAACGCCCTCTTCCGAGCAGTGGGTCTGGCCGTCGACGAGCTGCCGCTGCCGTCACTGAGGGACGTCGCCAACTGGAACGAGTAGCGCCCGCGTAGGCGCGGCTGTTGCACCACGAGCACCGGCTAGAGTAACTATGTAGTGACTCTTGGTGACAGCTTCAACGGAGGTGCTTGGTGCCCCTGAGGCGACGACACCGGCTTGCGCTCCGGCGAAAGGCGCTCGGTCACACCCAGGAGAGCCTCGCGGAAAAGCTCGGCGTTGACCGGACGACTGTCGTCCGTTGGGAACGTGGCGAGTCTGCGCCTCAACCCTGGGTACGGCTCGGTCTTGCGGAAGCCCTCCAGACAACCGTCGATCAGCTGGACGAGTTGCTGTGTGACGTAGAAGAGGTCAAACCTGCCCAGCAGACGCCCTCATGGACCAGTCGTGGTGCCATCGCCGATCCACGCCTCGTGAGCGACGCAGCCGACTTGCTCGCCAACGATCCGTTGTTACTCACAGCGCCGATTTCTCACGACTCCATTGAGTCGTTACAGAGCGACATGGCGGTGCTGGCTCGGACCGTCAGCACGGCCGCGTTCGATGTCTTCACTACCGCCCGGCGCCTCTGCATCGAAGCCCGGACGCTGGCCGAGCGAGCCCGTCGGCCGCGCGACCTTACCGATCTCTATGTGGTCATCGGCCAGGGAACCGCCCTGATGGCGTCGGCAGCATTCGACCTCGGGTACTGGAATGACTCGGCGGCCCTTTCCCGTACCGCCAACCAGTATGCGGATCTGGCCGGACAGCCATCTCTGGTGACGTGGACGTTCGGTCTCCAAATGACACTCGCCAACTGGCGCAATGAGCCGGACGCCGCGCTGGCGTACTTCGTCAAGGCGTTGCCACGCGCACCTGGTGGCGAACCGATGCTCAGGCTTCGTCACATCGCTGCACGTTCCTAGGCCCTGCTTGGTAACTCATCGGCCCTTCGGGAGGCACTACAGGCTGCCGGTCGGGACCGGGATCTCGCAGCGAAACGGCCGGATGACCTCAGCGTGTCGTTCGGAGGTGAGTTCGCCTTCGGGCCAGCCAGGGCCGCAGCTTGTGCGGCCGCCGCATGGCTCGACGTCGGAGATGGTGAAGAGGCAGCCAGGTACGCGCAGGAGGCCCTTGAAGCCTACAACCGGTTGTCGCCTACCCGGCGGCCATACTCGCAGATCAACGGCAGCAAGATCGACCTGGCGGCTGCTCACCTGTGCCTGGAAGAAAGGGACGGAGCTATCCAGACGCTGAGCGACGTTCTGGACCTTGCTGGCGGGAGGCGCAACACATCGCTGGCAGGTCGAATGACAAGAGTTCGGTACCTGCTGGCCAAATCCCCATGGGAACACGACCCGAAAGCGCAGCACCTCGCCATGGAGGTCTCCGGATGGCTGTCCGAGAGTTCACCTGGGCTGATCAACTGACCTGTGCCATGCGGCCAACACCTGGGCTTCCTTTTCCGGACTCAGACCGATCTCGGCTACCCGTACGTTCGCCAGGGCAGCCCCGCTGGTCGTGAGCCACTGCCAGGTATCGGCGACCGTCTCTCGCAGCGGACGGCAGCGCAGGCCGGCCACGTAAGCCTTGGACGAATCGACCTGCCACACTCCCTCGAAGGTGCGCCACAGCGGCAGCTCCGACCACTGCCGCACGCCATGCCGCACGAGCAGGTCATCGGGAACCCAGGTAAGAACCGGAGCTTCGTCGGTCGCGTCGGCGCAAGCCCGGAGCAGGCCACCGAAGGTGGCATCGCCAACGGGGCGAGAAATGTTGTACGCGCCGGATAGGCCATCAACGATCGCGTGTAGCGCGAACGCCGCGACGTCACGCACATCGATCGGTTGAATCGTTCGGTCGGGCGTGCCGGGCGCCAAGATCTCTCCCCCGGCTGCTACTCGTCGGAGCCACCAAGGAAGGCGGCCAACGTACTCGCGAGGACCGAGTATCACCCCAGGACGCAGGACTATGGCCCTCTCCTCACCAAACGCGGAAGCCACCGCCGCCTCGCAACCGGACTTCTGATAGCCGTACCGCGTAGGTCCGTCCTCCGTGTCGGTGCCGTAGTCGGGTCCGGCGTCGGGTGGGCATGCAAGCACCTCGGATTCCTCGGTGAGCGGCTTCACCGGCCAGTCCCGGTAGACGCTGACCGTTGACATGAAGAGATAGCGATGCGCTATCGGGGCGAGAGCCCTGGCCACGCCTAACACATTTGCCGGGATGTAGCCGGACGTGTCCACCACGGCCTCCCAGGGACCGGCAGCGAGCAGTGCGGCTACGTCGGCTGGCCTCGTCCGGTCGCCCCGGACCAGTCGCACACCTCCCTGCCCAGCGGTCGTGCCGCCGCGGTTGAAGATGGTGACGTCCCAGCCAGCCGAATGGGCCGCAGAGACGATAGCGTGGCCCACGAATTGGGTACCTCCGAGGACCAGCAGACGCCTGCCGCCCTCGTGAGACACACCTTCCGACCTAGCCGACCGCGTCGGGTGCTCGTTGTCTGCCGCCGAGGCGTTCACTCATGCACCTCCCGAGGGTGCTGGAACTGGCATGAAGGCCATAAGCACTCCAGTTCTCACAGATTCCTCTACCACGCGCTCGTCGTCCCAGCCGCCAACAAGATCCAATGCCTCACCGAGCCGACGTTGATGCAACTCGCTCCAGCTACGCCGAGCCTGGTCGACACTGCCGTAACGACTCCCACCTTGCACACACGTCCCCAGACCAGCGAGGAACGTCCGGAGGTCGACCCCACTACATCCACGCCGGATATCCTGGACAGGAATTCCGACCGTCTTCTGTGCACTCCCGAGCCTCAGTCGCCTAGCCCACAAAAGCCTAAGCAACTCCATGGCCTCAACAACAAAAGTCCAGGTTTCGAACGGGCCATGAGGCGGATGGTCCGACCTACTGCAATGCGATCCAGTACGGCATAGAGCAGGCGCAGGAACTGGCACACTCGGATCGATTTGAGGCGACGAGAGGCTACTCCTCCACGGAGGCGAAGGAAGCACGTAGTACACCGGAGCAGAGGGCTTGAGAACATAAGCTTTAAGCTGTGGAATATCGAGTTGGACGACATGTCGAAACGGATCAGAGAACCCACCGACTGTGCCCTTGTTTTCGAAGATCAGGCATTTTCCGCCACCCAACGACCGGAAAGCCATGTCCCAGTTATCAGCCCCCCGTTGAGTCGGCGCCCATAGCACGGCCTCCGGGTTGCTAGCGATAATGGCAGCACTCACCCAACAATCAACCGTATGCTCGGGAAGACTTCGCACCTGCCGCCCCATCTCTCCCCAGACTAGGGGCCGAGGACGTTGGACAGCGCTCACGCCTTCACCCCTTCAAAGCCTCCACTGGGCGGCGGGTCGAGTGGAGTCACATAGCTTGCACCCCGTCGGACAGCAGCAGCCATGGCGTCGTAGCGTTCGAGGATGAGACGCTTGGTGCGGTATTCTCCGTGGCTGGCCTCGTCCTTCTGACGGACGACCTTGAAGGTGCCCATGATGTAGTCGACATCGTCTCGGTCGACGCCGTAGAGGTGGAAATACGCCGCGTCCAGCTCGGCGCGGAGCAGCCCGCGGCGGCCTGGATCCCATCCGAACGGCGGGCCATCGTAGCCTAGGTCGCGGGCGTAGGGCGCGAGGTCATACGCGGTGTAGGTCAACTCCAGCACCCGTGCGGTGATCCAGCCATCCAGCGATCCACCTTCCGGGGCCCACGGTGCCGACTCGTCATAGCGCTCGGGCAACAGCACCGGGAGTTGCTTAATAAGGAAATAGTTGAGGTTTGCTCCGCTGACCTTCTGACGCAACACGTAGTCGGCGACGAATGAGGAAAGATTTGCAACAACGCCACTTGCGGAGCGGTTGGCAGTAGCAACGAAGGCTGAATCACCTACGCCGGACATGGGAACGATGAAAGGAACGAGAGTACGTTCATCCACAGCCCTGGCAATTTTCCGCCACCCGAAGAGCCACCGGTGCCGCCACGACCGGCCCGCTAGCCGACTGTTCACCTCAGCCTCGGCTACCCAATAACGCGGGACCGGTAGATGCGTCGGATCAGCGTGCGCAGCGTCATCGAAACGTGGCAAGGTTCCTTTGTTTAGCTGCTCCTGCGTCGCCCCGTCGTAGGTGGAGTAGCGGTGATCGAAGTGATGGGCCATCTTTGCCTCATACAGAGGCAACATCAGCTCATCATCGCGAATAAGGACATTGCCGTCGACCTGCCAGGCTTTGTCTGCCAGGTCGCCTGCCGTACGGAAGAGGCCAGAGTCGTTGGCCATGTGAAACATGGACATCAAGGAAAGGCCCCATGGGTTGCCGTCCGGCGCCCCCTCGCGCCACAGCACCGGAACTCGGCGATAGATGCCGAGGGTGATCTCGGCGTCCCGGCGCGACAGAAACGCCGGACACGTACCTGTATTCGGGTTGAGCAAAGTGATCTCGTCGGGCACCAGCGAGTAGGCGCGCGGACCGATCTGGTTTGCCTGACGCACACGGAACACCAGTGAGATGCGCTCGACCTGACGTTGCCGACCACCGATCGTGAACAGTGCGAACCGGAACTGGTTGTGCACGTTCGGGAAGATGCGATCCTCGTTCTCGAAGTCATACAGCGAGACGAGGCTCTTCGTAACCACCAGGTCCTTGAAGAAGTCCTGGGTGGTGGCGTCGGTGGCGATGCCGGTGGGGACGATGATGCCGAGCTGGCCTCGCGGGTGCAGGATCACCCGGGCTGTCTCGGTGAAGACTGAGTACGTGTTGATGTCGCCCTTGCCGGTCAGCGGGTAGCGACCTGACGACCGCAGCAGGTGGCTGAAGCCGTCCGCCTCGTGCAGGGCGGCGATCCACTCGGCGTACAGCGTCTGCTTGGCTGGTTCGTCGCTGGCGGCCAGGGCCGCGATGGCCTTCTTGCGGGCGGCGGCGTTTTTGGCGTTGGCGATCTCCGGTTCGCGGGAGGCGAAGAACTCCTGTTCCTGGAGCTTGACCCGCTCCCAGGGTGGGTTGCCGAGGACGCAGGAGAAGCCACCCTGCCAGCCGGTCGCCTCGTTCACCGGGCCGTACTCGGGCACCCGGAAGATGTGCGGGAACTCAATGTGCCAGTGGAAGAAGCGGTACTGCTGGCTCAACTCGTCCACCAGGGACTCGGCGCGGTGCATCTCCAGGGTCGCTTCCCCCTTGGCCAGCCTCTCCAGCACCTGCTGGGTGATCGCGCTGAGTCGGGTCTCCTGAGTCTTCGGCTGCACGAAGGCAGCACACCAGGCGTCGGCTATCAACTTGGCCGGCTTCCGGTCCTCCTCCAGCGCCTTCGCCCGCCTGGCCTGCACGTGCACGTCGGCGAGCGAGGTAGGCGGCTTCGCGTACACGATCTCCTTGGCCGCGTTCGCGAGCGCGGTATTGGCGACGTCGAAGCCCGAGACGTGGAAGAGGGTGTCCTGGCCGCCCAGCTCATCCGCGTTCTGTCTCTTCAGTGCGGTGGCGACCTTCTTGTCATCGCCGGTCAGGGCGGTGAAGGCGGCGTCGGAGATGCCGTCCTTGAGGAGTTTGGGGGTGACGCCGAGCAGGGAGTTGCCGACCCGGATGTTGGCGTCGAGGTAGCCGAGCGGGCGGCCCGGCTCCATGGCTTCCAGCCACAGGGACACCTTGGCCAGTTCGGCGGCCATCTCGTTGACGTCGACGCCGTAGATGCAGCGGGCCACCACCCGGCGCATCGCCGAGCGGACCGCGTCCGGGGCGGGTTCCAGCTCGTCGGTTTCCTCGGCAGCCACCCGCTTGGCGATCCGGCGGGCCGCCGCGATCAGGAAGTGCCCCGACCCACAGGCCGGATCGCAGACCGTCAGGTCGAGCAGCGCCTTTATGCGTTCCTCGGGGGTGGGCAGCGCGGTGGCCTCGTCCAGCAGCGGGTCCAGTGCCGAGTCGAGTAGGCACTCCACCAGCGAGGATGGCGTGTAGTAGGAGCCGGTCGTCTTGCGCTCGTTGCCGGCCAGCCGTTCGGCGTGGAAGCGGCGGGCCGCCGGGTCCCAGCGGGGGCGCAGTTCCAGCAGCGACTCGTAGACGCTGCCCAGTTCCTCCGCGCCGAGGTGCTGGAAGTCGACCCGCTGCCGGCCGGCGCCCTTGCGGGCGGGCAGCACGGCCAGAGCTTCGACGGCACGCAGCAGCGCGGTGTTGCTCAGGCTGGCCTCGGCGATCGGCTTGTCCAGCGGGCCGGGCTCGTAGAGGCCGCCGATGCCGGGCAGGCCCAGGGCCGGGTTGCCGGACTCTTCACCAAGGAGCCGGAAGACCAGCCGCACCGACTCCCACAGGTCCCCGTGGCCGGAGTGCCTGCGGCGCAGCGCCAGCTCGCGCAATCGACGGGCCGAGAAGTACGTGTCGTAGCAGCGTCGCGCCTCGGGGGTCGCCGCCGGGTCGAGCAGCGCGTCGCGGTCCTCGGCGACGAACCAGAACAGCAGCCGGTAGACCAGGCGCAGCAGGGAACGCTTGTAGTCCTCAAGCGACAGGGTGGCGTCGATGCGCTGCCGCAGGGCCGCGTTGTCGGGGTGGTCGAGGAAGCCGGTACCGAGGATCTCCAGCGCCGCCTCCACCCCGTCGCGGAGTTGTTCCAGGGCCCGTTCGCCCTGCTTGGCTCCCTCCGTACGCCAGGCTTCCAGGAGGCACGACGACGGCCCGGCCGCCGCGTCGCGGGCGGCGAGTCGGGTGGCGTGCGCCACCCGGTAGAGCAGCACGAAGTCGGGGAACAGGTCACCCTCGAAGATCGCCTCCAGGTCGAATTCGAGGTACGCGACACCGACCAGGCTGGTCGAGTCGCGTAGCAGCCGCAGCCGCTGCCCGTTCGCGACGACACCCCACAGGTGCTGCTCGGAACGGTTGAGGAGCTGCTGCATCAGCGAGTGCGGGGCGGCGGCAGCCGCGCCGCGCATCCCCGCCGTGCGCCGGTCCAGGTCCGTGCCCCAGCCGAGCAGATGCACCGGTACGGCATCCCAGCGGTGACTGACCGGGAACGGTTTCTCGTCCACGGTGATGCCGCCGGGCAGCGCCTCGACGGGGTCGTAGCCCAGCTCGCGGAGCAGAATCAGCAGCCAGCGTTCCCGGGTCAGCCGGGTGCTGTCGCCGGAGCGGGCGCGGTGCCGCGCGAAGTCGCGCCACACGTCCTGGAGGTAGGCGTAGGAGCGGTTGGCGTAGCGGCGTACCGACTCGCCGGACTGGAGGCCGTAGCTGGCGGCGTCGGCGCCGGGCAGCTCGGCCGCGCCGTCGCCGATCCGCTGCACCAGGCCGGCGGGAAGCAGCCCGCCCTCGACCCGGACGGCGGGATAGGTCACGGCGGTCATGAGGTGGCCTCCGGGAGGTAGACGTAGACGCCGAGCACGTCGGCGGGTTTCTGGGCGGCGACGGTGATCTGGCGGCGGACCCGCTGCCCGGCCGCCTCCCGCACCCGGATATGCGAGGTACGCAGCGCGTCGGCGAGCCGGTCGGCGGTGCCGTTCAGGTGCGGTACGACCTCGTCGAGCTTGCCGATCACCCGCTCCAGCAGCGGGGTGGCCGCCTCGGGCAGCACGTTGCCGGTCGGCGTGGCCGTCAGCAGCGTCGCCACCTCCTCGTCGGGCAGCCACTCGGCGGCGGCCGGAGCACCCCGGAACGCCAGCAGCCGGGCCTCCTCGGCGACCAGCCGACGCGGCTCGGCGACCGCCGCCCGGGTCGGCAGGGTCAGGTGCAGCCGGAACCGCACCAGCAACAGGGTCGTCCGCTTCGCCACCGCCGAGGTACGCATCACCCCGGCCCGCCGGGCGGGCCGCTGGTCGGCGGGAACCGTCGGGTCCAGCGCGCTCTCCAGCAGGTAGCGGGCCAGCGCGGCGACGTACGGATCGGTGCGGTCCAGGTGGGCGGCGCGGGCCGGAGTGGGTAGCTCGCGGTGCAGCGCGAGGGTTGTCGGGTAGCCGGCCGGGAAGGCGTCACGCAGCGGCAACGGCAGGACGCTGGTACTGGTGTCGAAGCCGTCGGGCTTGCCGACCACGTCTCCGCCGAGCGCGGCGAACCCGGTCCGGGCGAAGTCGGCGACCTCGTCCGGTGCGCCGAGGCTGGCCCGGATCTCGGCCAACTCGGCGGCCACCTCGGCGGGCTGGATGCCGCGCTGGGCGTACTTGGTGCGGGACTCCTTCTCCTTCAGCGCCGCACTGTCCCACTCGCGGTGCAGGTCCTCGCGGGACTCGGTGCCGAGCCCTTCGATGGTGAGCTGCTCCGGTGCGTCCGGGGCGATCAGCAGCTCCTGGGCGATGGTCTGGAGCACGTCGTCGCTGCGGTCCGGCACCGGCACCGAAACGCCGAGCGCCTTACGGATCTGCTCGTGCTTGCGCAGCAGCACCTTGAGCACGATCTCGTCGATCCGGTTGTCCGTGCCGTAGATCATCACGGCGCGGACCTTCGGGGCCCGCTGACCGAACCGGTCGACCCGCCCCTCCCGCTGCTCGTGGCGGGTCGGGTTCCAGGCCAGGTCGTAGTGCACCACCGCCTGGAAGGCGTCCTGGAGGTTGACGCCCTCGGAGAGGCAGTCGGTGGCCACCAGCACCGGCCGGCGTTTCGGGTCGGCGGTCAACTCCTTGATCCGGTCCGTGCGCTCCTCCGGCGGCAGGGCGCCGGTGACGCAGCCGACCGCGAAGTTCCTACCCAGCGCGGCGGCCAGCCGCTCCGCAACGTACTCGGCAGTGTCGATGTATCGGCAGAACACGACCGGGTTGAAGCCGTCGCCGAGCAGCGCCTTGACCTCCTTGACCAGCAGGTCGAGCTTGTTGTCGCCCTTGGCGGCGAGGGCCTCGGCGCGGCGGGCGAAGGCGAGCAGCTTACGGCGTTCCGGGCTGCCCGAGTCGGCGTCGGTCTCCGCGCCGGGCACCAGGTCCACCGACTCCTGGGTTTCGTCGTCCGGCAGGTCCAGCACCGCGGCCCGGCCCAACGCGTCGGCCTCGTCGGCGTCGGTGGCATCGGCGTTGGCCGCCCGGGTGCGCAGCGTCGCGGCGGCGGCCTGCGGTGACGAGGCCATCGCCCGCAGCAGGGCCAGCGCCGACCAGTAACGCACCCGCTGGCGGACCTGCCCGCCGATCGGGTCACGGACCGCCTGCCGGGCGTAGCTGACCACGTCGTCGAAGAGGCCCTTGTAGTCGCCGGTCAGCCGGTAGGCGCGCTCGGTCGACTCCCGGTCCTCCGGGAACGGGGTGTCCTCCAGGAAACGGCGGATGTCCACCCGGCGGCGTTGCACGAAGTGCCGAGCCAGCAACTCCCGGCCCTCGGCGCGGTCCAGGTCGACGGTTTCCAGTCGCGGGTCGAGCAGTCCGACGAGGTTACGGAAGCCGGCGTCCTTGCCGCTGTGCGGGGTGGCGGTGACCAGGATCAGGTGCCGGTCGGCGCGGGCAGCGAGCCGCCGCACCAGTTCGTGCCGGAGCATCCGGGACCGGCCACCACGGTTGCTGTCGTCCAGCACGGCGGAGTGCGCCTCGTCGACGATGACCAGGTCGGGGGCGCCGCGCAGAAACTGGTCACGCAGCTCCGGGCGCTTGATGTAGTCGGTGGAGACCACCACGTGCCGGTACCGGTCGAAGATGGACTGCGCGCCGACCAGGTCCCGCTCCAGCCGGCGTACGGTGCCGGGCAGCACCAGCTCGGCGGCGATGCCGAACTTCTCGGCCAACTCCCGCTGCCACTGCTCGGCCAGGGCCGGGCTGCACAGCACCGCCAGCCCGTCCGCGTCGCCCTGGGCCAGCAGCTCGGCGGCGATCAGGCCGGACTCGACGGTCTTGCCGATGCCGACGTCGTCGGCGATCAGCAGCCGGACGGTGTCCTGCCGCAACGCCATCAGCAGCGGCACCAGCTGGTAGGGCCGAGGCTCGACGGCCAGCCCGCCGAGCGACCGGAACGGCCCGCCAGTGGAGCGGAAACCGATCCGCAGCGCGGTACGCAGCAGACCGGCGCGGCTGGCATTGCCGGCGTCGGTGGGGTCGGGATAGGCGAAGGTGGCTTCGCTGACGGTCTCCAGGTCGGGCAGCACGGCGGCCCGCTCGTCGTCCGAGCCGCCGAGGGGGCGCAGCACCAGCAGGCCCGGCTCTGACTCGGGCAGCACCACCCACTCCCGGCCGCGTGCCCTGACCAGCGTGCCCGGCTCGAACCGCTCCGCGGTCACCGTCACCGTCCCACCTTCCGCCCGTACGCTCATCGCGCCCCTGCCTGGTGCTGCCCGAACACGCTCGGGTAGCGGTCTACTGCCTGCTGCCACTCCCCGACCGCCGCCCTGATCGGCGTCCACCCCGCGTCGATGAGGCTCTCCTCGGCGTCGAGATCCCGTTCCGCGCCGAACGGTTCGTCGGCGGCATCCACGAACACCGCCGCCCGGTGGTCGCGATAGACAAGGTCGACCAAGGCCTCGGCCATCCGCTCCCGGCCGCCGTCCGGCGTCCGATAACCCGCCTGCGTCAGCCAGGCTACGAATTCGGCTGCGCGGGCACTTGTATCGAGGCGCTCGGCGGCGGCTGCTGCGGTGCCGTTTCGCGTGGTTCGCGAGCCGGCCAGGTCGAGCAACAGGTCCGTGATCAGGTGCCGGTCGATCAGCCGATGGTAAGGCTGGTTGGAGTACGACAAGAGGCAGTCGTAGCAGCCCTGGACGCAGCGGTCGTCGCCATCGAACACACCCTGCTCCGCCTCCTCACCGCTCACCGGGTCGAAGTGGGCGATCCGCAGCGCCTCGGCCGCGACCTGGCTGATCGCCGCCGGTTCCTCGACCAGCCGGCGCAGCACACCGGCACCGCCCTCAGCGCTCTCGATGAACAGCATTCGGCCCTGCTCGTCGAGGTCGGGCAGCAGTTCGCCGGTGAGTTCCGAGTCCTCCAGTTGGAAGGTCGCCTCGATGCCGCGTTCCAGGGCGTACAGCAGTGACATCGCCTCCTCGTGCCGCGCCTTGCGGGCGAGCCGCAGCACCAGGATGTTGCGCCGATCCTCGACGTACGGAATCACCCGCTGCTTGCGCTTGATCTCGTCAACGGAGCCGAGGTCTTCCTCGTCGGTCGTTCTCTCGGCCGCCTTCGACTCCGAGAGCCACTCCCCGTTGGTGGTATCGAGCCAGAAGCCACGGATCTTCTGATCCTTGCGCCGGGTCAACCCCAGGTTGGCCCGGCGGACGGTGGCCGCGTCGCCATACACCAGGGTCGCCACTGCCGAACCGTCCTCCGGTGCCACCATGGCGGTGAGCTTGCCGGGCCGCCCGCCGTGCTGATGGAAGCGGTACGAGGTCTCGATCTGGAAGCCTGAGCGGCGACGTTCCTCTTCGTCCGACGAAATTCGTTCCCGGCGCTGGGTGCGAACCGTGTACGGGCGCAGCAGGTTCTCGTCGGTCACGCCGAGCCGTTCACCACAGCTTTCACACACGTCGATTCCCGGCACATCGTCGTGCAGATGCCCGCAGGCGCGGCAGCGCCGAGCGGAGGTGGTGAGCAGATTGTCCTTGCCCGGCTCCGCCGCCTGCTGCAACTGCACACTACGCACCATGTAGCGGGCGCCCTCGTGGTAGATCAGCGCGCCGGGGCCAAACTCGCTGATACCGATGAACCGAGGTCGATGGATGTAATCACCCTGCCGCTGGCCGTTCAGGCCCGGTATGTAGGCAGCCAACGGAAGCCGAGGGAAGGAGTAGCCCGGCAGGAAACCCTCGGAGGCCAGGTAGCGGTAGGTGTAGAAGTCGGTCTGCGGTTCGTCGGAATCCTCGTTACGCAGTAGGTCGAGCTGTACCCGGGCGTCGTTGGCCCGCCGATGTGCCTCTTCCCGAGCCTTGTGCGAGACGTTGGTGTCGACCGCTCGACGGCCCTGCACCTCGTACTCCTTGAAGGCCGCTCGGTAGAGCTTGCGCCACCGGTCCAGCGCCTCCTCGAAGCTGCGCGGGGCACGCTCGATGACGTCGGCCACCCAGGTCGGACGCCACCAGGGTGCACTCGGCAATTCCCCGTCCAGGTCGCTGGCGAGCGCATCGGTGGCACGGGCCAAGGCCCGGCGTCGGGCCTCCGGATCATCGATCGACTTCTTCAGCTTCGCCAGCAGCTCAAGGGCTGGATTGTCCCCACCGGTCTCCATCACCGCCGCCAGCGAGCTGGGCAGTTCCTCCTTCGTCTCGGCCAGCCAGATCGCCTGAAGGTGCGAGCGGACCAGATCCTCGTTGGCCAGGTCGAGGCGGGGCGGTTGCACCGCGCCGCCCACCATCTTGGTCTGCCGTTTGAAGTAGTACTGGTCGTGGGCGCTGCCGGTCGAGCAGTAGGTGACCACCAGGGCTGGCTGACCGGAGCGGCCCGCCCGGCCGGCCCGCTGGGCGTAGTTGGCCGGCGTCGGCGGCACGTTGCGCAGCGCGACCGCGTTGAGTTCCTTGATGTCGACGCCCAGCTCCATCGTGGGCGAGCAGAACAGCAGCGGCAGGTCACCTTCCCGGAACTCCCGCTCTCGCTCCTGCCGAACGTCCGGCGTCACCTGGGCGGTGTGTTCCTTGGCCTGAAGACCGGTGAGCAGGTGCGACGTGTCGCGGTAGAGGTCGCGGAAAAAGGTGTTGACCCGAGCGCCGACCTCTCCGGAGAGTTGCTTGCGGACCCGGTCCTCGGCGCCCGCCTTGCCGTCGCCGGCCTGCCAGAGCAACGCGTCGGACCGGAGCCGATACCCGCCGATCAGGTCCTCACCTTCACCCGGCGCCGCTTGGATCACCAAGCCCGCCTCCGTGAGCGCCGCCAGCAGGTCACGGATCATGCCCTGCGCGTCGGCGATCCCGCAGGACTGGCCGGGACGTTCGTACTGCCGCTTGAGGTACTTACCGAGGGCACCACGGCCGGACAGGTGCAGGTACGAGCGAGGGCGGCCCTTGCCGCTCGGCTTGGGAAAGGCGATGGCCGCCACAGTGGATCGCTCCCGCACGCCGAGCGCCCAGGGTTCGGCAAGGTGCTGAACCGAGAGCCGGCGGATCTCGTCGAACCCCTCCTCAGTCAGGCACCGCACGTCGATGGCCAGGTTACGACGCATCTCGTCGAGCAAGGTCGCGGCAATCTCGTACCGATGTTCCGGGCTGTCGTCGCGTAGCAGGTGATGGCTGCCCTCCCAGATCTCCTGGTCGGCCGCGACCTCATCGAGGTAGCGGTAGCCGATACGCAGCAGGCCGGTCTGTTCCAGGTTCGGCATGGTCACCCGCCAGCCGCGCTCCAGATCCAGGTAGAGCCGGTAGTTGACCAATTCGCGCAGGGCCCGCCGGATCTCCTCCTTGCCGTAGCGGACCTCCGGCCGCCGGGCGAACTCAGCCAGCTGCAACCCGAGCGCCTCGGTGACCTGCTGCGCCACTCGCTCGTGAGTGAGGCCTTCCGGCTCCTTCTCCGCCGCACGGTAGAGGGCCCCCCGGAGCTGCACCACCTGCACGAAGTCGTTGAAGTGCCCGGCCTGGAGCGAAGCGTCCTGCCGATTGTCGACGAATGAGAGCAGCTTGCGTGCCGCCTTGCCGAGCGCTGGTTCGGCGCGCAGCGCCCGGACGACGCTGGCCCCAATGACCGACAGCGCCGAGCTGCGGCCCTCGGTGGAGAGCTTGGCGAGCTGGGCGAAGTCCTTGCCCCGCTGACGCTCGTAGGAGACCCGGCAGCGAAGACAGAACCGGAAGGGCGCGGCGACCCAGGCAGCGATGACCCCCTTGCCCGGGTCGACCTCGAATCCCTCGGCGTCGATGTGCACCACCTCGGGCAGATACTTGCGCTTGTCCTCAGCCGGGACAGTGCTCCCGTCGTCGGCGAGCACCGTCCACGAGTACGGCAGCCGGCCGTCCTGCACAGCGATCTCCAGGCTCTCCGGCCACGGCTGGTCGTCGCTGAGATAGAGGTAGCCGCCGTCCTCACTGCTGTCCGCGTCCTGCCGCGCTTCGAAGCCGTTCACCGTCCGGCGGACGGTGAGGTACTCCTGTCCGCACTCCCGACAGAACGCCAGCGGCACGAGGATCTTTCGTTCCGTGGGACCACTGTCCGGCGAGACTGTCTGGTAACGGCTGGTGATGTGCCGCCGAGCCGGCGACTCGACGGTGACGTAGACGTTGTCGCCCTTGGAAAGGAACTGATGCAGCCGAAACGCGAACACCGGCCGGTCAGTCTCCGGGTCGATGAGCTGAGCGCCTGCTTGAAGTATCGCCTGGATCGCGGCCTGGCAGCCGCCGATGGGCTCGCCGGTCACCTGGGCGAGGTTATCGGCGGCGTCGGGAACGGTACGCGGCACCCGCTTACGGACCAGCCGGCCCGTGCCTTCCTCTGGCTCGACGCCAAACGTGCTCTCCACCCAGTGGGCCAGCGGGTCCCGCCGGAAGGCGTCGAGATCCGGTTGGTGCCCTGCCCGGTGCCAGTGCCGAACCCGAGCGGCGAGGCCGCCAGCGTCTGAGCCGCCACCCGTGGTGGCGCGCCGTAGAGACTCTCCGATGACATGCTCCGGCTGGACGGCCTGCCCGAACAGCCGAGTCGCCACGTCGGCAACGGCCGCTCGCTGATACGCGGCATCACCCTCGGTCGTCATGGTGGCAGACGTGCCGATGCACTGGAGGTCCGGCGCGGCGCAGGCATCCTTCGCCCGGCGGACCAGGAACGCCACGTCAGCTCCCTGCCGCCCCCGGTACGTGTGTAATTCGTCGAGCACGAGGAACCACAGGCCGCGGGCCGCCCGGATCAGCCGGTCCCGCTCTCGGTGCCGGGTCAGCACCAGTTCGAGCATCACGTAGTTGGTCAGCAGGATGTCCGGCGGGTCATTCAGGATTCGGCGCTTGGCCTCGGCATTCTCCTGGCCGGTATAACGGTCGAAGCTGACAGGTGGCGCGCCGTCCGGAAAACCCCAGCGAACGAACTTCTCCAGTTCGTACAGCTGGCTGTTGGCAAGCGCGTTCATCGGGTAGACGATGATCGCCTTGACGCCTGGCTGGTACGTCCCGTCCGCCTTCGCGCGCAGCACCCGGTCAACGATCGGCACGATGTAGGACAGGCTCTTGCCCGAGCCGGTGCCCGTGGTCAACACGAAGCTGTGACCGCCTTGGGCGGTGACGATGGCCTCCCGCTGATGCTGGTGCAAGAGCAGCGGTTGGTTGCCCGGATCACTCTGATGTTTCTTGATACGGAAGATCCGCGCGTTGTCCGGATGCAGGAGGCCCTCGGCGATCAACTCGTCAATCGTCCCACCCGTGGCAAAATTCGGATTCAGCGACAGGTACGGTGCCGGCCACTGGTAGCCCGAGGCGTGCAGCGTCTCTACGTGCTTCCGGACATGAGCGTCACGAGGATCGACGAAACTCGACGTGAACTCGCGGTAGTCCTCGATGAGTCGATCCCGCACATCGAAGACATCCATGTGCACTCCCCACACCTCACTGCATGAGGCCCCGATTTAACCACTCGGCAACCGATTCCGAAGACCTCGGTGCCAGGTCGAGACCTACCTTGACCAATGTTGCGAGTCAACAGACGCCATCCGTCCATCGGTCAACCGACCGACAGCGAAACCGTCTGTCGACATTCTGACTCAACGTCCCATCGCATCCGATATGGCGCGATCCGTCAAAGTCTCGGGCGCGATGACGGGGGTCAGATGGGGCGGCGGCCGGCGAAGCCGCAGTCGGCGCGGTGGTACCAGCGCACGTCGCTGTCCCCCTCCAGCCAGCACCAGAGCACCTGCCGGCCGTCGCGCTCGCCGGGGAAGTCGAGCAGTACCGGCGCCACGCTCTTGACCTCGATGCCGTGCTGCTGAATCTCGTCCAGGACCGCGTACAGCCGGGCTTCCAGGGCCTTGACCTCGGGCCGGCCGCCGAGCGCGCTGACCCCGTGGGTGGTCAGGTCGGCCTGCAACTCGGCCAGGTCGGCCCGGACCCGGATCAGCTCGTCGACGCGGGGGTGCAGGGTGGCCACCAGGTGCCGGGCCTGGGCGAGTGTGAACACCGCGCCAGTATGCGGCACACCGGTCACCGGAACGACCCGGTGAGTCTCACTCGGCCTGGGCGGCCAGCTCCCGGGCCCGGTCGCGGGCCGCTTCCAGGGCGGCCAGCAGCGCCGCGCGTACGCCGTGGTTCTCCAGCTCGCGGATGGCGGAGATGGTGGTGCCGGCGGGTGAGGTGACCGCCTCGCGCAGCTTCACCGGGTGCTCGCCGGAGTCGCGCAGCATCACCGCCGAACCGATCGCGGTCTGCACGATCAGGTCGTGCGCCACCTGGCGGGGCAGGCCGAGCAGGATGCCGGCGTCGGTCATCGCCTCCACCAGCAGGTAGAAGTACGCCGGACCGGAGCCGGAGAGGGCAGTCACCGCGTCCTGCTGGGTCTCGGGCACCCGGATCGTCGCGCCCAGCGGCTTGAACATCTCCTCGGCCAGCGCCAGGTGCGTGCCGGTGGCGTGCGCCCCGGCGGAGATGGCGGTCATCGCCTGGTCCACCAGGGCCGGCGTGTTGGTCATGACCCGGACCACCGGCGTGCCCTCGGGCAGCCGGCGGCTGAAGAAGCTGCTCGGCAGGCCGGCGCAGAGCGAGATCACCAGCTTGTCGGCGGGCACCTTGGGCCCGATCTCGTCCAGCAGCGCGGCGGCGTCCTGCGGCTTGACCGAGATGGCCAGCACCTCGGCCTCGTCGACCGCGGTGAGGTTGTCCACCACCCGTACGCCGTAGCGGGCGGTCAGTTCCTCGGCGCGCGCCGGCCGGCGGGCGGTGGCCAGCAGCCGGTCCACCGGCCAGCCCGAGCGCAGCAGCCCGGAGAGCATCAGCTCACCGATCTTGCCCGCGCCGATCACCGCAACGGTGTGCACCCCGGCTGACACCTGACGTACCCCCTCTGTGGGCCGGCGTCGCGGCGGACCGGGTGGCCCGCCGCGACGCCGGAACGACGATCAGCTACCGAAGAAGACCTCGGCCTCGGCGTACCGCTCCAGCGGGACGGTCTTCAGCTCGCGGGTGGCCTCGGCGAGCGGAACGCGGACGATGTCCGTGCTCTGCATCGCGACCATCTTGCCCCAGTCGCCCTCGTGCACGGCGTCGATCGCCTGCAGGCCGAGCCGGGTGGCGAGCACCCGGTCGAACGCGGTCGGGGTGCCGCCGCGCTGGATGTGCCCGAGCACCACGGTGCGGGCCTCCTTGCCGGTCTTGGCCTCCAACTGCTCGGCCAGCCACTGGCCGATGCCGCCGAGCCGGACGTGACCGAACGAGTCCAGCTCCTGGTTCTGCAGGACCATCTGGCCCTCCAGCGGCTGGGCGCCCTCAGCGACCACGACGATCGGGGCGTACTGGTGCTGGAAGCGCTTCTCGACGTAGCCGGCGACCTGCTCGACGTCGAACTGCCGCTCGGGCAGCAGGATCACGTTCGCGCCACCGGCCAGGCCGGCGTGCAGGGCGATCCAGCCGGCGTGCCGGCCCATCACCTCGACCACCAGGGTGCGGTGGTGGCTCTCGGCGGTGGTGTGCAGCCGGTCGATCGCCTCCATCGCGATGTTGACCGCGGTGTCGAAGCCGAAGGTGTAGTCGGTGGCGCCGAGGTCGTTGTCGATGGTCTTCGGCACGCCGATGACGTTGACGCCCAGCTCGTGCAGCTTGGTGGCGACGCCGAGGGTGTCCTCACCGCCGATGGCGATGAGCGCGTCGACGCCCTGCGCGGCCAGGTTCTCCTTGATCCGCTCGACGCCGTTTTCGATCTTGAAGGGGTTGGTCCGGGAGGAGCCGAGGATCGTGCCGCCGCGCGGCAGGATCCCGCGGACCTCCGCGATGCCCAGCGGACGGGACAGCCCCTCCAGCGGGCCCTTCCAGCCGTCCCGGAAACCCACGAACTCATGGCCGTAGCTGGCGACACCCTTGCGGACCACCGCCCGGATGACCGCGTTGAGACCCGGGCAGTCGCCGCCGCCGGTGAGCACGCCGATACGCATGATCTGCTCATCCTCCTGGGGAGATCTGGTCAAGCCCGATCAAGCCCCAGGATATGTGTCAGGTCAGACCCTCGGCACCGTTGCCGGCCCGGGGCGGGCCGTCACTGCGAACTGTAGTCGCCGCGGGCTGACGCCCGACACCGCGGCCCCGCTACCGGCGGGTAGTCGAGCGCGCCAAACTACCCAGGCTGGGCCACAACGGGCCAAACCTACGAACCGGTCATCGCCCGCCACCGGGCCAGATTGTGCCGGGCGTCGACCAGGGCGTCGTGCCGGGCCGCGTCGGCGCTCGGCAGCCGCGGTCTCCCACGGTCGTCCCACAGCTGCCGCAGTTCCTTGGTGAACCGGGGGATCTCCCGGGGCAGGGCCGGCATCGCCCCCCACAGCTGCGCCAGCGCCAGATGGTCGTACGCGGCGTACCAGGCCCACAGCTCCAGTTCCTCGCCGGGACGCTCCCGGATCGGCTCGACGAGGAAGTCGTACAGCTCGTCGCGGATGCGCTCGCGGGAGCGCCAGGACCGGTCGGCCGGGGAGGGCAGCTTGTCCAGCACGTTGCGACGCACCCAGGGCACCGCCCGGGACGCGTCGAACTCGGTGGAGACCGCGTAGAACTCGCGGCCGTACTCATCGACAACGCCGATCGAGACCAGCTCGACGGTTCGGCCGTCCTCGATGAACTCGCAGTCGTAGAAGTAGCGGTAGGCCATCCCCGCCATCCTCGCCGACGCCCTTTTGAGCGTGACGGGCGGGGCAACCGGGCCGGGAGCGCTTCCATCAATCTCGACAAGGCGACATCCCCAGCTCGAAGCTGTCACGGAAGTGATTTGAGGGGTGTACAGCACGCGACCAGAGCGTCATGATCTGATGTGTACCGCTGCCGGACGCCGCACGGGTGTCAACCATCTCGTCAGGGCCGTCAGGCTCACCCGGTGAGCGAGTTGGGGTCCTTGACCGGGGAGGGG
>NZ_POTY01000127.1 GCF_003236315.1 Micromonospora craterilacus
CCCCGACCAGACCGTTGCCGGCCGCCCGCCCCACCCCGTTGACCAGGTTGCCGAGGCTGTAGACCGTGCCCCGGTGCTCGGGCGGGTTCGCGTCGGCGATCAGCGCGAACCAGTTCGGCGAGTTTGCCGAGGTCAGGGCCAACGCGAGCAGTGCGGTGAGCAGACTCAGCCCGACCGTCGGCTCGCTCACCACGCTGCCCAGCACCGCCCGCACCACCGCGCCGGTCCCGGCGCCGTCGGGCACGTCGATGCGCATCGGCACGAAGAACAACACCAGGTAGAACGGGACCGCGGCGAGGATGCCGACCGCGGCGACGATGGCCCGCCCGGAGGGCGTACGCCGTTGCAGCGCGTCGCCGATCAGGCCACCGACGATGGAGAGCACCCCGCCGAGCTGGAACAGGGTGGCGAAGACGCTGCCCACCACGATCGCGGTCGCCGCCGAGTAGCCCTGGTCCCGCGCCCGCTCGGCGAACAGCACCGGCAGCCAGACCAGCGAGCCGAAGGCGGCCTGCGCGGTGAGGCCCTGCAGGATGAGCCAGCGGTTGGTCCGTCGGCCCAGGATAGTGGGCAGGTCGGCCCGGCTGATCCGGTAGTCGTACTCCGCGCCGCCGGCCAGGGCGCCGGCCAGTTCCGGCTCGCTCTGACCCCGCCGGATGTCGTACGTGAACAGGTACGCCGCCGTGGCGACCAGGCCGGCGACGGTGAGCACCAGGAACGGCCGGCGCCAGTCGACGGCGCCGAGCAGCCCGCCGACCAGCGTGCCGGCCAGCGTGCCGATGCCCTGGGACAGCCCCCAGAAGCTCATCACCAGGCCCCGCCGGCGGGGCGAGATCAGGTCGGTGACGACCGAGAAGCCGACCGAGCCGACCGCGCCGAGCCCCACCGCGGCGAGCAACTGCGCGGCCAGGAACGTGGGGTAGTTGGTGGCCAGCCCGCTGCC
Organism: Micromonospora craterilacus; assembly: GCF_003236315.1. Lineage (GTDB taxonomy): Bacteria > Actinomycetota > Actinomycetes > Mycobacteriales > Micromonosporaceae > Micromonospora > Micromonospora craterilacus. The sequence goes on from NZ_POTY01000127.1 coordinate 944, forward strand.
GCCCGTCCCGGCCGCCCAGATCAGCGTGCCGATCATGAGCAGCGGCTTGCGGTTCGTGCGGTCACCGAAGTACGCCCAGCCGACCGCCGCCACCGCGCTGACCAGGAAGCTGACCGCGGTGACCAGACCGAGCAGGCGTTGTGGCACCGCGAAGGAATCGGCGATCGCGCCGTACAGCGGGGGCACCAGACCGATCGCCACGTTGTCCAGCGAGGCGAGCAGCACGAAGACCACGACGCTGTAGAACCGGTGCGCCCCGCCCCCACCCCACACCCGCGCGGGCCGGCCCTTGGTCAAGGTCATGCCGGCAGCCAACCAGGGCCAGATAACGGGCCGATCACCGGGTTACCCTCGGCCGTGGACGCAAGATCGTGCTCGATCCCGGATCGAGTGGCTTCCCGGCGACCGCGAAGCCACTCAATCCAGGATCGGGCGTGATTCAGCCCTGCGTCGGGCGGTCCAGGTGGCGTTCCCGGGCCTGCGCGTAGCGTTCCCGGATGGCCGGGACCGGTTCGGCGGGGTACTCCTCGGTGCCGGCCGGGGACCACGACGGCGGCTCGGCACCGCCCAGGGCAAGCCAGGCGGCCTGGCGGGCGGCACCGTCGGCGACGTACTCGCCGGGGGGCGGGACGATCACCGGGCAAGCGAAGACCTGCGCCGCGATCCGGCGTACGGCGGCGGAGCGGGCCCCGCCACCGACCAGGATGACCCGCCGGACGGCCGCGCCCTGGGCGGCGAGCGCGTCGAGCCCGGCGGCGAGGGCGCAGAGCATCCCCTCCACGGCGGCCCGGGCCAGGTGCGCCGGGGTCGAGGTACGCAGGGTCAGCCCGTGCACCGAGCCGCTGGCGTGCGGCCGGTTCGGGGTCCGCTCGCCCTCCAGGTAGGGGACCATGACCAGCCCGTCCGCGCCGGCTGGCGCGGACAGCGCGAGGTCGGAGAGCTGGTCGAGGTCGACCTGGAGCAGGGCCGCGGCGGCGTCGAGCACCCGGGCGGCGTTGAGCGTGCAGACCAGCGGCAGGAACCGCCCGCTGGCGTCGGCGAAGCCCGCGACCGTACCGCTCGGATCGGCGGTCGGGGCCGACGCGACGCTGAACACGGTGCCCGAGGTGCCGATCGAGACGACCACGTCGCCCGGGCCGGCGCCGACGCCGAGCCCGGCGGCGGCATTGTCGCCGGCCCCGGCGCCGAGCAGGATCTCCCCGGACGGGCGCGCCGGGCCAGCGAGCCCGGCGGTGTCGAGGACGCCCGGGAGAGCGCCGGGACTCAGCACGCCGGCAACCTCGGCCGGGCCGAGCACGATCGGCACCTGCGGCCGTCGGCCAAAGGCACGTTCCAGCAGGTCGGGGCGGTACTCGCCGGTGGCCGGGGACCAGTAACCGGTGCCGCTTGCGTCGCTGCGGTCGGTACGCAGCGCGGCCAGGCCGGGCGCGCCGGCCAGCCGCCAGGTCAGCCAGTCGTGCGGCAGGCAGACCGCGGCCACCCGGTCGGCGTTCGCCGGCTCGTGCCGGGCCAGCCAGCGCAGCTTCGTCACGGTGAAGCTGGCCACCGGCACGCTGCCCACCGCGTCGGCCCAGAACCGGCGCCCGGCCGGCTCGCCGCCGGCCTCCTCGACCAGCTCGGTCGCGGCCCCGGCGGACCGGGTGTCGTTCCACAGCAGCGCCGGCCGGACCACCTCCCCCGCCTCGTCCAGGCAGACCATGCCGTGCTGCTGGCCGGCGACGGAGACTGCGGCGACGTCGGCCAGCCCGCCCGCGGCGTCGACCGCCGCCGCCAGGGCGGACCACCAGGCCGCGGGGTCGACCTCGGTGCCGTCCGGATGCGGCGCCCGGCCCTGCCGGACCAGGGCGCCGGTCTCCGCGTCCCGGACGACCACCTTGCAGGACTGGGTGGAGGAGTCCACCCCGGCGACGAGCGGCATGCCGACCGCCTCAGCGTGCGCCGAGCACGTGCTCGACGGCGAGCTGGTTCAGCCGGATGAAGCCGAAGCCCCGGGCGGCGACCGCGTCGGCGTCGAACTCCTCGAACGCGGCGGGGTCGGCGAGCAGCTCGGCGTAGCCCTCACCACCGCCCAGGGTCGGCACGCCCAGCTCGGTGACCTTGCTCGCGGCCATCGCCTCGGCCACCTCCGGGTCGGCCCGGAACGCCGCGACCCGCTCCTTGAGCAGCAGGTACGTGCGCATGTTCGCCGCCGCCGAGACCCAGACCCCGTCGATGTCCTCGGTACGCGATGGCTTGTAGTCGAAGTGGCGCGGGCCGTCGTACCCCGGGCCACCGTTCGGGCCACCGTGCTCCAGCAGGTCGACCAGGGCGAACGCGTTGAGCAGGTCACCGTGGCCGAAGACCAGGTCCTGGTCGTACTTGACGCCGCGCTGGCCGTTGAGGTCGATGTGGAACAGCTTGCCCTGCCAGAGCGCCTGGGCGATGCCGTGGACGAAGTTCAGCCCCGCCATCTGCTCGTGGCCGACCTCCGGGTTCAGCCCGACCCGCTCGGAGTGGGCGAGGGTGGAGATGAACGCCAGGGCATGCCCGACGGTGGGCAGCAGGATGTCGCCACGCGGCTCGTTGGGCTTCGGTTCCAGGGCGAAACGCAGGTCGTAGCCGCGGTCGATGACGTACTGACAGAGCAGGTCGACGGCCTCGCGGTAGCGCTCCAGGGCGGCCTGGACGTCCTTGGCCACGTCGTACTCGCCGCCCTCCCGGCCGCCCCACATGACGAAGGTCTTGGCGCCCAGCTCGGCGGCGAGGTCGACGTTGCGCAGCACCTTGCGCAGCGCGAACCGCCGCACGTCGCGGTCGTTGCTGGTGAAGCCGCCGTCCTTGAAGACGGGGTGCTGGAAGAGGTCCGTGGTGACCATCGGCACCACCAGACCGGTCTCATCGAGTGCCTTGCGGAACCGGGCGATCTGGGCATCGCGGGTGGCGGCGTCCGCGCCGAACGGGATCAGGTCGTCGTCGTGGAAGGTGACGCCGTACGCGCCCAGCTCGGCGAGCCGGTGCACCGACTCCACCGGGTCCAGCGGCGCGCGACTGGCGTGGCCGAACGGGTCTCGGCCCTGCCAGCCGACCGTCCAGAGCCCGAAGGAGAACTTGTCGGCAGGGGTGGGACGGGATGCCATGGCAGACCTCCGGTGGTGTCGCCGCTATTTGTTCAGTGGTTGAATTAAATGACCGTGGTGTGGCAGTGTCAAGAGGTGAACCAAACCGCAGCCCCGGCCGGCGCCGCGCGGCAGGGCAGCCTGCGCGAGCTGAACCTCGCCCTCGTACTCGGCCGGATCGCGGCGGCGGACCGCCCGCCGTCCCGGGCCGCGCTGGCCGCCGAGACCGGCCTGACCCGGGCCACCGTCTCGGCCGTGGTGGAGGACCTCGTCGCCGGCCGGCTGGTCACCGAGGCAGCGCCGACACCCCGCGCCGGTGCCGGTCGGCCGGCCCGCGGCCTGGTACTCGCCGGGGACGGTCCGGCCGGGCTCGGCCTGGAGATCAACGTCGACTACCTGGCCGCCTGTGTGGTCGATCTCGCCGGCGAGGTCCGACACCACACGGTACACCGGGCCGACCTGCGGCCGGTCGCTCCGGCAGACGCGCTCGGCCGGCTGGCCCGGCTCGCCGCCCAGGCCCGCGCCCACGCCGAGGCGCAGGGTCTCAGCCTGGCCGGCGCCGCCCTTGGGGTACCGGGGCTGGTGGACGACACCGGCCAGGTCCGCCTCGCGCCGAACCTGGGCTGGCGCGACGTGCCGGTGCCGGAGCTGCTGGCCGGCCATCCGCCGCTGACCGAGACCGTCGACGGCGTGCCGGCACTGGTGGTGGACAACGAGGCCAACCTGGCCGCCCTCGGCGAGCTGCACGCCGGCGGCGGTCCGGGCAGCTTCCTGCACATCTCCGGTGAGGTCGGCATCGGCGCCGGGATCGTGCTCGACGGGGCCCTGTTCCGCGGCACCCGCGGCTGGAGCGGCGAGATCGGTCACATCCCGGTCCGCCCGGACGGACCGCCCTGCCGGTGCGGCGGCCGCGGCTGCCTGGAGCGCTACGCCGGCCAGGAGGCCATCCTCTCGGCGGCCGGCCTGGTCGGGGCCGAGCTGCCGGCCGACACCGCGCCGAACCGGCTGGCCGAGCTCGCCGAGGCCGGCGAGCCCGCCGTGCTGCACGCCCTGCACGAGGCCGGGACGGCGATCGGGGTCACCGTGGCCAGCGTGGTCAACCTGCTGGACCTCGACACCGTGGTACTCGGCGGCGGCTACGCCCCGCTCATCCCCTGGCTCCGGCCGCCGATGCTCGCCGAGATCGAGCGCCGGGTGCTCACTGCGGCCTGGTCACCGGTGACCGTCCGGCCGGCCGCTCTCGGCGCCACGGCCGCCGCCGTGGGCGCGGCCGGTTCGGTGGTACGCCGGATCATCGCGCGCCCCGCCGGCTGGCTGACACGGTTCTAGGCCGTCCGGCAGACGGACGCCTCCCCCGTCGACCAGCCACGCGGCGGGTCGGTGCCGCGGTCCATGCCGTTGCGGCCCTCCGGCAGTTGCTCGGCGTGGGGCTGCTCCGGCTGCGGCACCAGCGGCGACACGGGCCGGACGACCCGCGCGCGGGCCGCTTCGTCGAACTCCCGCAGCCCGTGCAGCAGCGCTTGGCGCCCATCCGGCGTCATGTCGGCCAGGATGGCCGCCAGGTGCTGCCGGCGATCCTCGCGCAGTTCGGCGAGGAGTCGGCGGGCCTCGGCGGTCAGGTGCAGCGAGATCTCCCGCCGGTCCGCCCGTCCCGGCTCCCGCTCCAGCATCCCGGCGGCGACCAGCCGGTCGCAGAGCCGACTGGCCGAGGAGAGCAGCATGTCCAGCCCGGCGGCCAGTCGGCGCAGGTTGATCCCGTCCTGCCGTTCGACGAGCATGACGGCGCGAAGCTGGGCGGTGGAGATCCGGTTGGCTGTCCGCTCCCGCGCACCGTCCCAGACGGTCAGCAGGGCGCCCGCCGCGGAATCAAGCTCGGCAGCCATACTCATCTCGGGTCCCGGTGGACCATGCAGTTCCGCCATGGTGCGCCTGAGCGTACTCCGATTCTCGCGGCCGATGGGCTTGTGATCAAGGAGAGAGCATGAGCGAACCGGTCGACCAGGCCCGCACCGCACTCACCGCCGCCCCCGCGGACCTGCTCGTGCGGCGGATCGCCGGGCTCCTCGACCAGGAGTACGGCATCACCGACACCGAACTTCTCCAGGTCGACTACCGGTTGGCAGCGCTGCTCCCGCTCACCGACGGGGAGGAGGTGACGACGCCCGGGCACCCCGCCTGGCGCTGCTTCGACCACCAGACCCCGGTGTACGCCGACGGCACCGGATACCTGCCGGTCAGCATGCGCGGCGAACGGCGTGGGGTGCTCCGGGTCGCGCCGGTCGCCGACGAGGGTCTGCTGGCCGGGCTGGCCGAGGTGGCCACCGCGCTGGCCCACGAGCTGACCGCGGTCGACCCCGGCACCGACGTGTACCGCACCGCCCGCCGCAGCCGGCGGCTCACCCTCGCCGCCGAGGTGCAGTGGGAACTGCTGCCCGGGCGTAGCCGGACCCGCCCCTCCTTCAGCCTGGCCGGCCAACTGGAACCGGCGTACGCGGTGCGCGGCGACAGCTTCGACTGGTCCGACGACGGCGAGCGGGTCTGGACCGCCACAATCAACGGCATGGGCGAGGGCGTCGCCGCGTCGATGCTCACCACCCTCGCCACCTGCGCGCTGCGTAACGCCCGCCGGGCCGGCATTCCGCTGGCCGACCAGGCCGCGCTGGCCGACCAGGCGATCTACGCCCTACACCGGGGCGAGCAGCACCTCGCCACCCTGCTGCTCGAGATCGACCTGCGCAGCGGGCTGCTGACCGCCGTCGACGCCGGCTCGCCCCGGCTGGTTCTGCTACGCGACGGCGAGGTCAGCGTGCAGCCGCTGGAGGAGCAGTTCCCACTCGGCATGTTCGAGGGGACGCTCTATCGCGAGCAGCACCTCCAGCTCCAGCGCGGCGACCGGCTGTTCATGCTGAGCGACGGGGTGGTCGAGGCGGCCGGGCAGAACGTGCGGTACGGCGACAGCGCGCTGGACCGGATGCTGCGCCGTACCGGGCCGATGTCTCCGCTGGACGCGGTCCGCTCCCTCCTCGGCGACCTGCGGGCGTTCGTCGCCAGCGACCTGACCGACGACGCCGTGGTGGTCTGCCTGGACTGGCTCGGCCCGCAGCCGTGAGGCAGCGCGATCAGTACGCGCCCCGACTGTTGACCACCGCGCCGAAGGTCTTCCACAGGATCGTCAGGTCGGCCGCCAGCGACCAGTTCTCCACGTAGTAGAGGTCCAGCCGGATGCCGTCCTCCCAGCTCAGGTCCGACCGGCCGCTGACCTGCCAGAGCCCGGTGATCCCGGGCTTGACCAGCAGCCGGCGGGCCACGTCGCCGTCGTAGCGGGCGACCTCGGAGGGCAGCGGTGGTCGCGGACCGACCAGGCTCATCTGCCCCAGCAGGACGTTGACCAGCTGCGGAAGCTCGTCCAGCGACCACTTGCGCAGCAGCCGGCCGACCCGGGTGACCCGCGGGTCGTGACGCATCTTGAACATCAGGCCGTCGGTCTCGTTGCGGGCGGCCAGCTCCGCCAGCAGCACGTCCGCGTTGAGCACCATGGTGCGGAACTTGAAGACCCCGAACTCCCGGCCGCCCTGCCCGACCCGGGTCTGGCGGAACAGCACCGGACCACGGCTGTCCAGCTTGACGGCCAACGCGATGACCGCGAGCAACGGCAGCAGCAGGGCCAGTGCCACCAGCGACACCGACCGGTCGACGAAGCCCTTGACCAGCTTGCGCACGCCGCGGAACTCCGGTGCCTCGACGTGGATCAGCGGCAGGCCGGCGACCGGACGGGTGTGGATGCGGGGACCCGCGACGTCGGTCAGCGCCGGGGCCAGCACCAGGTCGATGCCGGTGCCCTCCAGCTGCCAGCCGAGCCGCCGTAGCCGGGTGGCGGTGAGTTCCCCGCAGGCGGTGACGGCGACCGTGTCCGCGCCGATCGCGGCGGCGGCCTCCGGGATGCCCCGGAACGAGCCGACCACCGGCACGTCGTCGAGCCGCTGCGCCACCGGGGCCAGCAGGGCGTCCGGGATGCACGCGCCCACCACCTGATAGCCCGCGTAGGGTTCGCGGCGCAGGGTGTGCACCAGCTCCAGCACGTGCGCGGTGTCGCCGACCACCAGCACCCGCCGCGACCAGCCCGCGCCCCGCGACCGGGCCCGGTGCAGGCGCTTGCGCGCGGCGAACCGGGCCACCTCGAGACCGACCGTGCCGACGGCGAACGAGATCGCCAGGAAGCCGCGGGAGACACCGACGTCGGCGACGTAGCCGGCGATCGCGGTGGCCCCGGCCAGTCGCAGGCCGGCCATGCTGACCCGTCGGTACTCGTCCGCGCCGTAGCCGATCACCCGGTCGTCGTAGCAGCGCAGGACCTTCAGCGAGATCAGCCAGGCCAGCACGAGCCCCGGGGCGACCAGGACGTACGGCACGTGCGTGCCGCTTGGCGCGGTTTCACCGAAGCGGGCCGCGTACCCGACGAGCACTGCCAGGGTCAGCACGGTGGCATCCAGCACGACCAGGGCTCGGATGTAGCTCCGCTGGTCGGTGCGCAGCGACCCGGTCGACGACGAGGCGTCGTCCGGTCGCGATGACGATCTGGCGGGGGTCAACAGCGTCGCCGAGGTCACCAGCCCTCCCACTTGGCTCGCCGACGGCCCGGGCCCAGCCCGGATGGAGGCCCGGAGCTGCCGGGTGCACGACGACATCCTGCCCTGACAACTACGGCGGCCGATTACTTCGGACGTATTGCCGTCACTTTAGAAGGCAGAGTACGGCCGGAAAGGGCCTGTGGTACCGGTTTCACCAGCATCACAGGCCCCCGTTCCTGTTCGACGGCTCAGGCGGGCGCCTTGCGCAGGGCGATCGCCCGGAGGAAGATGTCGCCGATCCCGGTCGGGTCCTCGGCGATGAAGGCATTGCCGCCGGCGCCCGTCGCGATGGTGTCCAGCTCCGACTTGCTGACCTCGTTGCCGATCCCGATGATGATCACCTGGACCGGCTGGTCCGGGTCCCGGAGCCGCTTCAGCTCGGCGAGCAGATCCTTCTGCGAGATGCCGTTGGCGTCCTCGTTCTTGCCGTCGGTGAAGAGCACGATCGAGTTGACCTTGCCCGGCTCCCAGTTCTGCTGGACGTCCTTGTAGGCAGCCAGCAACGTGTCGTACAGGCCGGTGTCGCCACTCGTCGAGCTGATCGTGTCCAGGCCGCGCAACAGAGCACCGCGCTGCCGGGACAGCGGACCGATGGGCACCACCTCGCGGTAGTCCCGCGAGCCCACCAGGTTGGTCGAGAACACCCACAGGCCGATCGACCACGAGTCGTCGAACAGGTTCAGGCCGCGCCGGGCCGCTTCCGCAGTGACCTGCTGCCGGGTCGCCCCGTTGGCGGTCGGGACGGGCTTCTTCATCGATCCGGAAACGTCGATGATGGCGAGCATCCGGCCGGAGAGGGTGGCGATGGACCAACTGGAGACGGCCCGTTCCACCGCGTCCGGGGCCAGTCCACCCGCGGCGATGCCGCCCTTCGCGGGGGGCGGGGCGGAGGCGTCGCCGCTGGCCGGGCTCGGTGCCCCCTGCGGCGCATTGAAGCCGTTGCCCCAGTTGCCGTCCGGCCCCCGCAACGCCTGGGTGGCCAGCTTGTCCTTGAACGACGGGGTGGTGAGCACCTCGAACAGCACCCGTGCGGCGGCCGCCTTGGTCGGTTCGATGCCGGGCAGCACCGCATACGGGTAGTCCAGGGGCAACGGCGCCGGCTTCAGGTAGAGCGCCGCCAACGGCACCGGTGGCTTCTTGGCGTTGTACTGGATGACGTCCTCTTCGGACAGTGCCGCGGCGCCGAGCGCGCTGGCCAGGGTGGTGTTGTCCGAGGCGGTCGGGAACTTGGCGAGCAGATCCTGACGCAGCGCCGAGGCGCCCGAGGCCAGGGCGCGCAGCGCGCCGATGCGGTCCTGCTCGGCGGTGGCGCCGCCGGACGCCGCTGCTGCGGTCATCAGCGACAGCAGACCGGACAGGCCGGCGGCGTCCCGGGTCGGCTCGACGATGCCGGTTTTCAGCGGCCGGTCGCTGTTGACCCGGGCCAGCAGCTGGGTCCAGCCGAGTTCCTTCTGCGGCCAGCCCAACCGGGTCGCGATCGGCTCGGGCATGGCGACGACGACCGGGCTGCTCGCGATGGAGGCACCGTTACCCGGCTCGAAGGCCGCCGCGCCACCGGTCTGGAGCCGCAGCAACCAGGTCGAGGAGTCCGGAATCCACACGTCCGGGCTGACCGCGGTGCCGCTGGCCTGACCAACCCCGGCCAGGCTGGCACCGTGCTTGGCCGCCACCACTGCGGCCACCTCGACCGCGTCGGAGGCCGCGACCGTAACGTCGATGCAGGTCCCGTCGACCGCCGCGCCTTTCGCCTCCCACTCGGTGGCCGCCTCGTCGACCGCCGGGGCGAGCTCGGTCGCTACCGCGACCGACAACTCGATTTTGCCCGAGCAGTCCTGGCCGGCGAGCTGGCGGTAGCCCACCCACCCGCCAGCCGTGACGATGAGTACGCCGACCGCCGCTGCTGCGGCGGCGCCGTGAAAACTTGAACGCATGCGATGGCGGCCTGCTGACACGCAGACCATCTTGCGTACCCGACCCATGGACTGCCATGGCCGTTCGGTCGAAAGTTACAGAGGAGAAACAGTTTACCGCCATTTAGTAACGTTGAGTGATGAGTCAACGGCGCAATGTGGATGCATCAATGTCCAACGCCCACGATCAGGGCAGAACGCAGGTGGGGCTGGCAACCGGCAGCGGCTCCCCGACCGGCACCGGCACGCCGCTGTCCCGGTCGACCCGGAAGGTCCGCACCATGTCCGCCCGTTCGTCGGCGACATAGAGGTGTGCCCCGACCAGCACGAAGTGCCGGGGCCACTCGCCACCGGTGTCCACCTCGTCGACCAGCTCCGGCCGGCCCACCCCGAGCGCGAAGACGGCCACCGTGCCCACCCCCCGGTTCGAGACGTAGAGGAAGCGCCCGTCCGCGCCGACGGCGATCTCCGCCGGCTGGACGTGCCCGGCCCGGCCGCTGGCGTCGACCCGCCCCTGCTGGTGCAGGGCGCCGTCGTCGGTCAGGTCGTACACCAGGACTGAGCCGTCCAGTTCGCCGGAGACGTAGCAGCGCCGCCCGTCCGGGTGCCGGGCCAGGTGCCGAGGACCGGCTCCCGGCGCCGTACGCACCCGCGGTGCCCGGGGTACCAGCCGGCCGGACGCGCCGTCGAGGTCGTACCGGTAGATCGAGTCGGTGCCCAGGTCGACGGCGAGCAGCGGTTGCCGCCCGGTCCCCGGCGAGACCATGTGCGCGTGCGCCCGCTCCTGACGCTCCGGGTCGGGCCCGTGCCCCTGGTGCGCCACCAGGTCGGTGCGCTCGCCGGGCGCCCCGTCCGGGTCGAGCGGGAAGACCGTCACGCTGCCGCCGCCGTAGTTGGCGACGAACAGGTGCGTGCCGTCCGGTGCGACCGCCAGGTGGCACGGCTCGGCCCCGCCGGTCGGCCACGAGCCGATCGCGGCCAGCCCGCCGTCGGCGTCCACCCGCCACGCGCTGATCTCACCGGTGGGTAGTTCGTTGACCGCGTACAGCACGGGTCGGGTCGGATGACGGGCGAGGAAGGACGGCGACGCGGTGACCGCGACCGTGCCCAGCACGGTCAGCTCGCCGCTTTCCGGATCGCGCCGGGCGGCGACGATCCCGGTGCCGCGCCCGCCACTGTGCGCGGTGTACCCGCCGATGTGAACGACCTGTTCTCGACCTGCCACCGGGTTCCGCCCTCCGCCGCCCACTCCGTCGATCCCACCGGAAGCCTTCCCCCGACACCGGCGGGTTAGACCTCCAATCCTCGGCGCGCCGCAGCGCGCCACCGGCCCGACGGCGGTCAGGCCGCCGGCACCGGCTCGCCCCGCTGCCGGGCGACGTGCTCCACCAGGGAGATCAGCACCGTCTTGCCGGACTGCCGGTCGCGGGCGTCGCAGAGCACCATCGGCACGCCGGGGTCGAGATCCAGGGCCCGTCGTACGGCCTCCAGGCTGAACCGCCGGGAACCGTCGAAGCAGTTGACCCCGACCACGAACGGGATGCCCCGCTGCTCGAAGTAGTCGATCGACGGGAAGCAGTCGGCCAGCCGGCGGGTGTCGGCGAGGACCACCGCGCCGAGCGCGCCGAAGGCCAACTCGTCCCAGAGGAACCAGAAGCGGTCCTGACCCGGCGTGCCGAACAGGTACAGCTGCAGGTCGTCGTTGATGGTGATCCGCCCGAAGTCCATCGCCACCGTGGTGGTCGACTTGGTCTCCACGCCGGATACGTCGTCGGTGTCGACGCCGGCCCCGGTCAGGATCTCCTCGGTCTGCAACGGCCGGACCTCACTCAACGCGCTCACCAGCGTCGTCTTGCCGGCGCCGAAGCCGCCGGCGATGAGGATCTTCAGCGCGATCGGGACCCGGTGCCCCCGCCGCTCGCCGTCATAACGCACGGAGTCCATGGACCACCGCCTTGAGGATGTCGTTGTCGGGCAGGTACGTGGCACGCGGTGGCTGGTGCACGGCGACCAGTCCCCGGGACAGCAGATCACCAAGTAGTACCCGGACCACGCCGACGGCGAGATCCAGGTCGGCGGCGAGTTCCACGACCGGGGTTCCCTGGCCAGCCAGTTCCACCAGCAGCCGGTGTTCCGGGTGCAGCTCCGGGTAGGCGGCAAGGTCCGGGTCCGGCGTCGCCAGCACGTACGCCACCAGGTCGAACCCGTCCACGCTGGGCCGGACCCGGCCACCGGTCAGGGTGTACGGCCGCACCACCGGGCCGGCGTCGTCGTCGAGCCACTCGTGCTGGGGCCCGGGTAAGTCACTCCGCATCGGCGGCACCCACCGACGCCCGGGCCGGCACCCCGAGATTCTCGCCCACCCGGGTCACCAGCATCGCCATCTCGTACGCCACCAGGCCGATGTCCGCGTCCGCGTCGCTGGCCACCGCCAGGCACGCACCGTGCCCCGCCGCGGTCACGAAGAGGTACGCGGACTCCATCTCCACCACGGTCTGCCGGACCGGCCCGCCGGTGAGGTGCCGGCTGGCGCCCCGGGCCAGGCTGGAGAGGCCGGACGCCAGGGCGCAGAGGTGCTCGGCGTCGGCACGGTCCATCCCGGCGGAGGAGCCCAGCAGGAGCCCGTCCGCCGAGAGCACCACGGCCCGCCGCGCGGTCGGCACCCGCTCCACCAGATCGTCGAGCAACCAGTCGAGATCGGCGCTCTGCCTCGTCGATTGCATCAGGCGTCCCTCTCAGTCGCGGTCGGGGATTTCACAGTCACCGGCCCGGCCGGATCGGCGGCCCGGCCCTGGTCGGCCGTCCCGCCCTGGTCAGCGGTCCCGCCCTGGTCGGCGGACCTGTCCTGGCCGACGGTCCCGCCCTGGTCAGCGGACCTGTCCTGGCCGGCGGGAGGGGGCACGGTTCGGCCGGCCGCGTCCACCGGGGCCGGGTCGGCGGCCGGCGCGCCGGCACTGCTCCGTCGAGCGGCACCCGCCGGCGCCGGCCCGGGCCGGTCGGCGGCGCCCGCGACCGCGGCCAACCGGCCCCGCGCGGTGCCGGCCTGTAGCGCCGACATGACCCGGCGAGCCTCCTCCGGGCTGCGCGGTGCCGGATCACCGAGCGGCTCGACCGGCCCACGGGGTATCACCACCGGCTGCCGGACGGTCGGACCGTCGAGCGCCGCCGCCGACCCGGGCCGGGCGATCACCGCCGGCAGCCGGACCGTCGGCGAGTCCACCGGGCCCCGATCGCGATCAACCGCGGTCGGTTCCGCCCGCACCGCCGGACCTGCATCGGCCGGCGACCCGGCGGCGGATGCGCCGACCGGAGCGACCGGGCCGCGCCGGCGGATCCGGCGGGGCAGGCCGTCGGCCTCCTCGGCCGGGCCCACGGTCGAGCCGCGGGCCGGACCGCCCTGGCCCCCGGCACGAACCGGCTCGCCGGTCGGCGGTGTCCCGGCCCCGTCGGACGGGGTCGGTACCGCACGCGTCGCCGATCGGGAACGCGGCCGGGGGACAGTGGTCAATCGCGTCGCCCGGACCAGCCGCCGGTGCTCCGGACTGGCCGCCTGGTCGTCGGCCACCGGTGCGTCCGGCTCGGGCAGCGGCGAGGGCTCGGCGGTGATCAACTCGGTGGGGATCAGCACCACCGCGGTCAGGCCGGCCCCCTCCGACGGCCGCAACCGCACCTGTACGCCGTGCCGGCCGGCCAGCCGCGCCACCACGAACAGGCCGAGTCGGGCCGTCTCGGCCGGGTCGAACTCCGGGGACCGGCTCAGCTTGCGGTTGGCCTCCTCGAGGGCCGCCCCGCTCATGCCCAGGCCCTGGTCGGAGACCGACAGCGCGTACCCGTGCGCGACGTGCTCGCCCGAGACCTCCACCCGCGACTCCGGCGGCGAGAACGCGGTGGCGTTCTCCATCAGCTCGGCGAGCAGGTGGATGACGTCGCCCACCACCCGGCCGACCGTACCGGCGGGCTGCACGGTGGTGATCTCGATGCGGTCGTACGCCTCGACCTCGGAGATCGCCCCCCGGATCAGGTCCACCATGGCGACCGGGTTGCGCCAGCCACGCCCCGGGGCGGCACCGGCGAGGATGACCAGGTCCTCCGCGTGCCGACGCAGCCGGGTGGCGAGGTGGTCGACCCGGAACAGCTCGGCGAGATGGTCCGGGTCCTCCGCGTCGCGTTCCAACCGGTCGAGCAGGGCGAGTTGCCGGTGCACCAGGCCCTGGCTGCGCCGCGCGATGTTCAGGAAGACCTCGTTGAGGCCACGGCGCAGGCTGACCTCGACCATGGCGGACCGAATGGCGACCTTCTGCACCTCGGTGAACGCCTGCGCGACCTGGCCGATCTCGTCGCTGCCCCGGTCGGCCACCGGCGTCTCCTGGGCGATGTCCACCTGCTCGCCCCGGCGCAACCGGTCCACCACCTCCGGCAGTCGCTGTTCGGCCTGCTTCAGCGTGCCGTGTACCAGGGTGAGCCGCCGTGCGAGGGACCGGCCGACCCGGACCGCCACCACCAGGGAGAGCGCGACGGCGATCAGCCCGAGCAACCCGGCGCCGGCCAGCCGGGCCAGGGTGCGTACCGCCATCGGCACCGACCGGTCGGCCAGCCCGTCGGCCTGGGTCAGCTCGAAGTCCCGCAGCGACTGCTGCACCGTGTGGTAGCTGTCCTGCCACGCCTTCGGGTCGACCGTGAGCCGGGCCGAAGGGGCGGCGACCAGTTCGTCCTGCATCGCCCGTAGCCGGCCGAACGCCTCCTGCTCGGTCAGCCGCTGATACTCGGCCCGGTCCGGCTCGGGCAGTTCGGCCACCGCGGCGTCGGCCAGGAACCGCTGGTTGCCAACGGCCTGTACGAGCAGCGCGTGCTCCCCCTCGGCGAACCCTCCGCCGGTCAGCGCACCGGCCAGCAGCGCGTCGGTCTGCCCGAGCAGTTCCCGGGAGCGACCGAGGTCCGTCAGGGCCAGTGCCTCCCGGTTGAGATCATGATCCGGCAGGTTCGCCATGGCGGCGAAGGTCTGAAAGGCGGCGGAGATCATGCCGCTGTAGAGGCCGATCGCGCCGGCCCGGTCGAGGTCCCGGCGGTCGATGAAGCCGCGCCCGGCCGGCAATGCGTCCAGCTCGCTGACCAACCGGTCCAGCCGGGCATCGAGCAGCTCCCCGGCGGCGTCGCGCAGCTTGTCCCCCGCGATACGGCGGCGCAGCTCGGTCACCGCCGAGTCGGTACGGGCCCGCTGCTCGACCAGCGCCGGCAGCACGCAGTCGGCCGACGGTCGGTCACACGCCGAACGGGGCGAGGCGAGGTGCACCACCGAGAGCCGCCGCTCCCGCTGCAACTCCGCCACCACGGTCTCGCCCGGTCTGCCCAGGTCATAGAGGAGGGTCCGGGCGGCGAGCAGGTCGAGCGCCGGTCCGAAGGTGAGGGTGGTCGCGAATATCCACAGTGCCAGGAGCGCGGTCACCGGCACGACGACCAACGCGGTCAGCTTGGAGCGGATCGGCCAGTCGCGGGTGTTCAATCGGACCTCGCCCGGAAGGGTGGCTGGAAGGGCTCCCCGGTGCGACCGGGCAGCGCCGTCGCCGGGGCGCACCCCGGTTGCCCCGCCGGGACGCCGGCTCGGGCGCCTTGGGCAGGATACGTAATCCGAGCCGCCTGCACTACCGTCCGTCGAGCCTACCGGCACAGTAACGAACGGTCGGATGACCGACACCGGCCGGAATCCGGCGGGGCGCACCAGTGCGGCCGCCGGCAGATTTTCGGATCGGCTCGGGTTTGCCGCCGGGGTCGCGCGGTATTGAGCCCTGATGCTCGCCGCGGCCGAATCGGGCGAGGAAAGTGCTCCGGAACGGGATTGGCGATCAGTGGACGGAGGGAATACCTGCAGGCGAAGGAGGAGCCATGTCGCCCACGCAGATAGTCGTCACCGTCCTCGTCATCCTGGTGGTCGCCGCGCTCGCCGCGACCGTCCTGGTGGCTGGCCGCCGCCGGACGCTCCGGCAGCGCTTCGGCCCCGAGTACGACCGCGTCGTCGCCGAGCAGGACAGCCGCAGCGCGGCCGAGAAGGAGCTGCGGGACCGGGAACGCCGGCACGCCGAACTCCAGCTGGTCCCGCTCGACCCCGACTCCCGCACCCGGTACGTCGAGGCATGGGAGGAACTCCAGGTACGTTTCGTCGACTCCCCCGCCGAAGCCGTCGGCCAGGCCGACGAACTGGTCACCCGGCTCATCGGCGAACGCGGATACCCGACCGGTGACTTTTCGGACCAGATCGCCCATCTCTCCGTCGAGCACGCCCGCACGCTCAGCCACTACCGGGACGCCCACGAGATCCACCTGCGCAACTCCCGGGGCGAGGCCAGCACCGAGGACCTCCGCCAGGCCGTCGTCCACTACCGCGCTCTCTTCGCCGACCTGCTCGGCGCGGAGCCGGTCGCGGCCCGGACGCCGGAGCAGCGCCATCCCGACGCCGCCCACGACGCCACGAACCGCTGAGGAGACCACCATGCGGCAGGAAGAGCAGCAACTCAACAACGACCACCCGGAGGCCGTCCGGGCCGCCCCGGTGACGGTGCCACCCACCGACGACGACCGCGACGTGGCGGACGACATCGACGAGCCGACGGACCGCGACCGGTTGGAAACCGACGCGGACCGCCCGGGCGACGACGCCGACCGGACCGACTTCCACCAGCCGGGTCCCGTACCGACCACCTTCGGCGCCACCACCGTCGGCGGCGCGGTGGCAGCCTCCGCACTGGCCAGCGCCCGCCCGGAGGACGAGCCCGACCCCCGCGAGGAACGCACCGCCCGGCCGGGCGACGGCGCGGTCGAGGGTGCACGCGAGGGGTGGCGCGCGGATCCCACCGCCGAGTTCGATCGGACCGACCGCGACCTGGCGGACGAGAACGCCGGCGGAACCGGGGTGGCGGGGTACGGCAGCGCCAGCCCGACCATGGTCGACCCGGACGCGCAGCCCACCGACGACGTCGCGCCCGCCGTCGCGGAGGCCGTGCCGGTCGGGGCGGCCACCCTGTTCGACGAGCCGACGGCCCAGCGGTTCCGGGACCGCTGGCGCGATGTCCAGCTGCGCTTCGTGGACGACCCCCGGGCGGCGGCCGGCGAGGCGCAGTCCCTGGTCGACGAGGCCATGCAGGCCCTGTCCGCGGCGCTGACGGAGCACAAGAGCAAACTCGGCGGCTGGCAGGAGGCGGGCTCGACCGACACCGAGCAACTGCGGGTGGCCGTCCGCGAGTACCGCGACTTCCTCGACCGGGTGCTCGGTCGCTGAGGCGTCGACGAAGGCGGGTGCCCCGAACCGGGCACCCGCCTTCGTCGTACTGGTGCAGGTGGCTCCCGGTCTGACGACGGCGCTGCCGCGCTCCGGCCAGGCATGGCGACCGGCCAGGCGGGTACCCGGCAGGGGGCCAGGGTATCGGCGGTGGACAGGAGGGCGGCAACGATGACGGATCGGAACCGGGAACGACCGCTGGAGGAGCGCCCCGAAGTGGCCGCGGCGGTCGACGACGAGACCGCTGTCCCCCAGCTGATGACCGGGGGCGGGGCCGACCGGGACACGCCGGCCTTCGCCGAACCGGACGAGCGGGCCGATCGTGGCGGGCCGACCGAAGACATTCTCGCCGACCCGTACGCCGCCGGCACCGGGGCGACGGGGACCGGCACCGGCGCTGGCGGGGACAACATCCGCACCGGCGCCGAGCAACCCTGGGAGCCGGAGGACCTGGTGATGGCGCGGGGCCAGGACCTCACCCCGGAGAACATCGAGCGGGCCCGACGCGAGCTGAACGAACTCGGCCGGGCGGCGATCGAGAAGACCGTGCCCTGACCGGCGCCGCTGACCCCACGTCCTCGGCGATCACCCCAGCCCACGCCCGGAGTGGAGCGTCCGGCGTACGGGGCGGCCAGCAGGTGCTGCGGGCCGCGCGGCGAGAGGGGCCCCTGGTCCGACCGGTGCGGTCGGACCAGGGGCCCGGGGAACCTGCCGCCACAGCGCCTCACCTACTGCTGGCGGCGGGTGTGCCTGACTGTCAGGACAGCGGCGGGTAGGCGTTGCGCATCAGCTCGGTGAACTGCGCCGGGAACCAGGCGCCCGAGATCGGGGCGTTCGGCAGGGCGCCGCTCAAGCTGTTGCCGTTGCGGGCGTTACCGGTGTAGGTCGGGTCGCACATCCGGTCGAAGCCCTTGCCGTCGTTGTTCGGGATCTCGCGGCTGGAGCCGTCCGACTCACCCGGGGGCTTGATCCAGACGTACGCGTCGATGCCCGGCTCCGGGTTCGCCCTGGGCCGCTCGCCCAGACCGGCACCCGACTGGTTGCACCAGTTGCCGGCGTGGATGCGCCGGTCGACGCGGCCACCGTCCACGTAGGCGTCCACGCTGGTCTGCGGACCCGGGCCGGTGGGCCGGGCGGTACCGCCCCAACCGTTACGGGAGGTGTCGATCAGCATGCCGATGTTGCTGTCGAAGCCGCGGCGGACGAGTTCCTGGCGGAACGCCTGGGCGAACCCGAGCTCGTCGACGTAGCGGTTCCAGTCGACCCACTTGGCCTGGCGGACGTCCTGGCCGTTCGGCCGGTCGTTGATGGTGAAGTACGGCTCCTTCAACGCCGAGTAGTTGGCGGTGTTGACGATGAAGCCGTGCACGTTGGCCGGGCTGGCACCGGACGCACCAGCGGCCTCGCGCAGAATGGCGGCCGACGGGCCGAAGTTGTCGTCCCACCCGAGCCAGCCGTGGTGGCCGGCGTCGATGTAGTTGTAGACGTTCGGGATCGCACCCAGCTTGGCGATGGCGTACCCGACACCCTGGACGTACGCGCCGTTGGCCTTGACCGTGTCGCACATGGCGGTGCCGCCGGGGCGACCGGACACGTTGGTCACGATGTTCGGCAGCGAGTCGATCTCGACGATGTTGATGATCCGCAGGTTGCGGTACTTCGCGTCACCCTGGATCGCCGCGATCGGGTCGATGTACTGCGACTTGTACCTGGGCAGGTCGTTCGGGCCGAGTTCGCCATTGGAGGCGAGCGCCGAGCAGTCACGGCCGGGCAGGTTGTAGATGACGAACTGGATGTACTGGGCGCCCTGGCGCAACGCCTCGTCCAGGTGGTTACGCACGCCCATCGGGCCGTTGGACTGGCTGTCCGGGGTGCCGTTGATCGCCGCGATCCGGTCGATCCACACCCCGGTCGAGATGTTCGACACCCGGCTGCCGCCGCTGACCGACTCGGCCTTGGCCTTCCACTCGGGATTCACGTACCCACGGGCGTTCAGGTAGGGGTTGTCCACCCGTCCACCAGGAGGCGGCGTGGTCGGCGGAGGAGTCGTGGGTGGCGGCGTGGTCGGCGGGG
>NZ_POTY01000128.1 GCF_003236315.1 Micromonospora craterilacus
GGGCGGGTCCGCCGCGAGGGGGTCGGGCAGTCCTTCTGGTACCGCCCGCTGCGCGCGGTGCTCAGCGAGGTGCCGGTGGACGACCGTGAGCTGCCGCTGCTCTTCCACGCCCGCACCGGCGACTTCGCCGACATCACCGTGCAGGCCACCGTCACCTACCGGGTGGCCGATCCGGCCCTGGCCGCCGGCCGGCTCGACTTCTCGGTGGATCCGCGTACCGGCAAGGCCCGGGCCCGCCCGCTCGACCAGGTGGCCACCCTGCTTGCCGAACTGGCCCAGCAGCCCGCCCTCGACCTGCTCGCCCGGGTTCCGCTGGCTGAGGCGCTGACCACCGTCGCGCCGGTCCGGGAGGCGGTCTCCGCCGCGCTGGCCACCGAGCCGCGGCTGGCCGACATCGGGGTGGCGGTGGTCAGCGCCCGGGTGGTGGCCATCCGGCCCGAGCCGGAGCTGGAACGCGCCCTGCAGACCCCCACCCGGGAGGCGGTCCAGGTCCAGGCCGACCGCGCCACGTACGCCCGCCGGGCCCAGGCGGTCGAGCAGGAACGGGCGATCGCCGAGAACGAGCTCCAGAACAAGATCGAGCTGGCCCGGCGTGAGCAGCAGCTCGTCGAGCAGCACGGGGCCAACTCGCGACGCCGGGTCGAGCTGGAGGCCGCGGCCGAGCTGGCCGGCGCGCAGGGGCGGGCCGAGCGGGAGAAGGTGGCCAACGCGGCCGCCGCCGAACGGGCCCGGGTGCTCGCCGCCGCCGAGGCCGAGAAGGAGCGGGTGCTGGCCGTCGGCAAGGCCGACGGGGTACGCGCGGTCGGGCACGCCGAGGCCGAGGTCGAGGGCGCCAAGCTGGCCGCGTACGCGGACCTCCCGCCGGAGGTGCTGCGGGCCCTGACGATCCGGGAGCTCGCCGGGCAGCTGCCGGAGATCGGGCAGCTCACCGTCACCCCCGACGTGCTGACCGACCTGCTCACCCGGCTGGCCGCGCCCCGATGAGCGCGACCCGGCCCGGCGGGGCCACCACGGGCGAACCGGGCAACGACCGGTGGGCCGGGCCCGGGCTGGCACCCCGGGTGGTGGTGGTCAGCCGGCGCAGCGAGTTGGACGAGCTGCTGGCCCGGCACGGCACCCGGGCCGCCGCGGCCTGGTACCTGGCCGCCCGGGGGCGGGAGTTGGCCGAGGTGGTCGACCGGCACGAGGCTCTCCAGGCGGCGCTGACCACGGTCGGCGCCGCCGTGCCGGCGGACTGGCGGCGCGGTGCGGTGGACCGGGTCGACCTGCCGCGCTTCCTGTTCGGGCCGGAGGACATCGTGGTCGCGGTCGGGCCGGACGGCCTGGTCGCGAACGTCGCGAAGTACCTGAGCGGGCAGCCGGTGATCGGGGTGGACCCGGAGCCGGGGCGCAACGCCGGGGTGCTGGTCCGGCACCGGGCGGGCCAGCTGACCGGCCTGCTACCGGCGGTGGCCGCGAACGCGGCGGGAGTGCAGTCGCGGGCAATGGTCCGTGCCGCGCTCGACGACGGACAGGAACTCGTCGGCCTCAACGAGGTGTACGTCGGCCACGCCTCCCATCAGTCCGCCCGCTACCTGCTCTCGGTGCCCCTGGACGGGCGGGAGCGGCGGGAACGGCACTCCTCCTCCGGTGTGGTGGTGGGCAGCGGTACGGGGGCGACCGGCTGGTGCGCGTCCATCGCGCGCGACCGTCCGGGCGCGCCGCGCCCACCCGCCCCGGAGGAGGAGGCGCTGTGCTGGTTCGTCCGGGAGGCGTGGCCGTCCCCGGTGACCGGGGTGAGTCTCACCGCCGGCCGCCTCGACGGTGCCGCCCGGCTGGAACTGACCGCCGAGTCCGACGGCCTGGTGGTCTTCGCCGACGGCCTGGAATCCGACCGGCTCGCCCTCGACTGGGGGCAGCGCCTCACCGTCGGCGTCGCCCCGCGCCGGCTCGCCCTCGTCGAACCCTGACCGCGGCGCCGCCTCCCAGCCGGCCTGGGCCAGCCAGATACCGCCGGGCGGCGGCCCCGCTTCCCCGGCGATCAGCCGTCGTCGGCGAGGCGATGGCGGTTGGCGTCGATCCAGGCATCGAGGGCGGCCGGGTCGTCCGGGTCGACGCCGTCGGCCATCAGCTGCGCGACGGCGGCGGTCGCCGGGCTGCGCCGCTCGCCGGTGGCGTAGAGCCGGACGAACTCCGGCACCATCTCCTCGATCGCGGCGTCGGTTCCGGTCCCGGCCGACGCGGGCAGCCCGCGCCGGCGGGCCGCGTAACCGGTCCAGGCGCGGAGCACCCGGGGCAGCATCGCTGCGTCGTCCATGTCCAGCACCGCCCGGCGGTGCACCCAGTCCAGCAGGAACAACCCGGCCACCGTCGGGCTCCAGCGCAGTGGGTCGGCGTCCGGGAAGGTGGCCGCGTGGTCGAGCAGCAGGCCGAGGCAGAAGTGCAGGGAGGCCAGTTCCGCGCCGTCGACCGCGTCCAGGCCGGCGCGGGCCGCCTCCGGTGCGGCCAGGAAGCGTCGGATCTCCGCGGCCCGCTCGGCGTCCGGCAGCGGATCGTCGGGCAGCCGGGGCGGTGGGGTCGTCGCGGCGGGCAGGACCGCCAACCGGGCCCCGACCAGCGCGCGATCCGTGGCCAGCGAACTCGTCCCGGGCAGCTGACCCAGGCGGTCGGTGACCGCCAGGTGCCGGGTCACCTCGTCGCGCATCCGGGTCGGGTTCTCCTCCCGGAACCAGGTCAGCTCGTCGGCGGCACACAACTGCCGGACCTGCTCCAGAATCCGGCTGGCCGGCCCGCCGACGAAGACGTCCTTGGTGATGCCGATGTTGTGGTCGACGAGCGCCACCAGCGCGTGTTCCGGCCCGCCGGAGACGTCGTCGTACGCGAAGGTGGCCAGGTACGAGGTCTGGTCGCCGTACACGTCACCGTACGCCCAGGTGCCGGTGAGGTGGACCTTGCCGAGCTGACCTGACCAGGCAGGTGCGGCGGCGCCGGGGCGTACCCGCTCCGCGCCGGTCGCGTCCGGCACCAGGGCGGCGAAGACCGCGCGTACGGTGGTTGCCGCTGCGGTCCGCCGTCGCGAGGTGGCCGCGAGGAATCCGGCCACGAAATCGCGTACCGCCGTGTCCCGATCGGTCTCCGCGACCTCGTACACGCTGCCCAGCAGTGCCGCGCCGAGCATTTCCGCGTCGAGCGCCGAGTCGAGCTTGGTCACGTCGCGTGCGGCGTGCAGCACCGCGTCGTAGGGGGTCAGTGGCGTGGCCATGACCCGACCCTACGCCGCTCGCCGCCCGGTCACGCGGTGAGCGAACCGACCGGCGTGGGCCGGTCTCGGCACGGAGCCGCGAACCTCACCGGTGCCGGGCGACCTCCAGGACGGTCCGGGCGTCGGCGTGTGCGGCGATCACCGCCCGCACCGGGGCGAGCACGTACTCGTCACCGACGAGGGCCACCGCACTGGTCAGTCGCGTCTCGGCCCGTTGGCGGGCCCGCCGGGCTGCCCACCGCGCCAACGGCCGGGTCAGGGCCGCGACCAGCAGCCCGGCCAGCAGTCCACCGAGCAGCAGCAGGGTCGGCGCGGGCACCTCGCCGACCATCGGTGGCCGCAGCTCCGGCAGCCCCAGGGCCCGTAGTGCGTAGCCGAGGACCAGCCAGCCCAGCCCGGCCGCCGCGGCGAGGGTCACCAGCCACTGCAGCCCGCCGACCAGCCGCCACCAGGTCCGGGGCCGGTTCATGCCCAGGTCGGCGCCGGCGACCGCGCGGTCCAGCGCGTCCGGCAGGTCGCCGAGGCGGGCGCGGGCGGCGGTGGCCACCGAGTCCGGCCAGATGCTCGGCAGCCCCGAGGCGGCCCGCTCGGTCACCGTACGCAGCGCCAGCGCCAGCGCGGACTTGTCGGCGGCGCTGGGCTCGGGTACGGACGTCGCGGCGACCAGGCTCTCCGCCGGGTCGCCCGGCGGGCCGGACAGGTGCAGCCGGCGCAGCGGGTCGGGGCGCAGCCGCCGCCAGATCCGGGTCAGCGGCCAGCCGGTGGCCGACGCGGCCCGGTGCCGGTACGCCTGCTCGACCGCCGCCACGACCGCCGGCACCCCCGCCACGGCACCCAGCGCCCGGTCCAACGCGTCGACCGCGGGATCGTCCGGGGCGAGCGCCGGCCGGGGTGCCCCGACCATCTCGTCCAGCGCGGCGACCACGGCGTCCACGTCCCCGGAGAGTCGGCGCAGTGCGGCCTGCCGCTCGGCGACGGTGCGTTCCAGCGCCGCCCGCAGCCCGTCCGGCCCGGTCGGGTCGGCGACGGTGGAGGCCAGCAGCGGCACCTCGTCCAGCCCGTCCTTGTCGAGCAGCCGGCGCAGGTCGGCCAGCACCCGGGGCACGTCGGCGGCGGGTAGCCGGTCGGTCTGGTTGAGCACGACCAGGGTGACGTCCCGGTGCTGGTGGAACTCGCGGAGGTAGCTGCGGTGCACCACCCGGTCGGCGTACTTCTGCGGGTCGACCACCCAGACCACGAGGTCCACCAGGCCGAGCAGCCGGTCCACCTCCAGCCGGTGCGCGTGCTGCACGGAGTCGAAGTCCGGCAGGTCGAGCAGGATCAGCCCGTGCAGGGTGGACTCGTCGTCGCCGTCCAGCACGCTCTCCCGGACGAACCGGTGCCGGGGCAGCACACCGAGCCAGTCGAGCAGCCGGGTGCCCCCGTCGAGCGGCCCCCAGACGCAGGCGTGGGTCACGCCGGTGGTCGGCCGGCGTACCCCGACGGGCGACAGGTCCATCCGGGCCATCGCGTTGAACAGGCTCGACTTGCCGCTGCCGGTCGCACCGGCCAGCGCCACGACGGTGTGATCGCGGGACAGCGACAGCCGGGTCCCGGCCCGCTCGACCAGCGTGCGCGCCGGGACGAGCGGGGTGTCCGGCAGGTGGCCGTCGACGATGCCGAGGAACCGGTGCACCGCCTCCAGCCGGGCCACCAACTGGTCCGGGTCCACCGGCCCGTCGGCCCGGAACGCCTCCCGCAGGCGCTCGCCGATGCCGGTCACGGCTGTCCCTGGTCGGTCGCCGGGGTGCTCAGCGCGGGGGCGGCGAATCCGCTGTGCAACCGGGCCGTCTCCACCTGTTCGGCCGCCTGGCGCAGCGCCATCGCGGCCTGGGCCGCCGGCCGCGCCTGGTCGGTCCGGGCGAGGTAGCGGGCGGCCTCGGAGTCCAGCAGGGCCCGGGTCCGCTCCAGCAGGTCTTCCCGGGCCTTGCCAGCCAGCGTACGCACGGCCTGGTCGCCGAAGATCGCTTGGAGCACGGCCTGCCCGGCGACGGTGGTGCCGGCCCCGGTGGCGACCTCCAGTCCGGTCGGGATGAACGCGGTGGAGGCGAAGACCGCGATCATCACGGCCAGCCCGGTGGCGTTCACCGCGTACGCCGCCGTCCGGGCCACGAAGCGCCGGTCGCCGCCCTCGGCCCGGACCAGCTCCAGCACGCCGCGCTGCCAGTCCCGGACCAGCCGCTCGGCGCGTTCGGGCAGGTCAGGCGAGTGTTGGGCGAGGTCCGGTTCGAGCAGTGCGGCCCCGGCCGGGTGGGCCTTCCATCCGGTGTACGCGTGGTCGGCCGCCTCGGCTGCCACGCCCCGCAGCAGGGTGACCAGCTGGGACTCGATCGCGTCGCGCAGCTCGACGGCCGGTGCCGGCCGTCGGCTGAACGCGGCCGTGATCCGGTCCCGCAGCCGGCCGATCCGTGCCTCCAGGGTGCGGAAGAACTCGCTGGTGCCGATGAACTCCTGCCAGCGGGCGAGCACCTCGCCGCGGAGCAGCCGTCCGTCGCGCAGCCCCTGTTCGACGGTGTGGTTCGCGGCCCGGTACGCGGCGCGTACCCGTTCGTCCAGCGCGTCGGCGGCGGCCACCTGCTCGTCGGCGGCCCCGGCCAGACTCTCCACGGCCGGTTGCAGGGCGGCCAGCGCGCCGCCCAGGGTCTGCCGGATCACCGCCGAGCGGGCGTCCGCGTCGGCGGCGAGCCGGGCGAACCAGTCCGCCAGGGGCGTGGTGATCCGGCCGGGCAGCAGGCCCTGCCCGTCGACCCAGGTTTCCGGCAGGACGAACAGCGGCGCCGAGCCGAGACCCTGCTCGGCGAGCATCTCGGCGAGGTGGGCGGCGACCTCGTCGGTGGCCTCCGCCGGCACCCGGTCGAGCACCAGGGCGATCACCGCGCCCCGGGCCCGCGCGCCGTGCAGCAGCTCCCAGGGCACCGCGTCGGCGTACCGGGCGGCGGTGGTGACGAAGAGCCAGAGGTCGGCCGCGGCGAGCAGTTGGCCGGCCAGCGCCCGGTTGGCGTCGACCACCGAGTCGATGTCGGGGGCGTCCAGGAACGCCAGCCCGGGGGCGAGCGCCGGGGCGGTGACCAGATGCAGGGTGCGCGGATTCTCGCTGGGCTGGTTGGTGCGGGTCAGCCCGGGCAGCAGTTCGCCCCGGCGGAACCAGGGCGAGTCGGCCGGATTGCAGACCAGAACCGGCGAGCGGGTGGTGGGCCGCAGCACCCCGGCGGCGCTGACCCGGGCCTGCACCAGGCTGTTGACCAGAGTCGACTTGCCGGCGCCGGTGGACCCGCCGACCACCACGAGCAGCGGCGCGTCGAGGCGGGAGAGTCGGGGCAGCAGGTAGTCGTCGAGCTGGTCGGTGAGGGCGGCGCCGATCCGCCCGGCCGGCTCGGCCGAGGGCAGGGCCAGCGGGAATCGGGCCGCCCCGATCGCGGCCCGCAGGCCGGTCAGGGCGTCGGGCAGGGTGTCGTCCCCGGTGGCCGCGGGCCGGTCCTCCCCGCCGTCGGTGAAGCCGGTGCGGGCTGCGACGGCGGGCGCGCCGGAGCGTGAGGCGGAATCGCCGTTCGACGTCACCGCTAAAGCGTGCCCGACCGACACAAGTAAGACAACCAGTCGGTAGCATGCACTGAGTTGCGCCTATCCGACTCAACCTTGACTTGACGATTTCCGGGGGCGTGGC
Source organism: Micromonospora craterilacus (assembly GCF_003236315.1). GTDB lineage: Bacteria > Actinomycetota > Actinomycetes > Mycobacteriales > Micromonosporaceae > Micromonospora > Micromonospora craterilacus. The sequence continues at coordinate 6,945 of NZ_POTY01000128.1, forward strand.
ACTATTGAGTCAAGTTCACTCAACTTGAGGTGGGGTCGCTGCGGGCGGCGCCCGCCAGGCAGGGCGACGGTCGGTCACCTGCTCAACGTTACGAAGCGAGGAAGCGAAGATGGCACGTGCGGTCGGTATCGACCTCGGCACGACGAACTCCTGCGTCAGCGTTCTGGAGGGCGGTGAGCCCACCGTCATCGCCAACGCTGAAGGCTCGCGGACGACCCCGTCGATCGTCGCGTTCGCCCGCAACGGCGAGGTGCTCGTCGGCGAGGTGGCCAAGCGCCAGGCGGTGACGAACCCGGACCGGACGATCCGCTCGGTCAAGCGGGAGATCGGCACCAACTGGTCCGTCGACATCGACGGCAAGAAGTACACCCCGCAGGAGATCTCGGCCCGGACGCTGATGAAGCTCAAGCGGGACGCCGAGGCGTACCTGGGCGAGCAGATCACCGACGCGGTGATCACCGTCCCGGCCTACTTCAACGACGGCCAGCGCCAGGCCACCAAGGAGGCCGGTGAGATCGCCGGCTTCAACGTGCTGCGGATCGTCAACGAGCCGACCGCGGCCGCCCTGGCGTACGGGCTGGACAAGGGCTCCAAGGAGCAGACCGTCCTGGTCTTCGACCTCGGCGGCGGCACCTTCGACGTGTCGCTGCTGGAGCTGGCCGAGGGTGTCATCGAGGTCAAGTCGACCAGCGGTGACAACCTGCTCGGTGGCGACGACTGGGACCAGCGGGTCATCGATCACCTGGTCAAGACCTTCCGTGGCGAGCACGGCATCGACCTGTCGCAGGACAAGATGGCGATGCAGCGGCTCAAGGAGGCCGCCGAGAAGGCCAAGATCGAGCTCTCCGCCGCCGCCACCACCAACATCAACCTGCCGTACATCACCGCTGGCGCGGCCGGCCCGCTGCACCTGGACGTGACTCTCAGCCGGGCCGAGTTCCAGCGGATGACGCAGGACCTGCTGGACCGCTGCAAGGGCCCGTTCGAGCAGGCCGTCAAGGACGCGGGAATCAAGGTCGCCGACGTCGAGCACGTGATCCTGGTCGGCGGCTCGACCCGGATGCCGGCCGTGACCGAGCTGGTCAAGCAGCTCACCGGCCGCGAGCCCAACAAGGGCGTCAACCCGGACGAGGTCGTCGCCGTCGGCGCCGCCCTGCAGGCCGGTGTGCTCAAGGGCGAGGTCAAGGACGTCCTGCTGCTCGACGTGACCCCGCTGAGCCTGGGCATCGAGACCAAGGGCGGCATCTTCACCAAGCTGATCGAGCGCAACACCACCATCCCGACCAAGCGCTCCGAGGTCTTCACCACCGCCGACGACAACCAGCCGTCGGTCCTGATCCAGGTCTTCCAGGGCGAGCGTGAGATCGCCGCGTACAACAAGAAGCTCGGCACCTTCGAGCTGACCGGCCTCCCGCCGGCCCCGCGCGGTGTGCCGCAGATCGAGGTCACCTTCGACATCGACGCCAACGGCATCGTCAACGTGCACGCCAAGGACCTGGGCACCGGCAAGGAACAGAAGATGACCATCACCGGCGGCTCCTCGCTGCCGAAGGATGACATCGAGCGGATGCGCCGCGACGCCGAGGAGCACGCGGAGGAGGACAAGCGCCGCCGCGACGAGGCCGAGAGCCGCAACGTGGCCGAGGCCCTGCAGTGGCAGACCGAGAAGTTCCTCGCCGAGAACGGTGACAAGCTGCCCGCCGAGAACCGGGAGAAGCTCAACGAGGCCCTCGGTGAGCTGCGTGGTGCCCTCGGCGGCAGCGACATCGATAAGATCAAGTCGGCGCACGAGCGGCTGGCGCAGGTCTCCCAGGAGGCGGGCTCGCTGCTCTACGCCCAGCAGGCCGAGCAGGGCCAGTCGGGTGGCGCGGCCGGTGCCGGCGGTGCCGCGGGTGCCACCGGTGCCGATGCCGGTGGTGCGCAGGCCGGCGGCGCGCGGCCCGGTGCGGACGACGTGGTCGACGCGGAGATCGTGGACGAGGACAAGAAGTGACGCTCCTCGCGGCACGAGTCCACGGGCAGAGGGATGAGGTAGTCGTATGACGGAGAAGCCCCGAGCCGCCGATCCGGGTGCCACCGGGTCGGCGTCGGGTGGCCCGGCGTCCGAGCCGGCCGCCGGCGACGCGCCGCGGGTCGTCATCCGCAACAACCGCAAGATCAGCCAAACCCCGGAGCCGGACGGTACGGCCGCCGACGCCGGGTCGGACGCCCCGGCCGAGGGTCTGGTCGAGGACGCCGAGGTCGTGGTCGACGCGATCGAGGTCGAGGCGGCCGCGCTGAGCGAGCCGTCCACGGACGGCCCGCCGGTGGTGGACTCGCCGGCTCAGCCGGCCGGGGAACCGTCGGCCGGCGAGCCGTCGGAAGCCGCCGGTGCCGAGCTGGAGGCGGTCCGTGCCGACCTGGAGGAGCGCACGCGGGACCTGCAGCGGGTGTCGGCCGAGTACGCCAACTACCGCAAGCGGGTCGAGCGTGACCGTGGCCTGGTCACCGAGCAGGCGACCGCGGCTGTGCTCGCCGCGCTGCTGCCGATCCTGGACGACCTGGACCGGGCCCGGGAACACGGTGACCTGGTCGGCCCGTTCGGCTCGGTGGCCGAGCAGCTGACCACCGCGCTGGGCAAGTTCGGGTTGACCCCGTTCGGTGAGCAGGGCGACCCGTTCGACCCGACGCTGCACGAGGCGGTGGCCCACCAGACCTCGGCCGACGTCACCGAGCCCACCTGCGTACAGGTGATGCGTCGGGGCTACCAGATCGGTGAGCGACTGCTGCGGCCCGCGCTGGTCGCGGTCGCCGACCCGGAATAGTGCGCGACGGTGACCGGACCGTCCCGCCCGCCGTGACCCGGCGGGCGGGACGGTCCGGGTCCAGAGGTGGGGAGGAGGTGCCCGGGTGAGTTCCAAGGACTGGATCGAGAAGGACTACTACGCGGTCCTGGGCGTGACGAAGACCGCCCCCGCCGATGAGATCAAGAAGGCGTACCGGAAGCTGGCCCGCGAGTCGCATCCGGACCACAATCCCGGTGACCCCAAGGCCGAGGAGCGCTTCAAGGCGTTCTCCGAGGCGTACGCGGTACTCGGCGACGACGCGAAGCGCCGCGAGTACGACGAGATGCGTTCGTTGTTCGGGTCGGGCGCGTTCCGGCGTGGCGCGCGCCCGCCGGGCCAGCCGGGCGGTGGCGCGCCGTTCGACGTCTCCGACCTGTTCGGCGGCGCGTCGTCGGGCGGTGGCCGATTCGCCGGTGGTGGCATCTCCGACCTGTTCAGCTCGATCTTCTCGGGCGGCGCGGGAGGCGGCGGCGCCCTCGGTCCGGCGCGAGGCCGCGACGTCGAGACCGAGGTGGCGCTCGACTTCCACGACGCCGTCCGGGGGGTGACCCTGCCGCTGACACTGCGGGCCCCCGGGGTCTGCGACACCTGCCACGGCAACGGCGCCAAGCCGGGCACCCAGCCGAGGACCTGCCCGGTCTGCCAGGGCGCCGGGGTGACCACCCGCAACCAGGGGGCGTTCAGCTTCTCCGAGCCGTGCCGCAACTGCCAGGGCGTCGGCACGGTGGTGGACGAGAAGTGCCCGGAGTGCCAGGGCACCGGCGGGGTGACCAAGACCCGTACGCTCAACGTCCGCTTCCCCGCCGGGGTGGCCGACGGCCAGCGGATCCGGCTGGCCGGCCGAGGCGAGCCGGGTGAGCGCGGCGGCCCGGCGGGTGATCTGTTCGTGCACGTCAAGGTGCGGCCGGACGAGATCCTCGGGCGCACCGGCGACGACCTCACGCTGACCGTCCCGATCACGTTCGCGGAGGCGGTGCTCGGCACCGACCTGCGGGTACCGACCCTGGACGGGGCGGTGACCCTCCGGGTGCCGCCGGGTACGCCGAGCGGGCGGATCCTGCGGGCGCGCGGCAAGGGGGTGAGCCGCCGGGACGGTCAGGTCGGCGACCTGCTGGTCACGCTCGACGTGGTGGTGCCGGCGGGAGTGTCCGACGAGGCGCGGGCGGCGCTCGAGACGTTCGCCGCGCAGACCCCGCCGGCGGCTCGGGAACATCTTGACGCGCGGGTGCGTCGATTCGGTTGATCGGTGAAGCGGTGCGGAGGTGAGCGGGATGGCGGACGGGTTCGTCGGTTCGGATGACCCTGCCTACGAGGCCAAGGTGCTGATGATCTCGGTTGCGGCCCGGATGGCGGGGATGCACCCGCAGACGCTGCGCCAGTACGACCGGCTCGGCCTGGTGCAGGCCGGCCGGGCGGCCGGTGGTGGGCGCCGGTACAGCGTCCGGGACGTGGTGCTGCTGCGCGAGGTGCAGCGGCTCAGTCAGGACGACGGGGTCAACCTCGCCGGGATCAAGCGGATCATCGGCCTGGAGCAGCTGCTGGAGCAGGCGCAGCAACGGGTCGCCCAGATGGAGGCCGAGCTGGAGGCCGCGTACCGCCGGATGGCCGAGCTGGAGTCGCTGGCCCGCTTCCCCGGCCGCGACCTCGTACCGACCAACCAGACCTCCACCGCCCTGGTGGTCTGGCGTCCCCGCCGCAGCCCCGGCCGCTGACCCTCGCCCGCCGCCGGCGCAGTTCGGCAAACCCGAGCGCGGGCCGGGTTGTCTCCGCTAGCCTCGAAAAATCAGGTCCAACCATCTCAATCCGGACTCCGATCTGGCGGGGGGAGCCATGACGGAATCGGCTAAGAAGGTGGCCGAATCGGCGGAGCATCGGCTCGACCGCTTGGCCGAGGACGTCCGAATGCGATTCGACCGGATCACCAAGGGACGCTTCGCCGACCAGGTCAGGAGCGGCCGGTTCAGCGGTCAGGGCGGTCAGGGCGGCCACGGCCCGGGCCAGGCGCGTTCCGGGCAGCATCGCCGCGAGCGGGGCGGGTCGGCACGCTGACGATCCGCCGACGTGCGGGCCGGGAGCCACGGGGGGTCCCGGCCCGTTCGCCGGGCATGGCCGGGCCACACCCCACCGCAAAAACCAGGACGACCTAGAGCCGCCGGCCCTCCCGAACCAGGCCGCCCTCGCACCAGTCCCGGTAGACGAACAGATCCGGCCGGGACAGCAGGGTCCGGCTGTTGTGCGCCCAGACACGCATCATCTCGTCGCCGTTCCGCTCGGCCTGGTCCACCAGCTTGCGGAAGCGCCGCTTCGGATGGGCCCGGAAGTTCGTCCGGATCCCGTCGGCGGCGTAGATGTAGAGGCAGTGCAGTGCGAACCGCCGCGCCGGACAGCTTCCGTCCATGGCCAGTTCGAACAGCGTCATCACCAGCCGGTCACCGGAGACCAGCAGGTCCCAGTCCGGCGGCATGGACGTCAACGGCACCGAATCGGGGTGGTACGCCCACGCTCGCAACTCCGCCGGGGTCGGGTCGACGGGGTTGGCAAAGCCGTGGAACGCTGACTCCTGCACGCTCACCGGCCGACCTTCCGCTCTCGCCCGCGGAGGCGTCGGCCCACCGCGAACCCTGGCTGCTGGGGCGACACGGTAACGCGGTACCGGTGAGTACGGGTAGCCCCTCCAGGAAGCAATTCGGCATCTGTTGGACGGGTCGGGTCGCCCTGACGGTCGACCCGACCGTCAGCCGTCACGCTCGGTCCGCCGTCGAAGCCGCCGTCCGGGCCCGCTGTAGCGCCGCCCGGGCCCGCAGCCACCGCTTGAACCAGGCGAAATCCGGCAGCCGGGCCAACATCGGCCCGGTCACGACCGTGATCAGCACGTAGGTCGCGGCGAGCGCCGCCAGTTTCGGCTCGACGCTGCCGGCGCTCACCGCGAGCCCGGCGATGACGATGGAGAATTCACCCCGGGGCACCAGCGCCAGCCCGGTGCGCCAGCGACCCGGCTCGGCGATGCCGGCCCGCCGCGCCGCCAGGTAGCCGGTCAGCGTCTTGGTCCCCATGGTGACCACCGCCAGCAGCAGTGCGGGCAGTAGCACCGGCGGGATGTGCCGTGGGTCGGTGGCCAGCCCGAAGAAGACGAAGAAGACGGCGGCGAACAGGTCGCGCAGCGGGGACAGCAGTTCGGTGGCGTGGTGGGCCACCGGGCCGGAGAGCGCGATGCCGACCAGGAACGCGCCGACCGCCGCCGACACCTGGAGCTGCGCCGCGACCCCGGCCACCAGCAGGGTCAGGCCGAGCACCCCGAGCAGCAGCGCCTCGGCGTTGTCGGCGGACATGGCCTTGGAGATGAGGTTGCCGTAACGGAGCGCGACCACCAGCACCGTGACCACCGTCAGCACGGCGATCCCGAGCGCGACGCCGCCCTTGACCAGTCCGACGCCGGCCAGCAGCGCGGTCGCCAGCGGCAGGTAGAACGCCATCGCCAGGTCCTCGACCACGAGCACCGAGAGGATCACCGGCGTCTCCCGGTTTCCGAGCCGGCCCAGGTCGGCCAGGATCTTGGCGATCACGCCGGAGGACGAGATCCAGGTGATCCCGCCGAGCACCACGGCGGCCACCCAGCCCCAGCCGAGCAGCAGGGCGAACGCCGCGCCCGGCAGCGCGTTGAGCACCGCGTCGATCAGCCCGGCCGGCGCGGCCGACCGCAGGTTGCCGACCAGTTCGTCCGCCGAGTACTCGAGACCGAGCATCACCAGCAGCAGGATCACGCCGATCTCCGCACCGATGGCGAAGAACTCCTCGCTGGCGCTCAGTTCCAGGACGCCGCCGTGACCGAACGCCAGCCCCGCGAGCAGGTACAGCGGGATCGGCGAGAGCCCGACCCGGCGGCCGAGCCGGCCGAGCAGCCCGAGCAGGAACAGCAGCGCGCCCACCTCGATGAGCAGGCTGGTGAAATCGTGCATCCGCGCCTCAGCCGGTGAGGTCGTTGTCGGCGAAGATCGCCCCCACCCCGTCCAGGCCCTGCCGGTTGCCGACGACGACCACCACGTCGCCCGCCGCGAAGCGGAAGGTGGGCACCGGCGAGACGATCACTTCGCCGGCGCGCAGGATGGCCACGATCGAGGCACCGGTACGGGAGCGGACCTTCGCGTCGCCCAGCGGCCGGTTGACGTAGACCGACGAGGCCGGGATCGCGATCTGCTCGGTGAGCAGCCCGGCGGCCTGCTCGCGCAGCCCGGAGAGCTGCCCGAGGATCAGCGACGCGCCGAGGATGTCGGCGAGCGCCTCCGCCTCGTCGTCGGTGAGCGGAATGTCCGCTGAGCAGCCGTCCGGATCGTCCGGGTCGTACAGGACCAGGTCGCGGCGACCATTGCGGTGGGAGACCACCCCCAGCCGGCGGCCGGATTCCGTCACCATGTCGTGACGTACGCCGATCCCCGGTAGGGCAGTCTGTTCGACACGTACTCGCACGCGCTCAGGCTACTCCCGGGACGGAGGCGGAATGATTGCGCGCCGGACTCATTGGTTGCCACTGTTTGCCCTGGTAGTGATCGTGTCGGGCTGCTCGATCGGGGACGTCCGCCGGACTCCGCCCGCGCCGACCTCGTCCGCGCCGACGCCGGCCAGCACCGACCCGTCCGGACCGCCGCCGTCCCCCGCGCCCGTCGCGGAGACCCGCCGGACCCGGCTGGCCGTCCCCGAGCGGTACGACCCGCCGTTCGTCGAGTTCGTCGACGCCGAGCAGGGGTACGCCCTCTTCGGCGCGTGCGACGGCCGCCCGCCCGGCCCGGACTGTCGCGCACTGCTCTGGTCGACCCGGGACGGCGGCCGGACCTGGCAGCGGTTGCGCCACCCGAAGCCGGTCGCCGACAACCAGCAGATGTACGCCGCCCCAGGCGTGTTGGCCCTGTGGGCCGAACCGCACGGCTGGTGGACGTCCACCGACAACGGCAAGACCTTCCGGCACACCCCGGGTGAGAAGTCGCCTCCGCAGTGGCAGGCGGCTCAGGGGCGGTTCCAGCTCATCGTGGACTCGGGAAAGGTCGGCCGCTGGGACGGCAGGAAGCTGCGCCCGCTGCCCGCGCAACCGCCGGTACCCGTGCTGAACACGGTCGCCGAGGGTGACGGGCGAATAGTGACCCAGGACGGCACCGAGTACGGCGGGCCGCTGGTGGTCGCGGGAGCGGGGGAGGACGGCCGCCTGCACACCGCGATCTCCATCGACGAGGGGCGGAGCTGGCAGAAGACTCCGGTGCCGGCCCCCGAAGGCGAGGTGGGCGTGCTCCGGGTGCAGGCGGTCGGCGAACTCTGGCTGATCGGCGAGCGGCCCGACCGGACGAGCTTCCCGGCGCTGTGGCGGCTCGAAGGCCGGGACTGGAAGCTGGTGTCCGCCGAGGGGCACCCGCCGAGGGGGTGGGCGGTCCCGCTCGGTGGCGGGATCGCGGCGGTGGTCAGCCCGCGCGGCGCCGGCGCGGTGGCCGAAGGCCGGTACGTGGACCTGCCCTGGCCGCTCACCGGCGATCACCTCCTGCGGTTGCTGCCCGACGGCACCCTGTTCGCGGGCGCCCAGGAGGAGATCCTGCTGGGTGTCGGCACCTTCGCCGACCTCACCTGGACGGCCGTGATCCTCGAAACGGACTGACCCGCTCCCGACTTCGAGATTGGCCCCTGCGATCTCGCATGTCGGGACGCGGTTCGGTCCGCGCAGTCAAGATCGTGCTCGATCCGGGATCGAGTGGTGTCGAGGTCGACGGGAGGCCACTCGATCCAGCATCGAGCACGATCTTGCCAAGACGCCAACAGTCCTACTGCATGATCGACGGATCGGTCTCGTAACGGCTGCGGGTCTGGAGTGGTGCAGATCACAGGCTTGGTCTTGAGTGGAATAGGCTCAACTCTGGTTCTGTCGGTATCAGTGGACACACCGATCCAGGGGAGCCCATGAACACCGAACGCCTCACCACCAAGAGCCGCGAGACCATCACCGGTGCCGTCGCCCTGGCCAACCAGCGTGGGCACGCCACCGTGGAGCCGTGGCACCTGCTGCTGGCGCTGCTGGACACCGAGGGCTCGACCGCGGCCGGTCTGCTGCGCGCCGCCGGGGCCGACCCGGCCGAGCTGCGCCGGGCCGCCGAGCGCGCCGTGGAGGCGCTGCCCGCCGCCCGCGGCTCCAGCATCGCCGAGCCGACCCTGGCTCGCGAGTTCGTCAACGCCATCGGTGCCGCCGAGCAGATCGCCCGGCCGCTGGGCGACGAGTACACCTCCACCGAGCACCTGCTGGCCGGGCTGGCCCGGGTCGGCGGCGCCGTCTCCGGCGCGCTGAAGGGGGCCGGTGCCACCGAGGAGACGCTGGTCGCCGCCTTCCCCACGGTTCGTGGCGGGGACCGTCGGGTGACCACCGCCGACCCGGAGCAGACCTATCAGGCCCTGGCCAAGTACGGCGTCGACCTGACCGCGAGCGCCCGGGACGGCAAGATCGACCCGGTGATCGGCCGCGATTCCGAGATCCGTCGGGTGATCCAGGTGCTGTCCCGGCGTACCAAGAACAACCCGGTGCTGATCGGCGAGCCCGGTGTCGGCAAGACCGCCATCGTCGAGGGCCTGGCCCAGCGGATCGTCGCCGGAGACGTGCCCGAGTCGTTGCGCGACAAGAAGCTGGTCTCGCTCGACCTCGGCGCGATGGTGGCCGGTGCGTCGTACCGGGGCCAGTTCGAGGAGCGACTCAAGTCCGTGCTGGAGGAGATCAAGAACTCCGACGGGCAGGTCATCACCTTCCTCGACGAACTGCACACGGTGGTCGGTGCCGGCAAGGGCGAGGGCTCGATGGACGCCGGCAACATGCTCAAGCCGATGCTGGCCCGCGGCGAGCTGCGCATGGTCGGCGCCACCACGCTGGACGAATACCGCGAGCACATCGAGAAGGACCCGGCTCTGGAGCGCCGCTTCCAGCCGGTGCTGGTGGGCGAGCCGACCGTCGAGGACACCATCGGCATCCTGCGCGGGCTCAAGGAGCGCTACGAGGTGCACCACGGCGTACGCATCACCGACGCCGCCCTGGTCGCCGCCGCCGCCCTCTCCGACCGGTACATCACCGACCGGTTCCTGCCGGACAAGGCGATCGACCTGGTCGACGAGTCCGCGTCCCGGCTCCGGATGGAGATCGACTCCCGTCCGGTGGAGGTGGACGAGATCGAGCGGGCCGTGCGCCGGCTGGAAATCGAGGAGATGGCGCTGGCCAAGGAGCCGGACGCCGCCTCCGCTGAGCGCCTCGAACGGCTGCGCAAGGAGCTGGCCGACAAGCGCGAGCAGCTCACCGCGCTCTCCGAGCGCTGGCAGCTGGAGAAGAGTCACATCACCAAGCTCTCCACCGCCAAGGAGGAACTGGAGCGGCTCGGTGGCGAGGCCGAGCGGGCCGAGCGCGACGGCGAGCTGGAGCGCGCCGCCGAGCTGCGGTACGGCCGCATCCCCGCGCTCAAGGCCGAGCTGGCCCGGGCCGAGGAGGAACTGGCCCGGCTCCAGTCCGACGGCGCGATGCTCAAGGAGGAGGTCGGCGCGGACGACATCGCCGCCGTCGTCGCCTCCTGGACCGGCATCCCCGCCGGCCGGCTGCTGGAGGGCGAGACCGCCAAGCTGCTGCGGATGGAGGAGTCGCTGGGCGAGCGCGTGGTCGGCCAGGCCGAGGCGGTCGGCGCGGTCTCCGACGCGGTACGCCGGGCCCGGGCCGGCGTCGCCGACCCGGACCGTCCGACCGGCAGCTTCCTCTTCCTCGGCCCGACCGGAGTCGGCAAGACCGAGCTGGCCAAGGCGCTCGCCGAGTTCCTCTTCGACGACGAGCGGGCCATGGTCCGCATCGACATGAGCGAGTACGGCGAGAAGCACTCCGTGGCCCGCCTGGTCGGTGCCCCGCCCGGCTACGTCGGGTACGAGGAAGGCGGCCAGCTCACCGAGGCGGTGCGCCGTCGCCCGTACTCGGTGATCCTGCTCGACGAGGTGGAGAAGGCCCACCCGGACGTCTTCGACGTCCTGCTCCAGGTGCTCGACGACGGCCGGCTCACCGACGGTCAGGGCCGCACGGTCGACTTCCGCAACGCGATCCTGATCCTCACCTCGAACCTCGGGTCCTCGGTGATCGGCGACCTGACGCTCGCCGAGGAGCAGCGCCGCGAGGGCGTCCTCGCGGTGGTCCGGGCGCACTTCAAGCCGGAGTTCCTCAACCGGCTCGACGACATCGTGGTCTTCGCCGCCCTTCACGGCGACGACCTGCGGGCCATCGTGGACATCCAGTTGGCGCGGATGCGGAAGCGTCTCGCGGACCGTCGGTTGTCGTTGGACGTCACCGACACCGCGCGCACCTGGCTCGCCGAGCACGGGTACGACCCGATCTACGGTGCCCGCCCGCTGCGCCGGCTGGTCCAGTCCGCGATCGGCGACCAGCTCGCCAGGGCCCTGCTCGCCGGCCAGATCCGCGACGGCGACACGGTGCGGGTCGACCTCGCCGACGGCAAGGACGGCCTTGCGGTGACGGCCGCCTGACCGCGGCCCGGTGCGGGGGCCCACGACCTGGGTCCCCGTATCCGGCTCGGGCTCCGTCCATCGGGGGTCCGACGCCTCGTGTTTCTGACGGGCGGATCCGGGCCGTCGGGGCGAGGATGGGAGGCATGTCGGGGAGTGAGCAGGACTCGGAGTTGACGGCGGCCGTCGCGGAACTTGCTGTGGCGGGCAGGGTCGCGTTCGGCGGAGTGGGGATCGTGGGGTCGTTGTTGCCGGAGACCGAGGCGTACCAGCGGGTCGCGGCGGCTGCGGCCGACCACCCGGAGGAGGTACGCCAGCAGCTCGACCACCTGCTGGCGACCGCCGAACCGGCGGGCCGGGTGTACGCCGCCACCCTGCTGGAGCAGCTCGACCCGGCGGCCGGCCGGGCGGCCTGGACCGCGATGCGCGCTGACCCGGCGGAGCTGCACACCGCCACCGGCTGCGTCCTGGACAGCACGACGGTCGGAGAGTACGCCGCGGAGCGGCTCGCCGGAGCGTGATCCATCCGCCCGGTCAAGTCCGTCCGATCGGTGCTGCCCGCGCTTGCGGCCGGGCCTTACCGTCCGTGCCATGACCGCGACCGCCGAGTCTCCGGCCGCCGTTCCCCCGCCCCGACCGCCTCGCCCGGCCACCGTCACCGTCGCCTTCTGGCTCCAACTCGCCGCCGCGTTGGTCCTGCTCGGACTCGTCGCGCTGGTGGTCGTCGAGGCGATCCACTGGGACGCCTCGATCGACCGGGCCGTGCGGCAGGTTCCCGACGCCGACCCGAACGAGGTACGCGGTGAGCGCTGGACCAACATCACCATGTCGATGGTCCTCGCCGTACCCCTCCTGCTGTTCGCACTCGCGTACGCGCTGACGGCACCCCGGGTACGCCAGGGCAGCAACACCGCCCGGATCATGGTCTTCGTGGCCGGCGGAGCCCAGCTGCTGCTCTGCGCCGTGCCGGCCTGCTTCGCCTCATTCCTGCTGCCGTTCGGCTTCATGCTGAGCATCCCCGAGGAGCCCTACATCGACGACCTGCCGCCGGAAGACGACTTCTGGTCGGCGTCGGACTTCAGCGAGGCCCTGTACGGCGCGCAGGACCCGTTCGACGGGGTGCTCTTCCCGCTGACCGGCCTGGGTGTGGTGGCGCTGTTGCTGCTCACCGCGGCCGTGGTGCTGCTGCTGGCGCTGCCACCGGCGCACCGCTGGTTCGTGCCGAAGGCCGAGCAGGGTGCGCCGCCGCGCCTGTCCACCGCAGCCGGCCTGGCCACGCACCTCGCCGCCTACGCCGTGCCAGCCGGCTACCCGCTGCCTCCCGGCTACCCGCTGCCTCCCGGCTACCTCCCGCCAGCGGACCAGCCGCCTGCGCCCGGCTACTCGCCAGCCCCCGGCTACCCGGCGGGTTATCCGGCAGCATCGGGTTACCCGACGGGCTATCCGGCGGTACCCGGTTATCCGCCACCGCCCGGTTATCCGGACCCAGCGGGATACCCGACATGGCCCGGCTACCCGACCGCGACTGCCTATCCGGCCCCACCCGGGTATCCGGCCCCACCCGGGTATCCGGCCCCACCCGGGTATCCGGCTCCGCCCGGCACCTGGCCGGATCCGTCGGCCCACTTCGCGCAGAACCCGGC
>NZ_POTY01000129.1 GCF_003236315.1 Micromonospora craterilacus
GAGGGGAACTGGGGGTCAGGCTTGGGGCAGCGCGAAGGTCACCCGGGAGCGGATCCGGCGGAAGCCGGTCCGGTCCAGCTCCGCCACCGTGGCCACCCGGTGCGCGTCCACGTCGGCGACCACCTCGTACGCGCCACCGGCGGCCAGCGTCCCGACCGCGTCGGCCAGCAGTTCACCGCGAGCCGACTCGTCCAGCAGACCGAGGTAGGCGATCATCGGATAGCAGGCGTCACCCGCCGTTGCGGCCAGGCCGACCGGTACCGCGCCGTCCAGCGCGACGCGCCAGTCCTGCGCCGGGCCGGTCAGCCAGGCCAGCGGATCGCGGGCCAGGTCCACCCCGCCGACCACCCGCGCCGTCTCCGCACCAGTCAGCAGTTCTGGCGCGACGATCCGGGCGACCAGTGAGTTGATCTCCGCGGCGTCGGTGGCCGGACGGAACGAGTACCGGCCGGCCGACGCCGGCAACGGTCCGCCGGCCGACGCCGGCAATGGTCCGCCGGTCCACGAGCACCGTAGCCGCTCCCCCTGCTCGACCAGGCCGGCGAGCCGGGCCGCCGCCATCGGGGGCTCCACCACGGCACGTACCTCCGGCTGCCGGCGCCAGTACGCGGGCAGTGCGGCGTGGTACACCTTGGGACCGCCGAGTGCCTGGTGAGCGGCGTGCAGCAACGCGGCGCCGTCCTCCGGCGCGGCGGCCAGGTCGAATCGTTCCAGCCACGGTTCACCGACGGACCCGGGTGGGAGCGCCCAGGCGGCCCGGCCGACCACTCGGCCGGCGCGCAGCGCGATCCAGGTGCGGTCGGGCCGGTAGCCGCCGCCGGCGAGCCCGTCGGCGTAGCCGACCTGCCGCAGCTGCGGCAACGGGTCGGGCATCGAGTCGAACAGTTCTTCCTCGCCCGCGACGAGCGGGCGGACGACCAGATCGGTCATGGCTTGATCCTCCGGGAAGCAGCGCCCCGGGTCAGATCCGCGTGGACGCCGTGCCGCGGAGGGGGCGCAGAACATCGGACATTGTTCTGACCTCCTTCCGGCTCGACGGCGTGCTCGACGGCGTGCCAGCGAAGCTACGCGACACCCCCACCCACCGCAACGGGGTTACGGGCTGCCGAAGAGCTGTTCACCGAGCAGCTGTTCGCGCTGCTCCTGCGCCTCCGGGCGGAGCCGGCCGCCTCGGGTGAGCATCACCATGCCGTGCAGCAGACTCCAGCCGAGTTCGGCGAGGGTGTCCGCGTCGCGTCCGGCGGCCAGCGGGGCGAGCGCCGCCCGCAGTTCCGCGAAGGTCGCCGCGACCGTCTCGGGTGCCTGGTCGGCGCCGAGGGTCAGATCCGGGGTGTGGGCGGCCATCGCGTCGTACACCTCGGGGTTGGCGTAGGCGAAGTCCAGGTAGGCCGCCGTCACCGCGGGCCACACCTCGGGCGGCCGGTCGACCGCCACCCGGGCGGCGGTCAGCGCGGCGGCCAGGTCGGCGAAGCCCCGCACGGCGACTGCGGCAACCACCGCGTCCCGGTCGGCGAAGCGCTCGTAGAGGGTGCCCAGGTCGACGTCGGCGCGCTCGGCCAGCCGGCGGGCGGTCACCGCCGCCCAGCCCTCGGCCTCGGCCAACTGCCAGGCGGTGGCGACGATCGCGTCCCCGTCCCGCCCCGTGCCTGGGTCGTCTGACACGCCGCCGATGCTAGCGGCGGGCAACTCAGGGTGAGCCTGCCGGGACGGATTGTCGACACCGGCGCTGCGCACCCTACCGACGCAGGGTGAGGATGAGGTCGGCGACCAGGGCGGTCCAGCCGGTCTGGTGCCAGGCGCCGAGGCCGGCACCGTTGTCGCCGTGGAAGTACTCCGGGAACGCGATCAGGTCCCGCCAGTCCGGGTGGGTCTGGAACAGCTGCGCGGCGCCGTAGATCGGCCGGCGGCCCCAGCCGTCCCGGGTGAACAGCGCGATCAGCCGGGCCGAGAGGTCGTCGGCGATCTCGTCGAGGGTCTTCTTCACCCCGGACCGGGTCGGGTACTCCACTTGGAGGTCGTCGCCGAAGAACGCCGCGTAGTCGCGCAGCGCGCTGATCAGCAGGAAGTTCGTCGGCAGCCAAATCGGGCCGCGCCAGTTGGAGTTGCCGCCGAACAGGCCGCTGGTCGATTCGGCGGGCTCGTAGCCGACCGAGAACTCCTGCCCGCCGAGGGTGACCGCGAACGGCTTGTCCAGGTGCGCGCGGGAGAGCGTACGCAGGCCGTACTCGGAGAGGAACTCGTCGGTGTCCAGCATCCGGGCGAGCAGCCGGACCACCTGCTCCGGGCCGCACATGGACAACAGCCGTTGCTGCCGTCCGTCCGGGCCGATCCGCCGCGCACCGATCACCGAGGCGTACTCGGGGCGGTTGGTGAGGAACCAGCGCAGCCGGGCGCCCAGCTCGGGCAGCCGATGCAGGGTACGGGCCGGCAGCCGGGTCACCGCGGCCAGCGGCAGCAGACCGACCACCGAGCGCACCTTCAGCGGCACCCTGGTGCCGTCGGCCAGCCGCAGCACGTCGTAGAAGAACGCGTCCTCGTCGTCCCACAGCCCCTGCGAGTACGCCGCCGCGGCGATGTATGCGAAGTGCTCGAAGAACTTCGTCGCGGTGTCCACCCAGCTGCGGTCGTGCTCGGCCAGCACGATGGCGATGTCGAGCAGGTTGAGGGCGTACATCGCCATCCAGCCGGTGCCGTCGGACTGCTCCAGCACCCCGGCCACCGGCAGTGCCGCCGACCGGTCGAACGGGCCGACGTTGTCCAGCCCGAGGAACCCGCCCTCGAAGACGTTGTTGCCGCCGGTGTCCTTGCGGTTGACCCACCAGGTGAAGTTCATCAGCAGCTTGTGCATCATCCGGGCCAGGAAGTCGTGGTCCCGGCTGCCGTCGATCTCGAAGACCTTCAGCGCCGCCCAGGCGTGCACCGGTGGGTTGACGTCGCCGTACGCCCACTCGTACGCCGGGATCTGCCCGTTGGGGTGCAGGTACCACTCGCGGAGCAGGAGCAGCAGCTGCTCCTTGGCGAACCCGGGATCGACCCGGGCGATGCTCACGCAGTGGAAGGCGAGGTCCCAGGCCGCGTACCACGGGTACTCCCACGGGTCCGGCATGGAGATCACGTCGAAGCTGGTCATGTGCCACCAGGCGCTGTTGCGCCCGTGCTGGCGGCCGGCCGGCGGCGTCGAACCCGGATCGCCCTCCAGCCACCGCTTGACGTCGAAGTGGTAGAACTGCTTGCCCCACATCAGCCCGGCGATGGCCTGCCGGGCGATCAACGCCTCGTCGGCGGTGGCCTTCGCCGGGATCACCCCGTCGAAGAACCGGTTCGCCTCGGCCCGCCGGGCCCACAGCACCGCGTCGAAGCCGTCGCCCAGGTCGGCCGGCGGCGGGTCGCCGTCACCGGGCGGCGGGGCGGTACGGGTCAGCCGCAGCCGGATCCGCCGTTCGGCGCCGGCCGGCACGTCCAGCACGTAGTGCAGCGCCCCCTTGGTGCCTGCCAGCTCCGGGTTGACCGTCTCCGCCCCGCCCACCACATGATCGTTGATGCCGTCCTTCGGGTACGGCGTACGGCTCGGCAGCCCCCACAGCCGCTCGGCGTTGGTGTCGTTGTCGCAGAGCAGCGGCGTCGGGTCGCCGTCGCCTTCGAGCATGATCTGCCCGAGCACCCAGTGCTCGCCGACCAGCCGGCGCCGCTCGCCGACGATCCGGGGCACCCGGTCGGTGCCGGGCAGCCCCCAGGCCCAGGTGTTGCGGAACCACAGATGCGGCAGCACGTGCAGTCGCTCGGCCCGGTCACTCCGGTTGGCCACGGTCACCACGATGCACATGTCGGTCGGCGTGGCCTTGGCGAAGTCGACGGTCACCGCCCAGTACCGGTCGTCGTCGAAGATGCCGGTGTCGACCAGTTCGTACTCGGTGTCGTCCCGGCCGCGCAGCCCGTTGACCGCGACCAGCTCGTCGTACGGGAAGGCGGCCTGCGGGTAGTGGTAGCGCCAGCGCATCCACGAATGGGTGGGCGTGGAGTCCTCGTACCACCAGTACTCCTTGGCGTCCTCGCCGTGGTTGCCGCCGTCCCCGCCGAGGCCGAACATCCGCTCCTTGATGATCGGATCGCGCCCGTTCCACAGCGCGAGGGCGAAGCAGAACGTCTGTCGGTCGTCACACACGCCCGCCATGCCGTCCTCGGACCACCGGTAGGCTCGGGACCGCGCGTGGTCGTGGGGGAAGTAGTCCCACGCCGTGCCGTGCTCGCTGTAGTCCTCCCGTACCGTCCCCCACGCCCGCTCGGACAGATAGGGACCCCATGCGCGCCAGTCCTGCTCGCCGGCGTCAGCCTGGGCGAGCCGGACTCGCTCGGCGTCGGGAGCCGGGGCGGAGGGCGAACCGTCAATGATCACCTGCACATCTTCGACGCCGCCGGGGTACTTCACCACAGCGGTCATTGTCGTCGTGTCGTGTTACACCTCGCCGCCGGTGGAGGAAAGTTGATCGAGATTTGCTTCGGTCCGCAGGTGTGCGGCGAGCTGACCAGCGCCGCCGGGCGCGAATGGCTGGTGCCCGACGGCCTCGGCGGGTACGCCATGGGCACCGTCGGCGGGCTGCGCACCCGGCGTTACCACGGGCTGCTGGTGGTCCCCGGGAAAACCCCGGCCTCCCGAAAGGTGGGACTGGTCAGCCTCGACCCGGCGGTGCTGCTGCCCTCCGGAGCACGGGTACGCCTCGGCGCGCACGAGTGGGCCTCCGGCGACGTGGATCCGCGCGGTTTCGAGCTGCTGGAGCGCTTCGACCTGGTCGACGGGCTGCCGCGCTGGCGGTGGCGCGTCGGCGACGTGGTGATCGAGCGGGAGTTGGCCATGCTGCCCGGGCGGTCCTGCCTGGCGGTGGTGCACCGGCTGATCAGCGGCGGCCCGGTCGAGCTGGAGCTGGCCGCCGCGTGCACCTGGCGGGACGCGCACGGCGAACGCCGCGCCGACGGGCCGCCGCTGCGGATGGAGCAGGTCGACGGCGGCGCGGTGATCGAGGGGGCGTACCGGCTGTCCGGGCCGGGCTGGACGCCGCAGGGCCACTGGTGGCGGGGCGTCCACCACCGCGAGGAGGCGGCCCGCGGCCTGCCCGCCGAGGAGGACCTGTGGTACGCCGGCCAGTTCCGCGACACCCTGCACCGCCCCGGCGACACCCTGTCGGTGCTGGCCTGGGCGGACGACCCGGCACCGGCACCGCCCCCGGCCACCGAGGTGGTCGCCGCGGCCCGGCGGCGCAACCGTGAGGTGGTGGCGTCGGCCAAGCCCGCCGACGAGGTGGCCGCCACCCTGGCGCTGGCCGCCGACGCGTTCGTGGTGCGGACCAACGACGCCGCCGTGGACGTGGTCGCCGGGTACCCGTGGTTCGGTGCCTGGTCGCGGGACACGATGATCTCGTACGAGGGGCTGTTCCTGCGTACCGGGCGGGCCCACCTCGGCCGCGAGCTGCTGCGGTCGTACGCGGCGACGCTGTCGGAGGGGATGCTGGCCAACACCGCCGACACCGGCCGGGTCGAGTACAACACCGTCGACGGCACGCTGTGGTTCCTGCACGCGGTCAGCCGGCACGTCACCGTCACCGGCGACACCGACCTCGGCGACGAGCTGCTGCCGGCGCTCTGCGAGGTGGTGGACGCCCACCTGGCCGGTACCCGGTTCGGCATCGCCGTCGACCCCGCCGACGGACTGCTCACCCAGGGCGTCCCCGGCGCCGCGCTGACCTGGATGGACGCCCGGGTGTACGGGGCGCCGGTCACCCCCCGGCACGGCAAACCGGTCGAGGTCAACGCCCTGTGGATCAACGGGCTGGCCGGGGTCGCCGAGTTGGCCGAGCTGGCCGGGCGGGACGCCGACGGGTTGCACCGGCTGCACGAGCGGGCAGCCAAGTCGTTCCGGGACCGGTTCCCGACCCCCGCCGGCTGGCTGCACGACGTGGTCGACGCGCCCGCGCCGGCGTACCCGTTGGGTGGTTCCGCGCACCACGACGACGACCTGCTGCGCCCCAACCAACTGCTGGCCTGGTCGCTGCCGTTCGCACCGCTGGTGCCGGACCCGCAGACCCTGGACCGGGTCGGCGCCGGGCTGCTCACCCCGCTCGGCCCGCGCAGCCTCTCCCCCGACGGCCCCGGCTTCGCCGGTCGGCACCGGGGCGGGCCGGCCGAGCGGGACAGCGCCTACCACCAGGGCACCGTCTGGCCGTGGCTGATCGGCCCGTACGCCGACGCCAGCCGCCGCGCGGGCCGCCCGGTCGACGAACTCTTCGCCGGCCTGGAGGCGCACCTGACCGAGTACGGCCTCGGCTCGGTCAGCGAGACCGCCGACGGTCTCGCCCCGCACACCGCCACCGGCTGCCCGTTCCAGGCCTGGTCGGTCGCCGAACTGCTGCGCGCCCGCCGGTAGCGCGGGTGGGGTTGGTGGGGCGCCCAGCTGGGCGCCCCACCAACCGGTCAGCCCAGGCCCGCCGCCACGGCGGCCTGGCGGCCGCCGACGACCGGCAGGGTGATCCGGGTGCTGTCGAAGTGCACGGTGATCTCTGCCCGGTTCTGCTTGGCCCGGCTGCTGTAGCCGGAGTACGAGCCGAGCAGGATCACACCGATCTGGTGGCCGCTCTCGAAGACGTAGTCCTCGGGCATCAGCGGCACGTCAACGGCGTTCTTCTTGCCGGGCAGCAGGGGCGTCGCCACGGACAGCGAGTCGAGGTTGAGCCCGTCGATGATGCCCTTGGTGACCAGCTCCTGCGGGTTGCTCGCCACGGTCTTGGCGACCTGCCGGTAGCAGGCGTCTTCCGCGAACCCGCCGAAGTTGGCCGTCTCACCCCAGCAGTCCTCGGTGGTCAGGGTCCGGATGCCGTCGCCGGTGGTGCTGAACCGCTCCCGGGTGCCGTAGTCGACGAGCAGCCCGGCGAAGCTGGTGTCCGTACCATTGACCGAAGCCTTGATCCGCACGATCGGCGTGCCGGAGATGTGCAGCGGCGCCTTCAGCGGCTCGGACAGGAACACCAACCGGTTGTCCTTGTTGGCCTGCGGGTCCGACGGGTGCCGGATCGCGTTGGCCTGGCTCATCGTCGGCGTGTCCTGGAAGGTCGCCGACTTGTTCCCGGGGCCAGACTTCACCGACAGCCCGCCGGCACCACCGTCGGTCGCCGGCAGCAGGAACACCTGGGTCGGCTGGGTGCCGGGCACCGGCCAGTTGGCGTGCGTCTCCCAGACGTCCGGCAGCCGCTCGACGTCGGCCATCGGCTCGCGCATGATCCCGTTGTCGATACCCTGCAGCCAGAAGTCGAACCAGCGGTGCAGGGTGTCCACCCACTCCGCGCGGCGGAAGTCGAACGGGTCGATGTGCCCGGTTCCGGTCAGCCACAGCTTGCGCGGAACGTTGTTCTCGGCCAGGGCGTACCACCACTTGCTGAAGTGGTCCGCCCGCACGTTGTCGTCGTTGATGCCGTGCACCACGAAGACGCTGGCCTTCACCTTGCTCGCGTGCGGCAGGTAGTCCCGCTCCGCCCAGAAGTCGTTGTAGTCGCCGGTGACGTCGTCGCCGCCCACGCCGAGCTGGCTACGCACCGGGGCGCAGTACGCCCGGCGGTTCGGGTTGGTCACCGTGTTGGACAGGCTGCCCGAGTAGTTGTTGTTCCGGGTCACCAGACCGTTGCTGCGCGAGTAGTCGTACCAGCTGGAGATGGCCGAGATCGGCACGATCGTGGCCAGCCCCTCAACCCCGGTGGCGGCGGCCGCGTTGGCCAGCGTGCCGTCGTACGACTTGCCGATCATGCCGGTCTTGCCGTTGTGCCAGTCGGCGACGACCTCGTTGCCGGCGGCGTCGAAGCCCTTGCGGCGGCCGTTGAGCCAGTCGATGGCGGTCGGCGCGCTGATGTTGTCCGCGAGGCCGCCGGTGACCGGGCACCCGGTCGAGTTGTTGGTGCCGATCATGTCCATCAGGACGACCGCGTAGCCACGCGGGACGAAGTAGTTGTCGTAGAACAGCGGCCAACGGTCGTTCAGGCCGTCGCCGTCCAGGTCACCCTTGCACTCGCTCTCGTTGCCCCGGCACACCGTCGAGTAGTAGGGGCTGGCGTCCATCACCACCGGAACCCGCAGGCCCTCGTCGCTGGCCTTGGGGCGGATGATGTCCATCGCCACGATGTCGAGCGCGCCGTCGGCGTCGGTGTCGACATCGGAGGTGACGAAGATCCGCTCGCGGACCGAGTCGGCGTAGCCGAAAACCGGCTGGGTGACGCCATCGGCGATGACCAGTTCCGTAGTCGCCGGCGCGGGCTGCGCCAACGCCGGGGTCACGGGGAGGACGGCCGCGGTCATCACGACCACCACCGCTCTGCCCAACCATCGTCTCGTGCTTCGCATCGTGCAGCTCCTTCCAGGCACCCGACGTCGACCGCCGCACGCCGGTCGTGGCGCGCGGACCATGAGCCTCTCGGTGCACCGTCGGGATAGAACCTACGAACCAGGCCATCGCAGGTCTTCGGACACCTGTGGGAGGTGCGGGCGGCCCACTCCTACGGCTGTCGCAGGACTTCGGCACAATGCCGCACCAAGCGCCCACCGGCCGGCCCACAGGCCGGCGCCGGCCGCCCGGTCCGGGCCCGGTCGATCGTCGGCCTACGCACACCGGCCGGTAGCGCTTTACACCCCCGCAACGGGTACGTCTCCGCTGGTTATCCAGCTGCGACCAGGATTGGTGCCGATCCAGCCGCGACGTGAACAGGCCCGCCGGGGGGCCGGCCGACGGCCGCGCGGAGACAACTCAAAGGGGGCGCGTGTGTCACCGAACGCCGACGTGATCGACATCAACTCCGCCCGATCGCAGCGGGTGCTGCTGCTGTCCTGGGAGTACCCGCCCGTCCTCGTCGGCGGTCTCGGCCGACACGTACACGCCCTCTCCGTCGCCCTGGCCGCCGCCGGTCACGAGGTCACCGTCGTCACCCGGCACGCCGACGGCGCGCCGCTGGAGGAACACATCGACGGGGTACGCATCCTGCGCGCCGCCGAGGACCCGGTCACCTTCCCCCTGGCCACCAGTTCGCTGCTGGCCTGGACCATGGCGTTCAACCACACCCTGACCCGCGCCGCCCTGCGCGCCGCCGACACCGGCACCTACGACGTCATCCACGCGCACGACTGGCTGGTCGCGCACACCGCCATCACCCTCGCCGAGCACCTGCGTCTGCCGCTGGTGACCACCATGCACGCCACCGAGGCCGGCCGGCACCAGGGCTGGCTGCCGGCGGAGATGAACCGCACCATCCACGGCGTCGAACACTGGCTCAGCAGCGCCTCCACCCGCCTCATCGCCTGCTCCGGCTACATGCGGGAGCAGGTCACCACCCTGTTCGACGTGCCCGCCGGCCACGTCGAGGTGGTGCCCAACGGCGTCGACGACCGGGCCTGGCGGGCCCGCCCGCGCGCCGTCGCCTCGGCCCGCGCCCGGTTCGCCGCCGACGGCCCACTGATCGGCTACGCCGGCCGGCTGGTCTACGAGAAGGGCGTGCAGCACCTGGTCGACGCCGTGCCGCAGCTGCGTGACCGGCACCCCGGGCTGCGGGTGCTGATCGCCGGGGACGGCCCCTACCGGGGCGAGCTGGAGGAGCGGATCCACCAGCTCGGGCTCGGCGGCACCGTACGCTTCGCCGGATTCCTCGACAACACCCAACTGCCGGCGGTGCTCGGCGCCACCGACGCGACCGTCGTACCGAGCCTCTACGAGCCGTTCGGCATGGTGGCCCTGGAGGCGGCGGCGGCCGGGGCGCCGCTGGCGGTGGCCCGCACCGGGGGCCTCGCCGAGATCGTCGAGCCCGGCGTCACCGGCGTCACCTTCCCGCACAGCGACCCACCCGCCCTGGCCGGCGCGGTCGACCAACTCCTCGGCGACGAGGTCTTCGCCCGCCGGGTCGCCCGGCAGGCCCGCACGATGGTCGGCCGGCGGTACGGCTGGGCCACCATCGCCGCCCGCACCGCGGAGGCGTACGCCACCGCCCGCCGGGAGCACGGGCCGATGCAGGCCCGGCGCGCCGCCGTCGAGGTGCCCCGACCCCGGCAGACGATAACGATCCCGGACGGAAACCTCCTCGCGGTTGGCGGCGCTGCCTGCTGAGTTGATAGGTAAGCCCCGATCCGCTGGCTAATGTGTACGCCGGACGGCGGCGGATGGGGGATGCGTGCGAGCGTTGATCGCCGGCCGGTACCGGCTGCTCGACCTGGTCGGACGTGGCGGGATGGGTGCGGTCTGGCGGGCCAGCGACGAGGTGCTGCACCGCGAGGTGGCGGTCAAGCAGGTGGTGCTGCCGGCCTGGCTCGGCGGCGACGCACGCGACCAGTTGCGGGCCCGCACCCTGCGCGAGGCCCGCACCGCCGCCCGGCTCAGCCACCCCAACGTGGTCCGCGTCTACGACGTGGTCTCCGACGCCGGTACACCCTGGATCGTCATGGAGTACGTGCCCTCACGCACCCTCCAGGACGTCATCGACGGTGACGGCCCGCTGCCGCCGCACCGCGCCGCCCGCATCGGCCTGGCCCTGCTGGACGCCCTGCGGGCGGCGCACGACGCCGGGGTGCTGCACCGCGACGTCAAGCCGCAGAACGTGCTCGTCGCGGACGACGGCCGGGTGCTGCTGACCGACTTCGGGCTGGCCGTCTTCGACGGCGGCGACGGGGCGATGACCGGCTCGGGCACCGTCCTGGGCTCGCCGCAGTACGTGGCACCGGAACGCGCCGCCGAGGGGGTGTCCAGCGCGCCGGCCGACCTGTGGTCGCTGGGCGCGACCCTGCACGCCGCCGTCGAGGGCCGCTCCCCGTACGCCCGCAGCACCGCCATGGCCACCCTCAGCGCGTTGGCCTCCGCCCCGCCGGACCCGGCACCGCACGCCGGGCCGCTGGCGCCGGTGCTGGCCGGGCTGCTGCAACGCGACCCCGCCGACCGCGCCGACCACACCGAGGCCCGCCGCCGGCTGGTGGCTGCCGCCGGGTCGGACCCGACCGAGCCGGGCACCGGCGGCGCGGCGGCCGGCCGGCCGGACGGGCCGGGCGAGCCGCCGCACCGGCCGGCCACCGCGCCGCCGGTCCCCCGGGAATCGGCCCCGAACCGCGACCGGGTCGCCGTGGCCCGGCCCTGGGCGCTGGCCGCGGTCGCCATGCTGGTGGCGGCCGCGGCCGGGATCGGCACCGCGCTGACCGTGGTGGGCACCGGCGCGTTCCGCCCGCACCAGGAGGCGGCGGTTCTCCCACCCGGCGCACCGCCGTACGACGTCGACGGGCCGCACCAGCCCGGCGGCAACCGTCCGCCCGGGCCGCCGCCCGGCCAGCCCGGCGGTCCCGGGCCGCCGCCGCTGCCCTGCGTGCGGCCGTGGATCGACGGCGAACCGGTCTCCGCGACGGCTCCCGCGGCGGGCGAGCGGTTCCGTCCGCCCGCCGGCTGGGCCTGGCACGCCGACGCCAGTGGCTTCCGGGTGGCGGTGCCGGCCGGCTGGCGCTACTCCCGCGACGGCGACGTGGCCTGCTTCCAGGACCCGGCCACCGGCCGGGCACTCAGCGTCGCCGCGGAGACCGACAGCACCACGGCGCCGGCCGCACGCCTGCGGGCCGTGCGGGACCGGGAACTGGCCGCCGGCACCCTCCCGGCCTACCAGGAGTTCCGGCTCGGCCGGGTGGGCGCCGGCACCGAGTGGGAGTTCGGCTGGCTGACCCCGCACGGCGACCGGCTGCGCGCCACGCAGATCGCGCCGGATCGGCCGGCGCGCGGCCGATCGTGGACGCTGGGCTGGATCACCCGGGAAAGCGACTGGAAGGCCGCCGCCGGTCAGCTGGCCACGGCCCGGGCCAGCTTCCGCCCCGGCCGCTGACGTACCGCGGCCGCCGGGCTCTGGTCGCCTTTCCGTGGCCGTGCGGCCCGCCGTTAGGCTCGGGCCGTGGAGCGGGAACGGTACGACGACGACACTGACCGGCTGCGAGTCTCCGACCGGGAGCGGGAGGAGGTCGTGGAGCTGCTCGGCCAGGCGGCGGCCGAGGGCCGACTGACGCTCGGCGAGTACACCGAGCGGGCCGGCGCCGCCCACGCCTCGGTCACCCGCGGCGAGCTGGCCAAGGTGACCAGGGACCTGCCGAACGCTCCGGGCCGGCCACCCGCCAGGACCACCGGCGCGGTGGGCCTGCCGCCGGAGCGGCTCCTGGCGATCTTCGGCAACGACGTGCGCAAGGGCGCCTGGCCGGTACCGGAAACGGTCGAGGCCCGGGCCGTCTTCGGCGACTGCCGGATCGAGCTGCACGAGACCCAGCTGCCCCGGCAGGTGACCAGGATCGACGCGGAGGCGATCTTCGGCAACGTCACGATCGTCGTGCCGGAGGGCACGGACGTCCGGCTCACCGGCAGCGCGATCTTCGGTAGCAAGCAGTCCAAGCTGCGCGGTCCGGTCACCCCGGGCGCCCCGGTGATCGAGGTGCGGTGCCGCGCGATCTTCGGCGACGTAACCGTCCGTCCGCCACGTAAGCGCTGGTGGTGACGCCCGCCGGCATCCTGGCCACCGGGATACCGCCACTCCGCCGCGACGGAGTCGACCACCGCTGACCGGCTGAGCCGGCAGCGGCGACCGTGCGCTGGACCACGCGCTCTTGACAGCGGGGCCGTCCTGGCTCCATGGTTAGTTACATGAGTAGTGAACCGCCTAACTATGGTGGCGAACCAGGATGGCGGACGTGATGGAGGAAGGCCGGCCGATCTTCCTGCAGATCGCCGAGCTGCTGGAGAACTCGATCCTCGACGGGACCCTGGCCGAGGAGGGCCAGGTGCCGTCGACAAACGAGTTGGCGGCCTTTCACCGGATCAACCCCGCGACCGCGGCCAAAGGGGTCAACAAGCTGGTCGATGACGGAACCCTCTACAAAAGGAGAGGAATCGGGATGTTCGTCTCCCCCGGCGCCCGCGCCAAGCTGCGCGGCCGGCGCCGCGACGAGTTCGCCCAGCAGTACGTCCAGCCGCTGCTGACCGAGGCGCGCAAGCTCGGCATCGGCCCGGCGGAACTCAAGCAGATGATCGACACCTCGGAGGAGCACCGATGAGCCCCGCCGTCACCGTCACCGACCTCACGAAACGGTACCGGGGCGTCACCGCGCTGGACCGAGTCAGCTTCTCGCTCACCGAGAACCGGATCTACGGCCTGCTGGGGCGCAACGGCGCCGGCAAGACCACCCTGATGCAGATCCTCACCGCACAGGGCTTCGCCACCTCCGGCGAGGTCACGGTCTTCGGCCAGCAGCCGTACGAGAACGAGCAGGTGCTCTCCCGGGTCTGCTTCATCAAGGAGAGCCAGACCTACCCGTCGAACCTGCGGGTGCACCACGTCCTGCGGGCGGCCCGGCTGGTCCACCCCGGCTGGGACGAGAAGCTCGCCCAGCAGTTGGTCGACGACTTCCGGCTGCCGCCGCAACGCAACGTCCGCAAGCTCTCCCGGGGCATGCTCTCGTCGCTCGGCATCGTCGTCGGGCTCGCCTCGCGGGCCCCACTGACCTTCTTCGACGAGCCGTACCTCGGCCTGGACGCCGTGGCCCGGCAGATCTTCTACGACCACCTGCTGGCCGACTACACCGAACACCCCCGCACGATCGTGCTATCGACCCACCTCATCGATGAGGTCAGCGACCTGATCGAGCACGTCCTGCTGATCGACCAGGGTCGGCTCCTGCTGGACGCCGAGGCAGAGACGCTGCGCGGCCAGGTGGTCACGGTCTCCGGCCCGGTCGCGGCGGTGGACGAGTTCGCCCGTACCGGCGCCGAGCTGCACCGGGTGCTTCTCGGCGCGACGGCCCGGGCCACCGTACGCGGCGACTTCGGCCCGGCCGTGCACGACCAGGCCCGCTCCCTCGGCCTCGGTCTCGAAGCGTCCTCGCTCCAGGAACTCGTCGTCCGCCTGACCACCAACAGCAACGCACCCGCGCCCGGCGCCGACAGCGCCGGCGCGGCCAGCAAGGAGGCCGTCCGATGAACCGCGCTCTGACGGTCGCCCGGCTGCAGTTCGTCGCCTGGCCCAGCGTGGTCGGCTGGCCGTGGGGGATCCTGGCCCTCAGCTTCCTGATCAACCTGGCGCTCTTCGCCGCCATGCAGGGGGACCCCAACGTCCAACCGACCACCGGCGGGCTGGCCAGCATCTACGTGGTGATGTTCATCGCCTGCATCAACACGATCACCCAGGACTTCCCGTTCGCGCTCGGGCTGGGAGTCTCGCGCCGCAGCTTCTACCTCGGCAACGTCCTCCAGTTCGCCGCCCAGGCGATCGGCTACGCGGCGGTGCTCTACCTGTTGGCCGTCGTCGAGGAGGCCACCGACGGCTGGGGCATCCAGCTGCGCTTCTTCGGTCTACCCTACCTCTGGGTGGAGAACCCGGTGCTGCGGTTCCTCGGCTTCGCCCTGCCGTTCCTGCTGCTCGGCTTCATCGGCATCGCGATCGCCCTGGTGTTCAAGCGCTGGGGCGCCAACGGCATGCTCACGTTGAGCGCCGCCGCGCTGGTCGTGATCGGTGGGCTCGCGACGCTCGTCACCTGGCAGGGCTGGTGGTCGGCGATTGGCGGCTGGTTCGCCGACCAGTCCGGGGCGGCCCTGCTGGTGGGCTGGCCGGCACTGCTCACGCTGCCCCTCGCCGCCGTCAGCTACCTCGTCATCCGCCGCGCCACACCCTGACCCGACACCGCCCCACCCGCGGCGCGGACCACCCCTGGGGCGGTCCGCGCTCGGCGTCTCATGGCCGACACAGCGACCCGGCCGGCGGGCGTGCGCTGACATACTCCCTGGTGGTCGGCCCGGCCCGCCGACCGCGCTCCGGCACCGTCCGCTGTGGACTGTCTGGGTGATCCCCTGCGGCGCCGCCACGAACTACAGTGGCGTAGTTTTGGCGCTCAAGATCCCTGGGGAGGGCGAGCCGAGATGATGGGACCGTCGCACGCGCTGTCCGGCGCGGCGGTATGGCTGAGCGGGTCCTGGGCGCTCCAGCAGTTCTACGACTACGAGCAGTCGCCGCTTGCGTTGGCCGTCGGCACGGCCGTCTGCGCGGGTGGCGCGCTGCTGCCCGACCTCGATCTGTCCGGCAAGGTGACCCGCAACAAGGGCGGCGCGACGGTGGCCCGCACCTTCGGCGTCTTCTCGCTGTTCGTCGCCGAGGTGGTGGAGAAGATCTCGCTGGGCGTCTACTACGCCACGAAGCTCAGCCGCGACCCGAAGCGCAACAACGGCCACCGTACGCTGACCCACACCATTCCGTTCACCGTGCTGCTCGGCTGGGGCACCACCACGCTGTGCGCCACGTACGGCAAGTGGGCGGTGATCGGCATCCTGTTCTTCATGATCGGTCTGGCCCTGCGTGGCCTGTTCGACAAGTGGGCCGAACGCGCGGGCTGGCTCATCGTCACCCTGATCTCGGCCGGTGCGGCCGTCTTCACCGCCGCCAACCTGCCCGGTGACCGTGGCTACCCGATGATCGGCCTGGCGGTCGGGGTGGGCGCCTTCGTGCACATCATCGGCGACATGATCACGCGGGCCGGCGTACCGATCCTCTGGCCGATCCCGATCAAGCGCCGGATGTGGACGCCGATCAGCCTGCCCGACAAGATCGCGCTACGGGCCGGCGGCCGCGTCGAGGTCGTCTTCGTCCGCACCGCGCTGACCATCGTCTCGGTGCTGGCCGCGCTCGGGCTGGTCGCCCCCTCGGTGCTGCAACGGTTCAACCTCGACTTGTGACCGTCCAGGCCGTCGACCCGGCGATCGTGGCGGCCGACGCCCCCGTGCCCGGTTTCTGGCAGGGGCTCGGTCTGCCCGGGCTGGCCGACGTGCACGTGCACTTCCTGCCGCCGAGGCTGCGCCGCCGGGTGTGGGAGTACTTCGAGTCGGCCGGCCCGCTGGTGGGCCTGGAATGGCCGGTCCGGTACCGGTGGAGCGACGCCGACCGGGTCGCCCACCTGCGCCGGCTCGGTGTCCGGGCGTTCAGTGCGCTCGCGTACGCCCACCGGCCCGGCATGGCCGAGCAGCTCAACCGCTGGACGCTGAATTTCGCCCGGACCACCTCGGGTTGCCTGCCCTCGGCGACGTTCTTCCCCGAGCCGGAGGCGCCCCGGTACGTCGCCGGGGCGATCGCCGACGGCGCCCGGGTGTTCAAGGTGCACCTCCAGGTGGGCGGCTTCGCCCCGACCGATCCGGCGCTGGACGAGGTGTGGGGACTGCTCGCCGAGGCGGGTGTGCCGGTGGTGGTGCACGCCGGACACGCCCCGGTCGGCACCGTGCACACCGGCCCGGATCCGTTCGCCGCGCTGCTGGCCCGGCACGCGCGGCTGCCCGCGATCGTCGCGCACCTGGGCGCGCCGGACTACTCGGCGTTCCTCGACCTGGCGCAGCGCTACCCGCACGTGCGGTTGGACACCACCATGGCGTTCACGCCGTTCCTGGACCGGATGGTGCCGTTCCCCGCCGCCGAGCTGCCCCGGCTGCGCGAGCTGGGGCTGGCCGGCAAGGTGCTGCTGGGCAGCGACTTCCCGAACATCCCCTACCCGTATGCCGATCAGCTGGCCGGCCTGGCCCGCCTCGACCTGGGTGACGACTGGCTGCGCGCGGTGTGCTGGCAGAGCGCCGCCGACCTGTTCGACCTGACTTGACGCGTCAGGCCCCGACCCGCTGCTCCGGCACGGACAGTCCGTAGAGGGCCATCAGCTCGGGGGTGTCGACCCGGCTGCCGTCGGCCACCGCGTCGCAGGCGATGTCGACGATCTGGTCCTTGTGTGCCAGCAGGTAGGGCCGGGCGCCGACGTCGGCGCTGGCCAGGGTGGCGATGCCGGCCCAGTGCCGGCGGCCGAACAGCATCGGATAGCCACGTAGGCCGTTGTAGGTGGCGCAGACCAGCACGTCCGGGAAGGGCAGGGCGGCGACCCGGCGGATCGCGGCGACGGTCAGCCCCGGCATGTCCACCGGCACCACCACCGCCGCCTCGACCTGGTCGTCGTCGATCCCGGCCAGCCCGGCGCGGATGGACGAGCCGACCCCGGTGCCCCACGCGCGGTTGACCACCACCGTGGCGCGGCTCAGCTCGGCGGTCTGGCGGACCTGCTCGGCCGCGGCGCCCAGGACGACCACGATCTGCCCGCAGCCCGCCTCCGTCAGCGTGTCGATCATCTGGTCGACCAGGGGTTTGCCGGCCTGGTGCAGCAGGGCTTCCGGGCCGCCGATGCGGCGGCCACCTCCCGCAGCGATGATCATTCCTGCGATCCGGTTCAGAGCTGCGCTCCCTCCAGCGTGGGACGGCCGGGGCAGCGTGGGCCCTGGCCGTCCCGTCCTACGCACACCGTCTGCAACGAGCGCGGCCGGACGAGAGTGGCGGGGCAAATAGTATAAATTAGGTATCTATCTCATTCTTCGCCGATCGCTGCGAAGACGGCGGCCAGGGTGCCCCGGGATCGCCCGGTGCACCCTGGCCGAGGGACACTCGCTAACCGCCCGCACTTCCCGGGACCGGCGTGAAGACGACCTGCCAGGCGCCGGTGATGTGCTCGGGCACGACCTCGACGGTCACCTGGTCGCCCGGGCTCAGGTCGAGGCCGTACTCACGCTTCCACTCACCGCCCTCGTCGCCGTACGTGCCGTAGCCGGCCATCTCGTAGTCCCACCACTCGCCGGTGCCGACCTCGACGCCGCCGACCCGCAGGTGCAGCAGCCCGGGCGTCTGGGCGATCATGTCGATCGAGGTGAGCGTCCGCCAGGCCAGGGTCTGCCGCACGGGACGCGTCGGGTCGGCCGGATCCGATCGGATGATGACGACGTTCGGGCACAGCGCCTCGGTGCAGCCGGCCGGGAGGGTGTGATCCAGCGGGCCGAGTGGGCCCGCCGGTCGGGGCGGCAGCGGATACTGGTCGAACGGGATCCGCTCGCCGATGGCGAGCGCGACGGTGCCGTTCTCCGGAACCGGCACCGAGACGCTGCCGGCGTCGCCGGACCGCTGGGCACCGGTGATCGTCCCGACGAACGTGGCGGGCTTGCCCACCACGACCCCCTTCTCAGCCCAGTCCGCCGGCCGCAGGGTGCCGTTGCAGCTTCCCTCGGCGACATGTTTGCCGTTGACGGTCAGCTTCCCGTCCACCATCAGGTCGTCGGCGACGCCGTCGCAGCGCATGAAGACGACGAGATCGAGGGTGGTCGGCACCATGGTCAGCTCGATGCGACGCTCCGACAGCGCCGCGCTCGTCGCGGAGACGACGTGCGACCCCACCGCGTACTCCGGGAATCCCATGACGGTGCTCGGCGACGAGGTGACCCCCGGAGTCGGGGTGACCGCCGGAGTCGGGGTGACGTCCGGACGAAGGCCGGGCACGGCGACCGCCGTGGCTACCAGGGCGACCACCACGGCCGTGGCCCAGGTCGCGATCCGCCGGCGGCGCCGCGCGACCACCTTGGCGCGTACGCCACGCAGCCGCAGGTGGTGCTTGACCTGCGCGGTCGAGCCGTCGGAACGCTCGTCGAGCGTCTGCTTGAGATCGGTCAGGTTCATTGCCGCATCCCTTCCGGCGCGAGCGTCTCGTCGAGACGGAGCTTGGCCAGCGCCCGGCTGGCCTGGCTCTTGACCGTGCCGACCGAGCAGCCGAGGGTCTCGGCGATCTCGCCTTCCGAGAGGTCCTCGAAGTACCGCAGCACGAGTACGGCGCGCTGCCGGCGGGGCAGCCGACCCAACGCCCGCCAGAGCCGGTCCCGGTCGTCCAGCCCCGCCTGCGGATCTGTCGCATCGGCCGCCTCGGGCAGTTCAGCCGTGGGCAGCTCGCCGCGCCACCGGCGCCGCCACCACGAGGCGTACGCGTTGACGATGATCCGCCGCACGTACGGCTCGGGGTCGCCCTCGATGCGCCGCCACGCCTCCCAGGCCCGCGCCAGCGCGGTCTGCAACAGGTCCTCCGCCAGTGCCCAGTCACGGGTGAGCAGGTAGGCGGTGCGCAGCAGCCGCGGTGAGCGGGTCACGACGAACTCGTCGAACCCCTCTGGTGTGATCACGTGCCCGCCCTTCTGCCAAGTCGGTCACGAGGTAGTACCGGCTACGCCCGGAAAAGGTTGCCTGACCGCGCTCCTCGCGGCTCGCCCGGATCAGCGGGGCGACGGGTGTCGACGTCGAAGCCCTGCGCCACGTCGCCGCACTCCACCCGCTGGACGAGGGCCGAGTGCCGCCGCAGGTAGTCCCGCGCCCCGCGGTCACCGGCGGCGGACCGGGTCACCGCGACCCAGTGGTCGGCGCCGAGCAGCACCGGGTGGCCCGGTTCGCCAGCATATGTGGCGCGGGCCAGCACCCCCTCCGGGCGGGCGGGCGGCACGACGTCCAGCAGGCGGCGCACCGCGGCCGGCGTCACGCCCGGCATGTCCACCAGGTGTACGCACACCACCCGCGCCGACAACCGCGCCGCGGCTCGCAGGCCGACCCGCAGCGACGAGGCCATCCCGGTCGCCCACTCGTCGTTGACCACCGCGACCACCCGTGGGTCGCCCGGCAGCCGGCCCAGCTCGTCGGCGCGCATCCCGTCGGCGACGGCGGATCCGGGCCGGTCCAGGCCGACCTGGCGGATCACCGCAGCGGCGGCGGCACCGAGCACCACGACGACCGGATCACAGCCGCCGGCGCGCAGCATCTCGGTCGCCGAGCCGAGGAACGGCAGCGCCTTCGGTCCGCCGTAGCGCCGGCCCGCCCCGGCGGCCAGGATCAGCCCGGCGCTCCCC
>NZ_POTY01000012.1 GCF_003236315.1 Micromonospora craterilacus
GCTCGGGCGAGGGTGTGGAAGGTGAGGTTGAAGCCGACGTAGGCGGGGGTGGCGTCGGGGGTCAGGCCGAGGTTCTCCACATCCAGGGCGTGCACCGCGAAGACGTACCGGTGCGGCCGGTCACCGGGCGGCGGCGCGGCACCGCCGAAGCCCTGCTCGCCGTAGTCGTTGCGCACGGTGAACGCATCGCCCAGGTCGTCGCCGGACGCGCCGCGCGGCAACTCCGTCACGTCGGCCGGCAGGTTGACCAGCACCCAGTGCCAGAACCCGCTGCCGGTCGGCGCGTCCGGGTCGAAGCAGGTCACCGCGAAGCCCTTGGTCTCCGCCGGAAAACCCGACCAGGCCAGGTGTGGCGAGACGTTCCCGCCACCGGTGCTGCCGTGCGCGTGGGCCGCGTCCATCGGCTCGCCGTTCTGCACATCGTCGCTGGTCAAGGCGAACGAGGCGACGGTCGGCAGCAGCTCGTACGGATCCGGGGCGATCGGTCGTTCCAGGGTCATCGACACAGGTCCTTCCGGTGGAAGTGGTGTTCTGCGCACCTTTCATACCCTGAGAAGCGGCGGCATTCGCCAAACCCGGTGCCGTGTCCGCCCGTAACCGAGAGCCCCTCACCCGGGTTGTCACCCTGCGACGTCAACTGAAGGAGTTTCTTGGCCGGAATCTGGCGCGACTTCCTCACCGCACTGGTCGAGGCCGTCCGCCGACGCGACACGCAGGCGCCACGCGACGAGCGGCGCCGGGCGGTGCAGCGACTCGCCGAGCAGAAGATCCGCGAGGACCAGCGGGAACACCCGCCGGAGGGGTGAAGCGGAGGGTGTGGGATTCGAACCCACGAAGACATCGCTGCCTTACCGGTTTTCAAGACCAGCGCCATCGGCCACTAGGCGAACCCTCCCGGGGCCGCGCAACGCACGGCCGTGCTTAGTCTGCCACGCCCGGTGAGTCGGGGAACGAGCGAGCTACCCGATCCGCCGTGATCACTCACCCTCCGTGCCCGTCCACAGCCACCCAACCCGATCCACAGTGGTGTCCTGAGCGCTCGATCCGGGATCGAGTGCTCTCGGCGGCCGACGGAGGCCACTTGATCCCGGATCGAGCGTGATCTTGAGCAGGGCGTGGCCGGATCGGCGAGCGTAGCGCGGCCGGATCGGCGAACGTTTCGCCGCCGGTGCGTCAAGCGGTGGGCGAATCGGGTATGACTGGGCCATGCGCGCGATCACGATTCCGGAGCCCGGCGGACCCGACGTGCTGACCTGGAGTGAGGTGCCCGACCCGCAGCCCGGCCCCGGCGAGGTGATCGTCGACGTGCGGGCCACCGCGGTCAACCGGGCCGACCTGCTGCAACGGCAGGGGCACTACCCGCCGCCGCCGGGCGCGCCCGCGTACCCGGGGTTGGAGTGCTCGGGTCTGGTGAGCGCGACCGGTCCCGACGTCACCGGCTGGCGGGTGGGTGACGAGGTCTGCGCGCTGCTGGCCGGCGGCGGGTACGCCGAGCGGGTGGCCGTGCCGGCCGGGCAGTTGCTGCCGGTGCCGGCCGGGGTCGACCTGGTCGACGCAGCCGCGTTACCCGAGGTAGCGTGCACGGTCTGGTCGAACGTGGTCCAGCTGGCCCGCCTGTCGGCGGGCGAAACGCTGCTGGTGCATGGCGGCGGCAGCGGGATCGGCACGTTCGCGGTCCAGCTCGGCGCCGCGCTCGGCGCGACCGTGGTGGCGACCGCGCGGGCGGCGAAACACGACCGGCTGCGCGAGTTGGGGGCCGGGCACCTGGTCGACTACCAGGAGCAGGATTTCGTCGAGGAGGTCCGGAAGGTCACCGACGGCCGGGGCGCGGACGTGGTCCTCGACATCATGGGCGCGTCGTATCTGGGCCGTAACGTGGCCGCGCTGGCCACCGACGGGCGGCTGGTGGTGATCGGCATGCAGGGCGGGCGCAAGGGCGAGCTGGACCTCGGCGCGCTGCTGGCCAAGCGCGGCACGGTCGCGGCGACCGCGCTGCGTTCCCGTCCGCTCGACCAGAAGGCCGCGATCGTCCGAGGGGTACGCGAGCAGGTCTGGCCGCTGGTCGAGGCGGGCCAGGTCCGCCCGGTCGTCGACCGGCGACTGCCGATCACCAGGGTGGCCGACGCGCACCGGCTGGTCGAGTCGAACGAACACGTC
This sequence comes from Micromonospora craterilacus, assembly GCF_003236315.1. Classification (GTDB taxonomy): domain Bacteria; phylum Actinomycetota; class Actinomycetes; order Mycobacteriales; family Micromonosporaceae; genus Micromonospora; species Micromonospora craterilacus. Next base: position 2,158 of record NZ_POTY01000012.1, read on the forward strand.
GGCAAGGTGCTGCTCACCGTCGGATGAACCCCACGGCAGGCCAGCCGCACGAGGCCAGCGCCAGCCGCACGAGGCCAGGGCCAGCCCGCACAGAGCCAGGGGCCAGCCCACAGAGCCAGGGGCCGGACGCACCGGTCAACCTCCTCAGCGAGGCAGGATGAGGCGCGCGCCGGGTCCCTCGCCGGCCAGCTCGTCGCCGGGGTTGTAGAGGGCGCAGCGGCGCAGCGAGAGGCAGCCGCAGCCGATGCAGCCGTCGAGGTCGTCGCGGAGCTGGGTCATCAGTCTGATTTTCTCTTCCAGCCGTTTGCGCCAGGCGGTGGAGAGCCGCGCCCAGTCCTCGGCGGTGGGCGTACGCGAGGCGGGCAGCGAGTCCAGCGCGGTCCGGATCTCGTCCAGCGAGATGCCGACCTGCTGCGCGATCCGGATGAACGCCACCCGCCGCAACTCGCCGCGGTGGTACCGGCGCTGGTTCCCGCCGGTGCGGTCGGCCCGGATCAGCCCCAGCCGCTCGTAGTAGCGCAGCGCGGACTGCGCCACCCCGCTGCGGGCGGCGAGCTGACCAATGGTGAGCGCTTCCTGCATCACATCGCCTTGAGTTGAACCTCGCTTTAACTTGCAGGCTATCCGCATGACCACACTCGCCACCACCACGGCCCGGATCGCCGAGGCCGCCACGCCCCTCGACGGCCGGCTCCCGGTCGCCCCGCTGCTGGAGCGGGTCCGTGCCGGCCGGGAGTTCGGCCCGAACGTCTATTCGACCGTCGACGTGCTCTGGGTGCTCTACGACCGGATCCTGCGGGTCACTCCCGCGACCGCCGACCACCCCGACCGGGACCGGTTCCTGCTCTCCAAGGGGCACGCGGTCGCCGGCTACTACGCGGTGCTCGCCGCGAAGGGCTTCGTTCCGCCCGACTGGCTGGACGACCAGGGCGGGCCGGAGAGCCGACTCGGCGACCACCCGGACCGGACGCTGGTGCCCGGGGTGGAGATCGGCTCCGGCTCGCTCGGGCACGGCCTGGGCCTGGCCGTCGGCAGCGCGCTCGGGTTGCGCGCCCAGGGACTGCTCGAACCCCGGGTGTACGTCCTCCTCGGCGACGCCGAACTGGACGAGGGCTCGAACCACGAGGCGATCGCGTACGCCGGCACGGCCGGCCTGGGGAACCTGACCGCGATCGTGGTCGACAACTCCTCCGCCACGCACGGCTGGCCGGGTGGGGTGGCCAACCGGTTCACGGTGAACGGGTGGACCGCCGCCACGGTCGACGGGCGGGACCACGCCGCCCTGCACACCGCCCTGACCGGGCACCACGGCCACCGGCCACACCTCGTCGTCGCGGTCGTCGAGAGCGGGGAGCAGCCATGAGGGAGAGCTTCGTCGACACCACCACGACGCTGCTGGCCGAGGATCCGCGTACCGCGCTGGTGCTCGCCGACATCTCCGCCGCCGCGTTCGCCCCGGCCGCGGAGCGGCACCCGGACCGGGTGCTCAACGTCGGCATCCGGGAGCAGTTGATGCTCGGCGTGGCCGGCGGGCTGGCGCTGACCGGGTTGCGGCCGATCGTGCACAGTTACGCGCCGTTCCTCGTCGAGCGGGCGTACGAGCAGATCAAGCTCGACCTCGACCACCAGGGAGTGCACGCGGTGCTGGTCAGCGTCGGCGCGTCGTACGACCGGGCGGCGGCCGGGCGGACCCACCTCAGCCCGGCCGACGTCGCGCTGCTCGACACCCTGGCCGGTTGGACCGTGCACGCGCCGGGTCACCCGGCCGAGGTGCCCGGCCTGCTGCGTGCCGCGGTGGCCGCAGACACCTCGGCGTACCTGCGGCTGTCGTCAGCGCACAACGAGCGCCCGCACGCCGGTGACGGGGCGCTGGTGGTGATGCGGGACGCCGGGGCGGGCGCGCCGCTGCTGATCGCGGTCGGCCCGATGCTGGACGCGGCTCTCGCGGCGGTCGCGGATCTGCCGGTGACCGTGGCGTACACCCATCGACCGCGCCCGTTCGACACCGCCGGCCTGCGGGCGCTCGCCGGCACCGAGGTGATCCTGGTCGAGCCCTACCTGGCGGGCACCTCGGTCCGGCTGGTCTCGACGGCGCTGGCGGACCGGCCGCACCGGTTGCTCGCGCTGGGGGTCGGGCGGGAGGAGTTGCGCCGCTACGGCTCGGCCGAGGACCACACCCGCTGGCATGGGCTGGATGCGGCGGGGTTGCGCCGCTCGCTCACCGGCTTCCTGTCTCCGGCCCGGGTCTAGCCGGGCCGGGTCTAGCCGGGCCGGGTGTCGGCGGGGCGGCGGCGGGCGCGCTCGCGGCCGAGGATCCAGATCGCCTCGACGCCGTCCCGCCAGGTGATCTTCTTGCCTTCCTCCCGGCCCCGGGCCCGGTAGCTGATCGGCACCTCGTACGGCCGGATCCGGCGGCGCAGCAGCTTGCCGGTCACCTCGGCCTCCATGCCGAAGCCGCGGGAGCGGACGTCCAGCGAGCGGTAGAGCGCCACCGGCATCAGCTTGAAGCAGGTCTCCAGGTCGCCGATGTAGGAGTTGAACAGCACGTTCGCCGCCATGGTGACGCCCTTGTTGCCCATCACGTACCAGAAGCTGTAGGCGCTGTGGCTGCCGAAGGTGCGATTGCCGTAGACCACCGTCGCCCGGCCGTCGAGCACCGGGGCGAGCAGCGTGGGGATGTCCTGCGGGTCGTACTCCAGGTCGGCGTCGAGGATGACCATGTACTCACCCTCGGCGCTGGCGACCGCCGTCTTGATGGCCGCGCCCTTGCCCGCGTTGCGCTGATGGGTGATCACCCGCAGCCGCGCGTCGTCGGCCCGGCCGAGAATTTCCCCGGTGCCGTCGCGGCTGCCGTCGTCGACCACCACGAGTTCGATCTCGCACGGATACTCGACGGCCAGCGCCTGCTTCAGGGCATCCGCGATGCGTTCTTCCTCGTTGTAGACCGGCATGAGGATCGACAGCTTCACGGGAATCTCCACGAGGGCGGCAATATGTCGGCCATAGCCTAGCCTGGCAGGTCAGTAATGTGGTGGCGACCACCAATGGAAACCGCGGTTCGGACACTCAGGCCGATGGTGTTTACTTCCGGCCATGTCGGCCGCCGGCTTCTTGTTCGTCCTGGCCCCCATCGCCGCCGCCACCCTGCTCAGCGTGGCGTTGCGGCCACGAGCCGTGGATAGGGCGGCGCCGCGCCGGCTCGCGGTGATCCGGGCGGCCCTGGCCACCGGCGTCTTCGCGGTGCTGGCCGTCGAAGTGCTGGGTGCGCTCCGGCTGCTGACCGCGCCCGCGTTCGGCGCGGCCTGGCTGCTCTTCCTGGCGGGTTGCGCGCTGGCCGCCGGGTGGCGCCGCCGGGTCGACGCGGCGGGCCGGGGCGCGGACACCGCCGGCGGGACGACTCCGTCGCTTTCGGACGCCGACTCGCTCGCCTCGCCGACGCCGTCGCCCGCCCTCGCCACGGCTTCGTCGGGCGCGCCGGCGCCGGTGGCTGTCCGGACGACCGCCGGCACCGCTACCCCCGGGCCGGGGCGGGCGGTGCCACCCTCCGGGGCGGACGCCACACCGGGCGGCCCGACCGGCGGGTGGCGCGCCGCGTTGACCGGTTTCTGGCGTACGGCGAGCCGGGGCGAACGGCTGCTCGCCGGCACGGTCGGCGGGCTGCTCCTGGTCGAGCTGCTGATCGCGCTGCTGGCCGCGCCGAACAACTTCGACTCGCAGACGTACCACCTGCCCAAGGTGGAACGCTGGGTGGCCCAGGGCGACCTGTCCTTCTGGGCCACCGCGATCCACCGGCAGGTGACCATCCCGCCGGGAGCGGAGTACCTGCTGCTGCACCTGCGGTTGTTCACCGGCGGCGACGCGCTGTACAACCTGGTCCAATGGGGTGCCGGGCTGGGCTGCCTGCTGGCGCTCTCCCGGGTGACCGCACAGCTCGGCGGTGGCCGGCGGGCCCAGCTGCTCACCGTGTTCGTGCTGGCCACCACGCCGATGGTGACCCTTCAGGCGACCAGCACCCAGACCGATCTGGTCTGCGCCGCCTGGGTGGCCTGCGCGGCAACCCTCGCCCTGGACGGGCTGCGGCGGCGCGCCGGCGTGGCCGACCTGCTCGCACTCGGGGCGGCCGCCGGGCTGACCGCGCTGACCAAGACCAGCGGACTGCTCGCGGTGGGTCCACTGCTGGTGCTGTGGGGGTTGGGTCAGCTCCGCCTGGCGTACGCCGACCGGCCGACCGGTCGCCGTCGGATCCCGGTCGCCGGCACCGCCCGTACGGTCGGCGCGTCGGTGCTGATCCTGCTGGTGGCCGCCACCGTGGTCGGTCCGTTCCTGGGCCGGGTGAACGCCGAGTTCGGTCACCCGCTCGGCCCGCCCCGGCTGCGCGAGTCGGTGCCGATGGAGCGGCATGACCCGCCGTCGGTACTCGTGAACGCGCTCCGCATCGGGCACACCGCACTGGACACCCCGCTGACCCCGCTGCGTCAGGTGACCGCCGCGGCGATCACCGGCGTGGCCGGGCTGGTCGGGGTCGATCCGCAGGACCGCGCGATCACCTTCGGGCAGGAGACCTTCCCGGAACCGTCCTGGTATCCGGACGAGGACCGGGTGGCGTTTCCGCTGGCCGGGACGTTGGCGCTGATCGCCGCCGTGGCGGCGGTACGCCGGCCGGGCCGGATCAACCCCGACTCGGCCGGGGCGCTGCGCGCGTACGCCCTGACGGTCGCGTTCGCGGTGCTGCTGCACACCGCGATGATCAAGTGGCAACCGTGGGGGAACCGGCTGGTGCTCTACGCCCTGGCGGTGTCGGTGCCGCTGGCCGGGCTCTGGCTGGACGCACTCTTCCGCCGTTCCGGCCGCGCTGCCGACAGGACAGGCCGTGGACGGCGGCCGGTCGCCGCGACGCTCGCGGTGACGGTGCTCGCCACCTGCGCGTTGGCCGGGGTGCTGGCGGTGTCCTACGGCTTCCCGCGCCGGCTGGTCGGCGCGGGCTCGGTCTTCACCACGGCCGAATGGGAGCTGCGCTTCCTGCGGCGTCCCCAGTGGGCGGAGGAGTACCGCTGGGCGGCCGACGCCGTTCGCGCCGCCGACGCCCGCCGGATCGGCCTGTCCCAGCGCAACGACGACTGGGAGTACCCCTGGTGGTTGCTGCTGCGCGACGCCGACGGCGGGCGTCCCGAGTTGCTCGCCCTCCAGTCGGTCCTGCCCGACCGGCCGGCGGCCGATCCGGCCTCGGTGGACGCGATCCTCTGCGTCGGCAGCCGTCCGCTCTGCGCTGAGCTGGTGCCGCCCGACTGGCGGTTGGAGTTCCGCAGCTACGTCGGTTACGCCCTGCCCGCCGACCGATGAGCTGACGACCGCCCGGCCGGCCACGACCTGCCCTATTGGCCCGGTTCGGCACAGCGCGCGCAAGTATTCCGAGATGCATTCACATGCCTCCATGGCACGCGTTACCGTCCGGCAACTCGATCGACGTCCCGCGATCGAGCCGAAAGGAGTGCGTCGATGTCTGGTACCCCTGCCAGGCGTGAACGGACGCAGCGACGGCGGCTCGCCCAGGTCGCCGTCCTCGCCACCGCTCTCGTCCTGCCGATGCTGGCCACCGCCACACCAGCCGCCGCGGCCGACCGTCCGACCGTCCAACCACTCCCCGCCCACCTGGAAACCATCCGGGCCACCGAGGCCACCGCGCTCTACGGCGCGCCGGGCATCCGCCCGCTCGACCAGCGGCGCACCGCGCTGATCACCATGGGCGACAGCCAGATATCCGGCGAGGGGGTGGGCAACTACGTGCCCGGCACCCACCAGCCGGGCAACTGGTGCGACCGCTCCTACGACCAGGCGGTGTTCCGGACCGGGATCACCGCCGACGCGCGGTACAACATCGCCTGTTCCGGAGCCACCCCGTGGAACCTGATCGCGGGCGGCCCGACCCAGCACAACGAGCTGAACCAGGGCGACCACCTCGCGATCAAGGCGCGCAACACGCAGATCAAGTTGATCTGGGTGGTCGTCGGCGCGAACGGCGACGGCACGATCCAGTTCGGCCCGGTCGCCACCGACTGCGCCATCCGCCGGGTCTTCTTCCAGGGCCCGTGCTACCCCACCTACTCCAACCAGTGGACGGTACGCACCGACGGCAGCCGCCGGGCCGTCGAGGAGGCGCTGACCGACATCCGCCGGACCATGACCAACGCCGGCTACCTGCGCTCGGACTACGAGCTGGTGCTCATGTCGTACGCCAGCCCGGCCAGCCCGGACGTGGAGGACAACCCGAACTTCCCCGGCTGGTACAACGGCGGCTGCCTGATCTACCTGGCCGACGCCGCGTTCGCCCGGAACAAGGCGGTGCCGATGTTCGAGACGGCGCTGCGGGCCGCGGCGGCGAACACCGGAACCCGCTACCTCGACGCCAGCCGCCTCTTCCACGGCCACGAGGTGTGCACCGACAACACCTCGGTCCGCGGCCTCTACATCGAATTGGGCATCTGGGACGAGAACGCGGCGCGCCAGTCGTTCCACCCGAACTACCGGGGGCACGGCATGTTCGCGCAGTGCATCACCCAGTTCTACGCTTCCGGCCAGGAGCGGGCGAGCTGCGTCGACCCGGCCAGCACCGGCAACGGCGTGCTCTACGCCGGGCTGATGGAGTTCAAGCAGCTGCGCAACGCGGCCACCGGCACCTGTCTGGACGGCAAGGGCTACGACTCGCGCAACAGCACCGTCCAGCAGTCGTACCGCTGCCACGGCGGGCGCAACCAGGGCTTCTGGTACGACCCGACCTGGCAGTCGCTGCACTCCGAGCTCTCCCACGACCGTTGCCTCGACGTGTCCGGCGGGTCGTTGACCTCCGGCACCGCGGTCAACATCTACGACTGCCACGGCGGCGCCAACCAGAAGTTCGTGTTCTCCGGCAACCAGATCCGGACCGCCGGCAACAGCAACCTCTGCCTGGCCTTCGACAACCCGCTGCTGGGCACGCCAAGGCTGCGCCTGGCCAGCTGCTCCAGCAACTCCCGACAGCAGTGGTCCTTCGACTCCCGCTCGTTCGCCAGCCCGGTGGGCTACGGGTACGACGACTTCATCGGTTCTCGGGTCTACTGACGGGTGGGGTGGCCCGCAGCACGGCGGCGGGCCACCCCCTCTCAGTCCTGCTTGAGCGGGACGACGATCAGCCGGGCTTCGGCGTTGCCGCCGGTCTTGGCGCCGGCGACACCGACGCTCGTGCCGACCTTGATGTCGGTCGACCGGACCGTCCGGCGCCGCTCGACGACCCGCAGGTCGTCGCCGAAGCTCCAGGTCAGGGTGAAGCCGTCGGCCGACCTGACGGTCATCGAGTCGCCGTCGACGGCGGTCACCTCGCCACGCTGCACGGCGACGGTCTTCGTACCGCCGTCCTTCGTCTGCACCACGGCCTCGCCGTGCAGCGTGTGCTCGCGCAGCAGCACCCGGGCCGCGCGGCGCTTGCGCCGCTCCTCGACCCGCTCCTCCCGCGTCTTCCGCTCGCCCGCGGACGACTCCGACGGTGCTGGCGTGGTCGCCTCAGGGTCCAGCTCGGCGGGGTCGAAGCCGAGTGCGGCGAGCGCCTGGCCCTCCGCGCCCATCGCCGCCACCACCTCGACGGCGGTCTCCGAAGCGGCGTCCCTGACGGGCTGGGCCGCACCGCAGCCGGCGGCGCCCAACGCGACCGCCACGAGCAGTGCGGTGGTGGCGGTGACAGGTCCCCTGCGTGCCATGTCTCGTCCTCTCGTCCGTGGTGCCACCAGCGTCACCGGCCCGGATGAGCGAGCCGTCAGGTCGACGTACGGATCAGGTAAGGATCCGGCGGCAGCCGGACGGCGAAGGCCGCCCCGCCCTCCGGTGCGTGTCCGGCGACGATCTCCCCGCCCAGCCGGCGGACCAGCCCGGCGGCGAGCGCCAGGCCGAGCCCGCTGCCGACCTTGCGCAGCCCCCGGTAACGCTGGTGCAGGGCACCGCGCTCGAAGGCCACCGCGAGATCGTCGTCGGTCAGGCCGGGCCCGCCGTCGCGGATCTCGACCACCGCGCCGGCCACCGGGTCCACGCCGGCCGGCCGGACCGCGAGGACCACCGGCGCTCCGGGAGGTACCACCCGCAGCGCGTTCTCCAGCAGCCCATCGACCACCTGCCGGATCCGCACCGGATCGGTGTACGCCGGCACCGGCCGCTCCGGTGTTTCGACCCGGAACACCACCCCGACGGCGGCGCACCGGTCGGCCCAGGTCCGGCCGGCGTCGGCGGCCAGCCGGGCCAGGTCGACCCGCACCGGTTCGATCGGGAAGTCGACCGCCTCCAGCCGGGCCAGCGCCAACAGGTCGGCGACCAGCCGGTCCAGGTGCTCCGCCTCGGCCAGCATGGTCCGGCCGGTGTCGGCCGCCGCCTCCGGCGCGACCACGCCGTCGGCCAGTGCCTCGGCGTAGCCCCGGATGGCAGTCAGCGGGGTACGCAGTTCGTGTGAGACGGAGAGCAGGAACTCCCGCTGCCGTCCCTCACTGGTGGCCAGCGCCGCAGCCAGCCCGTTCAACGCGTACGCCAGGTCGGCCACCTCGGCGGGCGGCTCGACCGGCACCCGGACGGACCGGTCTCCGGCACCCAGCCGGGCGGCGGCGGTGGCCGCCCGCCGGATCGGCCGGGCCAGCCGGCGGGCGAGCAACCACCCGGCCACCGCCCCGGCGGCCAGTCCGGCCAGCAGCGGCAGCCAGAGACCCCGCAGCACCTGGCGCCACACCCCGGCACCGGCCGGCCGGGTCAGCACCACGCCGTCACCGCCGGGCAGCGCCCGTCCCTCGACGAGCGCCCGTTTCCCGGCGACCAGCCGGCGGCCGGAGACGTCGCGCCCGCCGGACACCCGGTGCACCAGCTGCTCGGGCAGGCCCGGGCGGTCGGCGGCACCGTTGGAGATCAGGTAGATGGTGACGCCCTGGTTGCCGAGCTGGCGGACCAGGCGCTCGCCGGCCAGTTCGCGGACCCGAGCGGGCCGGGCCCGCAGCAGCTCGGCGGCGACCTGCGCCTGGGTGGCCAGCGCCCGCTGGTCGCGCCGCTCGGCCGCACGCACCGCCACCGGCGCCGCGACCAGCGCGGTGACCAGCACCGACACCAGGGCCACCGTGCAGGTCACCAGCACCGCGCGGGCGGTGAGTGTACGGCCGGGACGGTCAGCCATCGGCGGCGTACCCGACGCCTCGGTGGGTACGGATCACGCTCGCCTCGCCGAGCTTCGCCCGGACCTGGGCCACGTGCACGTCGACCGTACGGGTGCCCGCGTGGGCCGCGTACCCCCACACCCCGGCCAGCAGCTCCTCCCGGGTGAAGACCCGACCCGGCCGACCCATCAGATGCGCCAACAGGTCGAACTCGGTGGAGGTCAGCTGCACCGGGACGCCGTCCACGGTCACCGCCCGACGGCCCGGGTCGAGGGTGACCCGGCCGAGCGCGACGGGCTGCCCCACGCCGTCCGGTGGCCCGCCGGTGCGCCGCAGCACGGCGCGTACCCGGGCGACGAGTTCGCGGGGACTGAACGGCTTGGTGACGTAGTCGTCGGCGCCCAGTTCCAGGCCGACGATCCGGTCCACCTCGTCGTCGCGGGCGGTGAGGAAGATGACCGGCGTCCAGTCGCCCGCCTCGCGCAGCCGCCGGCAGATCTCGGTGCCGGCCAGACCCGGCAGCGCGATGTCGAGTACACAGGCCACCGGGCGCAGCCGGCGGGCGGCGGCGAGGCCGGCCACGCCGTCCCGTTCGACGTGTACGCCGAAGCCGTCCCGGCTCAGGTAGAGCCGGACCAGGTCGGCGATGCTCGGCTCGTCCTCCACCACGAGGACCAGACCGCGTCGCGGGTTGTCGACGGTCACCGGGCCATGATTGCCGATCGGCGGGGCGGGCCGGCGTCAGGCAGTGTTCGGGTTCGGTAAGAACAGCCGCTCAGCGGGCCACCGCGGGCTGGAACGCGGCGGGCCGGGTGGCGGTGGGAGCCTCGGCGACGGTGGCCACGACCCGCGGTCGCGCGCTGCGTACCCGGCTGCGGAAGGCGTGGTTGAGCACCGCGTCGAGCTGCCACACCTGCTTCGGGTGCTGGGTGCGGATCAGGAATCGCTCACGGATGCCGTCGATGGCGGTGGCGGCCAGTTCGACCGAGTGCAACCGGGGATCGGGGCTCCAGGTGACGTGGCTCAGCTCGCGCAGCTCGGTGTTGAGATGCAGCCGCAGGCGGTGCAGCACCCGGGTCTGCCGGGTCACCACCAGCCGTCGGTGGGTGAGCAGGAGAAGATAATCCACGGTCACCGGCCGGTCGGGCCGGCTGCACCGGGTGACCAGGATGGTGGCGTCGCCGGAACCGACACAGCGACGGAACACCGGCATGTGCCGGCTGGCGGTCTGCATCGCCAGACCGGCCTCGGAGGCGGCCGGGAGGAACGTTCGGGAGAAGACGTCCATGCTCTGCCCAACGACGCTGCCCACGGGGTGACGTGGCTCACTACATGCTTTTTGCAATTTCCACGTCAAGGCGTCGCACCACCAGTCCGGCACCGGCGGCAGCTGCCCGGTGGATCAGCTCGGCTCGATGTCGAGCAGCTCCTCCAACCAGCCGGGCACGGCGGCGGCGTACTCGGCGCGGGCCGGATTGGAGGTGGTCAGCGCACGCCGCCAGGACAGCGACCGGCTGACCATGGTCACCCAGGCGGCGACCTCGGCCAGTTGCCGCAGCGCGGCACGGTCGCGGCCGTCAGTCCACGGCTCCAGGTAGGCGTCCCGCAGTCGGTCCAAGGCCGGGTCGGTGGCGTCGCGCCCGGTGACGTGGGCGACCGACCGCAGCGTGACCAGCAGGGTGCCGAAGGGATGGGCCACCGAGGCGTCGCCCCAGTCGAAGAAGCGGTGACCGGTCGCGGCCACGAAGACGTTGCCGTCGTGCAGGTCGTCGTGCTGGATCGAGGGGAGGATGCCGCTCTCGGCCAGCCACCGGCAGCGGTCCGCGTACGTCGGCAGCAGGGCGCGCAGCCGGTCGTACGCCTCGACGGTCAGCCCGTCCGGGGTGCCCAGGAGCAGGGCCGGACGGTCATCGAGCAGCTCCGCGAAGAGCGCCGGCAGTGCCTCGGGCCGGTGGTCGGGCACGCCGAGGGCGAGCAGTTCCTCGACGTGCGCGGTGGTGGTCCGCTGGAGTTCGGCGTACTCGGACAGCACCCGTTCCCAGCGGCCGAGGTCGGCGTCGCCACCCGTCGCCTCGCGCAGCGTCGCGCCGCCGTCCGGCAGCAACGACCAGCCGCGGGCGGCGTCCACCGCGATCGGGTCGAGCACCCGGCCGGGGTGGAGCCGGGCCAGCGCGGCGAGCAGCGCCGCCTCGTACCTCGTGCCCGGAGTGTTCGCCTTGAACCACACGTCGCCGGCGTCGGTGGGCACCCGCCAGACCAGCGACCAGGGGCGGACCCGGGGCTCGACCGGACCGGCGACACGCCGGCCCGTCGGGGCGAGCGCCTCGGTCACCCAGTTGAGGGCGGCGTCCCGCCAGCGCGGGTCGGTCAGCTCGGTATGCGGTACGGCGGCGGTCACCGGGGCAACCTAGCCCGGTCGAGCCCGGCCCCGCGACCGGGTTTCGCGGCACAGCCGGCCGGTGGGTCACCACCCGAACGGCACGGGTCAGAGCAGCTCGACGATGGTCGCGTTGGCCATCCCGCCGCCCTCGCACATGGTCTGCAGGCCGTACCGGATGCCGTTGTCCCGCATGTGGGCGAGCATCGTGGTCATGATCCGGGCACCGGAGCCGCCGAGCGGATGCCCGAGGGCGATCGCGCCACCCCGCGGGTTGAGTCGCTCCGGGTCCGCCTCGGTCTCCGCCAACCAGGCCAGCGGCACCGGGGCGAACGCCTCGTTCACCTCGTACACCCCGATCTCCTCGATGCCCAGCCCCGCACGGCGCAGCGCCTTCGCGGTGGCCGGGATCGGCGCGGTCAGCATGGTGACCGGGTCGTCGGCGGCAACCACGGCGGTGTGCACCCGGGCCAGCGGACGCAGGCCGTGCCGGCTGGCCCACTCGCTCGTGGTGACCGCCAGCGCCGCGGCACCGTCGGAGATCTGCGAGGCCGACCCGGCGGTGACCACGCCGTCCGGGTGGAACGGGGTGGGCAGCTCGCCGAGCTTCTCCAGCGAGGTGTCGCGCCGGACGCCCTCGTCCGCCTCGAACTTGCCGCCGTCGGCCAGCGCCACCGGGGCCAACTCGGCCTCGAACGCCCCGGCGTCCTGGGCGGCGGCCGCCTTCTCGTGGCTGGCCAGGGCGAACTCGTCGAGCTGGGTACGGGACAGTCGCCACCGCTGGGCGATCAACTCTGCGCCGACGCCCTGATTGAACGGCAGCGGGGAATCCTCCGCGACGCCGGCCACGCCCCGGTAGCGGGCCAGGATCTGCTCGCTGAACGGCATCCCGCCGTGCACACTGGAGCCCATCGGCACCCGGGTCATCGACTCCACGCCGCCCGCGACGACCAGGTCCGCCTGACCGGCGAGCACGGTGGCGGCGGCGAAGTGCAGCGCCTGCTGACTGGAGCCGCACTGCCGGTCCACGGTGGTGCCGGGCACCGTTTCCGGCCAGCCGGCGGCCAGCACGGCGTTGCGGGCGACGTTCCAGGACTGCTCGCCGACCTGGGAGACGCAACCCCAGACCACGTCGTCGACCTGGGCCGGATCGATGCCGGTGCGCTCGGCGAGGGCGCGCAGCACGTGCGCCGACAGGTCCACCGGGTGCACCGTGGCCAGGCTGCCCTTACGCCGCCCGACCGGGGTACGCACCGCACCGACGATTACCGCGTCAACCATGTCTACTCCCCGGTAACTTGGGCTGGCCCCGATCCTACGCCCATGCCGGCGCATCGTCCGCCCGCGCTCACGCTGGCATGCTGGTGCCGTGGCTTCCGAGTCGATCGCGCGTCAGTGGCGGGTGTCCCCGACCCTGCCGGTGCTCAAGCTGGTCGCGGCGGCCGTCCTGCTCGCGCTGGGGCTGCTACTCGCCGACGGTGACCTGCTACGGCCGGTGCTCGGCGGGCTGGCCGCCGCCGCCCTCGTCACGTGGGGGGTGCGGGATCTGGTCGCGCCGGTCCGGCTCGCGATGGACGCGGACGGGATCACCGTGCCGAAGGGGTGGACCGGACGCCGGCACCTGCCCTGGTCGGTGGTCGAGACGATCCGGGTGGACCGCCGCTCCGGGCGCGGGTTCGGCGGCCCGGCACTTGAGATCGACGCGGGAGCCTCGCTGCACCTGTTCAGCCAGTTGGATCTCGGCGCCGATCCCACCGAGGTCGCCGAAGCACTGCTCGCCGCCCGGCCGCCCGCCGGCTGAGGCCAGCCACCATGCACCGACCGCCGACCGCCGACCGCCGACCGCCGACCGACGGTGGGCGGTCGGTGCCACCGCTGGATCGCCGGGCGGACCTGACGTCGTCGGCGTGGGCGTTGTCCTCAGCCGAGCAGCGCACCGTTGTCCTCAGCCGAGCAGCGCGGCGGTGCGGACCAGGACCAGCCCGAGCAGCGCGACCATGATGAGCGCGCCACCGCCGGCCTGCACCAGCGTCCGGCGCGACTTCGGGGCGTAGGCCAGCACCAGGGCCATGAGCGCGCCGAAGACCAGGCCGCCCAGGTGACCGGCGATCGAGATGTTCGGCACGGTGAACGTGAAGATCAGGTTGATCACCAGGATGGGCAGGATGGCCGAGGTGTCCCGGCCCAGCCGCCGCATGATCACGAACATCGCCGCGAAGAGGCCGAAGACGGCGGTGGAGGCACCGGCCGACATCTGGTTGGGAGCGCTGAACACGTACACGGCGACGTTGCCGCCGAAGCCAGCGATGAAATACAGCGCGGCGAAGCGCAGCGGCCCGAGCACCCCCTCCAGCGACCGCCCGAGCACCCAGAGCGCCCACATGTTGAGCAGCAGGTGCACCACGCCGTAGTGCAGGAACATCGCGGTGACCAGGCGGTACCACTCGCCCTCGGCGACGCCGCCGATGTGGCCGTCGGCGAACATCGCCCGGCCCAGCACGGCACCCCATTCGGTCAGCGGGGTGCCACCGCCCAACAGGCCGCCGAAGCCGGCGCCGCCGGCCGCCGCGTCCCCACCCCGGTCCGAGGTGATGGAGAGCAGCATGATCAGCAGGTTGAGGCCGATCAGCGTCTTGGTCACGTAGCCGAGCTGGCCGGCGGCACCGCCGCCAAAGGCGGTACGCGCCGGCCGCACACTACGGCGTCCGTCCGCCACGCACTCCGGGCACTGGAACCCGACCGACGCCTCACGCATGCAGTCCGGGCAGATCGACCGGTCGCATCGGGTGCATCGGACGTACGTCTCCCGGCCGGGGTGGCGGTAGCAGGCCGGGGTGGTCGGCGGGGATTCGCTCACCGCTGGCCCCAGGTGCCCGAGCGCTCAATCATGCGAGCAAAGGTACCTCGGCCCACCAATCAGGCGGACCGGGCCGCGTTCCGGTTGGTCCCGACCCGCCGTGCCCAGGCCCGGCCGGCGGACGGGACCTCGGCGCGCGTCACGCCGTGGGACGCTCGATCTCGACGCGCTCGATGACGACGTCCTGCAGCGGCCGGTCGCTCGGGCCGGTCGGGGTGTTGGCGATCGCCTCGACGACCTTCGCGGACTGCTCGTCGGCCACCTGCCCGAAGATGGTGTGCCGGTTGTTCAGGTGCGGCGTCGGCGAGACGGTGATGAAGAACTGCGAGCCGTTGGTGCCGGGCCCGGCGTTCGCCATCGCCAGCAGGTACGGCCGGTCGAAGCGCAGCTCGGGGTGGAACTCGTCGGCGAAGGTGTAACCCGGGCCGCCGCGACCGGTGCCGGTCGGGTCACCCATCTGGATCATGAAGCCGCTGATCACGCGGTGCGAGATGGTGCCGTCGTAGTACGGACCGCTGCCCGGCTTCCCGGTCCGCGGGTCGGTGTACTCGCGCGTGCCCTCGGCCAGATCGGCGAAGTTACGGACGGTCTTCGGCGCGTGGTTGGGGAAGAGCTCCAGCCGGATCGGGCCGGCGTTGGTGTGCAGAGTGGCGTAGACAGCCTCGGCCACGGGTACTCCTTACTCGTTGGTCAGTTCCATGCGGATCCTCCCATGTGCCCGATCTGGACATGCGGAGGCATCCGAAGGTGGAGGATGAGAAGGAGCAACTCCCAGGAGGTGGGACCGTGTTTGGAATCGGGCGGCGCAAGACCCAGGGGCAACTGGCCAGGGCCGAGCTGAACCGTGGCATCGGTCACCTGCGGCAGGCCGCGACGCACGCGGCAAGGGGTGCCGGCGCCACGGTCGGCCCGCGGGTGCAGGCGGCCCGTGGTGCCGTCGCGCCGACCGCCGTCATGGTCCGGGACCGGGCATCGAGCGGCCTCGTGACGACGGCCGCGGCGCTCGCGCCCCTGGCCATGGCCGTACGTAACGCGCAGGCCGAGGCGGCCGGCAGAGCCGTTGCGGGAAAGAAGGCCGCCACCGCCAAGCAGGCCGCGGTCACCAGAAAGGTCAAGGCGAAGAACATGAAGGCGAAGAGGAAGTCCCGCCGCAGCGGGACCATGATGGCCGGCCTGCTCGCCGCCGGCGCGGTGGCCGGGCTGGCCGGCGCGATGGCCCTGCGGCGCTACCGCGAGCAGCAGGTGTGGGCGGAGTACGACGCCACCACGTCGCTCGAGCCGATGCGCGACGAGGTGGAGACGATCGAGGTACGCACCGCCGGCCCGTCCGGGGCGAGCAAGGGATCGACCGCAGCGGGCAAGGCGGCGGCCAGCGGGAACGGTGCCGCCACCAAGGCGGCCGCCGCGTCCAAGATCGCCCCGACCGACCAGGTCCCGTCGGTCGCCGAAGGTGCCCGCGACACCACCGGCCGCCCCGCCGACAACCTCACCAAGGCCGTCAACAAGACCCGCCCCTGACTCCGCACCCGCCTCCGCACCCGCCGATCTTGCACTTTGCGTCGCCGCACAAGCCACAAAAGCCCCAAGACGGCGACCGAAACTGCAAGATCGCGGGCAGTGGTGTCGTCGGCCATCAGATGCCGTACTCCTTCCAGCGCTTGTCGACCAGCGAGGCCACCTCGGGGGACATGGTCATCTCCTCCGGCCAGCCCCGGGTGTAGCCCTCGCTGGGCAGCTTGCGGGTGGCGTCGATGCCCGCCTTGCCACCCCAGAACTGCTGGTAGGAGGAGTGGTCCAGGTGGTCCACCGGGCCCTCGGTGAGCAGCAGGTCCCGGGCGTAGTCGACGTTGCCGAAGGCGCGGAAGGCGACCTCGCGGTAGTCGTGCACGTCGCAGTCCTCGTCCACGATCACGATCAGCTTGGTCAGCGACATCATGTGCGCGCCCCAGATCGCGTTCATCACCTTCTGCGCGTGCTTCGGGTACCGCTTGCGGATCGACACGATCGCGCAGTTGTGGAAGACCCCGGCGGCCGGCAGGTCGTAGTCGACGATGTCCGGGATGAGGAAGCGCAGCAACGGCGCGAAGATCCGCTCGGTGGCCTTGCCGAGGCCGTGGTCCTCCTGCGGCGGCTTCGAGGTGACGATCGAGTGGTACACCGGGTCACGCTGCATGGTCATCGCCTCGACGTGCAGCACCGGGAACGGCTCGACCGGGGTGTAGAAGCCGGTGTGGTCGCCGAACGGCCCCTCCGGCAGCCGCTCGCCCGGCTCCAGGTAGCCCTCCAGCACCACCTGGGCGTGTGCCGGCACCTGGAGCGGCACGGTCAGACAGTCGACCATCTCGACCCGCTCGCCACGCAGGAACCCGGCGAACAGGTATTCGTCGATGTCAGCGGGGAGCGGCGCGCTCGACGCGTAGCTGACCACCGGGTCGCAGCCGATCGCGATGGCGACCGGCAGCCGCTGGCCGAGCCGCTCGGCGACGGCGTGGTGCGCGGTGGAGTTCTTGTGGATCTGCCAGTGCATGCCGAGGGTGTTGTGGCTGTGCTGCTGGAGCCGGTACAGCCCGAGGTTCCGCTTGCCGGTCTCCGGGTGCTTGGTGTGGGTCAGCCCGAAGTTGTGGAAGATCCCGCCGTCGCCCGGCCACACCTGGAGTCCGGGCAGCCGGTTCAGGTCGACATCGCCGCCCCGGTAGACCACCTGCTGACAGGGGGCGGTCTTGACCTTCTTCGGCGGCATCGACTTGAGCTGCATCACCTTGCCGATGCCGCCCATCATGCCGGAGAAGCCCATCGGCAGCTCCGGCTTGAGCAGCTCGCCGATCCGGTTGCCGATCTCGTCCAGCGACTCGACGCCGAGCGCCATCGCGGTGCGCTTCTCGGTGCCGAACAGGTTGATCGCCACCGGCATCTCGCCCCGGGTGGGCCGCTCGAAGAGCAGCGCCGGCCCGTCGGCCCGGACCGTCCGGGTGACGACCTCGCTGATCTCCAGCGTCGGGTCGACCGGCACGCCGATGCGGTGCAGTTCGCCCTCGCGCTCCAGCGCCGCGAGGAAGTCCTTCAGATCGGTGTACGGGAACCCACGAGCCGCCATGTCAGCAAGTCTCCCCCACCCCCCGCCAGGTGAAAGGAGGGGCCCCTTCTTAACGCCTCCGGTAGAGCAGGGGCCCCTTGTTAACACTCAGCGGCATGGACGGGAGCCGGCCGGGTAGTCGAGCGGCCCGACGAGAGCGGAGGGCCGACCATGGGTGGCGGACGGGTTCCGGCAGGGTTCGCCGAGCAGCGGACACAGGTCGGCGACGTCGCCGTCAACTACGTCCGGGGCGGCAACGGCCCCACGCTGGTGCTGCTGCACGGCTATCCGCAGTCCTGGTACATGTGGCGCCACGTGCTGCCGGAGCTGGGGCAGTCGTACGAGGTGATCGCGCCGGACCTGCGGGGCTTCGGCGACAGCGACGCCCCGTCCGGCGGCTACGACAAGAAGACCCTCGCCGGTGACGTGCACGGGCTGCTCACCAGCCTGGGCCTGGACCGCGACCTGCGGCTGGTCGGCCACGACATCGGCACCATGGTCGCGTACGCGTACGCCGCGGCCCACCCGGACCGGATCAGCCGGCTGGTACTCAGCGAGGCGCCGATCCCCGATGAGAGCATCTACACCTTCCCGGCGCTGACGGCCGCCGGCCCGGCGGTGTGGAACTTCGGCTTCTTCAGCCTGACCAACGGACTGCCGGAGCAGCTCGTCGCCGGCCGAGAGGCGCTCTGGGTCGACCGGTTCACCGACTCGCTGATGATCCGCAAGGGCAGCCTGGACGCGACGGACATCGAGGAGTATGCCCGGCACCTGCGTGACGAGGCCCACCTGCGGGCAAGCTTCGAATGCTTCCGCGCGTTCGGGCAGGACGTCGCCGACAACGCCGGGTACCGGAAGTCGAAGCTGCCCATGCCGGTGCTCGCCATCGGCGCGCAGGCGAGCCTCGGCGGCCAGGTGGCCGAGCAGGTCCGCCGGTACGCCGACACGGTGACCGGCCAGGTCGTCGAGGACAGCGGCCACTGGCTCTTCGAGGAACAGCCCGCCGAACTCACCGCCCTGCTGCTGCCCTTCCTCCAAGCCTGACGGGCTGCCCGGTCAGATCGCGTCAACGGAGACGGCGAGCTGGCCGACGTGCCGGAGGTCGCCTACCAGGTCACCTTGCGGGTCGACGAAACCCTGAGCCGCCGCCCCGGTTGACCGGGAAGCAGTGCATCCGGCCCGGCCAGGCCCGGGTTCCTGCGTCACGTCCTCACAGACCGCCGTACGAGTGCAGGCCCTCGAAGAAGATGTTCACGCCGAACAGGTTCATCAGCACGGTCAGGAAGCCGAGGATGGCCAGCCAGGCGGTGACGTTCCGCTTCACGCTCGGTGTCGCCCGGGCGTGCAGGTAACCGGCGTACACCACCCAGGAGATGAACGCCCAGGTCTCCTTCGGGTCCCAGCCCCACGGCCGGCCCCAGGCCGCCTCGGCCCAGATCGCCCCGGCGATCACCGCGAAGGTGAAGACCGGGAACGAGAAGGCGTGCAGCACGAAGGTGAGTCGCTCCAGGCCGGCCGCCGCCGGCAGCCGCTTCGCCAAGGTGTACGGGAAGCTGCGCTTGCCCTGCTCGTAGCCGGCCCGCATCAGGTACGCCATCGCGGGCACCACGCCGAGCAGGAACAGCCCGGAGGCGAAGACGATGGTCGACACGTGCACGATGAACCAGTACGAGTTGAGCGCCGGCACCAGCGGCACGATCGGCGTGTAGAGCACCAGCTCGGCGGTGGCCAGGAGCAGCGCCATGACCAGGTTCAGGAACAGCCCGAGGCGGCGCAGCGACGGCATCTTCACCAGCACCACCAGCCAGGCGGCGGCACCGATGAACGAGACCGTGAGCACGAACTCGTACATGTTGCCCCACGGCATCCGGTCGGCGGCGAGGCCACGGGTGACCAGCCCGACCAGGTGCAACGCGGCGCCCAGGGCGGTCATCACCACGGCGATCCGGCCGGCCAGCTCGGCACGCCGCGCGGTCCGCTCGGCCCCGGTCTGGGCGGCGGTGACGGCGGCGCTTCCCGCTCCGCCGACGGAGCCGGTCACGCCCGTGGCGCCGCCGCCGACCGCCGCGCCGACCAGTTCGCGGGCGGGTGCCGCGACGACCTTGGCGCGTGCGTTGCCGAGCGCGTACTCGACCGCGTGGCTGATCATCGCCAGCAGGTACACCATGGTGGCGATCGACACCACCTGGTCGGAGAGTGCGGACATCACTCGGCTCCTTCTCGCGCCCCGGCGCCAGCCTCGACTCCGGAGCCGGCGCCGGCTTCACCGCCCCGCTCGTCGCCGCGAATCGCGGACACCAGCTGGGCGAACTCGGCGGCGAACCCGGGATGCTCGGTACGCGGCAGGCCAGCCACCTCGACCAAACTACTACCGCCCGTCGGAGATCCACCGTCGGGGTACCCGGAACCGTCGGCCGAGCCAGCGGGCAGCACCCGGACGAAGATCCGCCGACGCCGGACGAACAGCGAGCCCATCAGCCCGAGCACCAGTCCGACGGAGCTGACCAGCAGCAGCATCGTGCCCGGGTCGTGCCGCACGGACAGCACTATGTACCGTCCCGTGCCCACGAACTCGACCGTGGTGCCGTCGTCCAGCGTCCAGCTCTCGCCCATCCGCAGCTGCTTCTGGCCGATCTCGGTAAGCCGGCCGTTGCGTACCTGACGCTGGTCGAGCTGGTAGACCGAGCCGGGGATGCCGGCGTCCAGGCCCAGGTTGCCCCGATAGGCGATCAGGTCGAGCAGCGGGTTCTGCTCGGTCGGATACTCGGACCGGGTGAACGGGGGCTGCTGCGGCGCGGTCGGCAGGTACAGGCCGGAGAAGGCCACCTGGAGGTTCGGGTCCCGCTCACCGGTGTCCGGGTTGACGTTGGCGTCCGGGAAGGCGGCCAGCCCCTCGCTGGTCAACCCGATGTCGCCGGTGGTGAGGAACGGGAGGTTACTGGTCTGGGTGTTCCCGAACCGGTCGGTGTAGCGGATCAGCGGGACATAGCCGTGCCCGAGCAGGTAGACGTTCGCACCGTCGAGGCGCAGCGGCGAGTTGACCGAGAACTCCGCCGGACGCGGCGCGCCGCCGTACTCGTCGACGGTGACCTTCGCGTTGAAGTACGAGGGCTGGCCGCTCGGCAGGAACCGGGCGTCGAACTCGTCCAGCTGCATGCAGAAGCGGGGCAGGTCGTCGCCGACCCGCGGGCCGAGTTTCGCCTCGGCGTACTGCTGACGGGTGTTGCAGAAGACGCCGTCCGGGCCGGCGACGAGCAGCCGGTTGCCGTGCCACCCGTACCAGGAGCCGAGCGCCACGCCGACCAGCACCACCACCATCGAGGTGTGGAAGATCAGGTTGCCGGTCTCCTTGAGGTAGCCCTTCTCGGCGGAGACCTCGTCGCCGCGGACCACCACCCGCCACCGCCGGCGCCGCAGCGTCTCGGCGACCGCCGCCGCACCCCCGGCCGGGGCGGGCAGCACCTCGTGCTGCGGCAGCCGCTCCAGCCGCTTCGGTACGGCCGGCGGCGCTGCCCGCAGCGCCCGGACGTGGTCGCGTAGCCGGGGCGTGATGCACCCGATCAGCGAGGTGAAGAGCAGCAGGTAGATCGCGGAGAACCAGACCGAGCCGAACGCCTCGAACGCGCCCACCCGGTCGAGCATCGGGGCCAGCTCGGGGTACGCGGTGTAGAAGTCGCGTACGTCCTCCGGGTTGACGCCGCGCTGCGGCAGCACCGAGCCGGGGATCGCGGCGACCGCGAGCAGGAAGAGCAACACCAGCGCGGTACGCATGCTGGTCAGCTGCCGCCACGAGTTGCGCAGCAGGGCGAGCACCGGGTTGGGGCGGCGCCGGGGTGCCTCGGCCGGCGCGGCCGGCCGGTCGTCCACGGCGGTCATCAGATGCTCACCTGGAAATCGCCCACCCCGATAGTGGTCTGCAGCCAGATCACCACGTTGGTCCACCCGCCGGTGACCAGCGCCAGGCCGATCAGGATCAGCAGGACACCGCCGATCCGGGTGATCCACCGGCTGTTGCGCCGTACCGCGCGGAAGACCCCGAGCAGACGGTTGAAGCCCAGCCCGAAGACGATGAACGGGATGCCCAGCCCGAGGCAGTACGCCACGGCCAGCACCACCGCCCGGTCGGTCTGCCCGCTGGTGGTGGCCATGCCGAGCACCGCGGCCAGGGTCGGCCCGGTGCAGGGCACCCAGCTCAGCGCGAACACCGCGCCGAGCACCGGCGCGCCGAGCAGGCCGGCGGCGGGCAGCCGGTTGATCCGGAACTCGCGCTGGAAGCCGGGCAGCACCCCGATGTAGCCCAACCCGAGTACGACGATGAGCCCGCCGATGACGATCTCCAGCGTCCGCTCGTAGTCGAAGAAGACCCGGCCGATGCTGCTGAACAGGACCGCGGTGGCGGTGAACACCACGGTGAAACCGGCGATGAAGAGCAGCGTCCCGGCGAGCACCCGCCCCTTGACGGCCGGGCTGACCGTCGGCCGTTCCTCCCGCACCGCCGTCCCGACGCCGGCTCCCGCGCCGCCCGTGGTGTTAACAGGGGGCCCTTCCTCTACCGGAGGCGTTAAGAGGGGGCCCTTCCTTTCACTACGGCCTTCGAGGTCGGTGCCGGCGAGGCCGGTGACGTAGGAGAGGTAGCCGGGCATCAGCGGGAGTACGCACGGGGACAGGAAGCTGACCAGCCCGGCCAGGGCTGCCGCGCCCACCGCCAACAGCAGCGGGCCGGACTGGGCAAGCTCGCGGAACGTCTCGCCCATCAGCGTTGGCCGGCCGGCGCGGGCGACTCCGCGGCGATCCGCTCCACGATCGGTTGCAGGCCGTCCTGCGTGACCGCCGCCCGGATCACGGTGGCGATCCGCCCCTCCCGGTCGAGGATGACGGTGGCCGGGATGGTGTTCGGCGAGATGTCCAGGTTCAGGGCCAGCCGGCTACCCGGGTCGAAGATGCTCGGGTAGCTGACCCGGCCCTCCTCGAAGGCGATGGCCTTGTCCCGGCTGTCCTGCACGTTGATGCCGAGGAAGGTCACCCGGGAGAGCTTGGTCGCCTGGTAGGTGGCCTCCAGGTCGTCGGCCTCGGCCCGACACGGCGCGCACCAGGAACCCCAGAAGTTGACCACGACGACCTGGCCGCGCTGGTCCGCCACGTCGTAGGACCCGCCCTTGAGCAGCTCACCGGCGATATCGGGGGCGCCGGTCCGTTGGTCCGGGCGGCATTGCACGATGCCGTCGACGTTGTCGCACTGCGGCTTCCCGCCGTCGCCGAAGCAGCCGGTCAGCAGCACCATGGCGGTCACGGCGGCGAACAGGCCGGCGGCCAACCTCCGGGCAGCCATCAGGCCCCCTTGGCCGTCCGCGCAGTCGGCGAGATCGCCACCAGGTGTGCGGCAGGTTCGGAGTAGCCGATGCCGACGACCTTGGCGCCGTCGAAGTGGAACGTGGTCAGCGAGGCCAGCGCGCACTGCCGGCGGCGCGGGTCGTGCCAGAGCCGCTTGCGCTCGACGTGCCGGCGCAGCGTCCAGATCGGCAGCTGGTGCGAGACCAGGACGGCCTCGCGTCCCTCGGCGGCGACCCGGGCGGCGTGCAGCGCGGCGAACATCCGCTCGGCGATCGCCTGGTACGCCTCGCCCCACGACGGGGTCACCGGGTCGCGCAGTACCCACCAGTTGCGCGGGTCGCGGAAGGAACCGTCGCCGGGCGAGACCCGCTTGCCCTCGAACCAGTTGGCGCTCTCGATCAGCCGCTCGTCCACCCCGACGGGCAGCCCGAACTGCGCGGAAATCGGTTCGGCGGTCTGCTGGGCCCGTTCCAGCGGGCTGGCCACCACGTGCACGACCTCGCGTTCGGCGAGCCCCTGCGCGGCGGCCTTGGCCATCTGGACACCCAGCTCGCTGAGGCGGAACCCGGGCAGCCGGCCGTAGAGGATGCCGTCCGGGTTGTGCACCTCGCCGTGCCGAAGCACGTGGACCACCGTCTTACTCACCGCTACCCCCCAGTTACCGCCGCTGCCGCCGCATTGGCCGCCGCCGGCAGGGCAGCGGCGATCTGTTCCAGGGCGGCGTCGTCGATCGCCGCCGAGACGAACCAGGACTCGAACGCGCTCGGCGGCAGGTAGACCCCGGCGGCGAGCATCGCGTGGAAGAACGCCTTGAACGCGGGCACCTGCTGGGTGCGGGCGCTGTCGTAGTCGACCACGTCGGCGTCGGTGAAGAAGATCGAGAACATGCTGCCCGCGTACGACAGCCGGTGCGGGACACCGGCGGCGGCCAGCGCGTCGGCGGCGAGCTTGCCCACGACGGCGGCGGTGTCGTCCAGCCGGCGGTAGAGCGCGTCGTCGGCCAGCCGCAGGGTGGTCAGGCCGGCCGCGCAGGCGAGCGGGTTTCCGGAGAGGGTGCCGGCCTGGTAGACCGGGCCGGCAGGGGCCAGCCGCGACATGATCTCCGCGCGCCCGCCGAACGCCGCGGCGGGCAGCCCACCACCCATGACCTTGCCGTACGTCCACAGGTCCGCGTCGACCGGGTCGAGGCCGTGCCAGCCGGAGCGGGAGACCCGGAACCCGGTCATCACCTCGTCGATGACGAGCAGCGCGCCGTACGCGTGCGCGATCCGCGCCAGTTGGTCGTTGAAGCCGTCGCGGGGGGCGACCACGCCCATGTTGCCCGGGGCCGCCTCGGTGATCACCGCGGCGATGTCCGGTCCCTGGGCGGCGAACGCCTCCTCGACCGCGGCGATGTCGTTGTACGGCAGCACGATGGTCTCGCTGGCCGCCGCGCCTGTCACCCCCGGCGAGTCGGGCAGGCCGAGGGTGGCCACGCCGGAACCCGCGGCGGCGAGCAGCGCGTCGACGTGTCCGTGGTAGCAACCGGCGAACTTGATGATCTTCGAACGGCCGGTGTGACCACGGGCCAGCCGGATCGCCGACATGGTCGCCTCGGTGCCCGAGTTGACGAGGCGGACCTGCTCGACCGGGGTGCGCTCGACGATCTCGGCGGCCAGGTCGACCTCGCCCGGGGTGGGCGTACCGAAGCTGGTGCCCAGCGCGGCGGCGGCCTGCACGGCCGCCACCACCTCGGGGTGGGCGTGGCCGAGGATCAGCGGGCCCCAGGAGCAGACCAGGTCGACGTAGCGCCGGCCGTCGGCGTCGTACAGCCAGGGTCCGTCACCGCGGACCATGAAGCGTGGTGTGCCGCCGACCGCCTGGAAGGCGCGCACCGGGGAGTTCACCCCGCCCGGCACGATGGCGCGAGCGCGGTCGAACAGGGCCGCTGAGGCCGGCGCGTCGACCGGGTAGCGGTCGGATCCGGCGGGAAACACCTCGGTCACGATGCCGCCATTGTGTCAGCGCCGGAAGGCGGATCGTCAGGCACCCCGGATCAGGGTTACCCGGCTCACCTGCGGCAGCTGCCCCCGGGGTGACTCGCCTCGACAGGCCGGGTGCCCGAGATCGCGATAGGCTGACCGGGTGGATCGTGCCGAACTGTCCATCACCGTTCATCGGACTGGCGACGAAGCGACGCTGCGCCTCGCCGGTGAGATCGACATGCTCACGGCCGCCCAGCTGTCGACCGTCGTGAATGAGGTGCTGGCCGAGCCGCCGCCGCGGATCGTGCTCGACCTCGGCGGCGTCACCTTCTGCGACTCGCAGGGGTTGGGGACGCTGGTGGTCCTCAGCCGCAAGGCCAGCCACGCGCAGAGCCTGCTCGTCCTGAGCAACGTGGGCGAGTTCCTGCTGCGCGTCCTGGACATCACCGGCCTCCGCAGCGCCCTGATGATCCGCAACGACGCCCGCACCAGCTGACCCGCCCCGCGCGCGCGTCAGCTGGTGGTGCCCCAGCGGGCCTGTTCGAGGGCGGCCACGGCGCGGGCGACGGCGTCCGGGTCATCCGAGCGGAGCAGGGTGGTGGCCTCGTCGACCGCGTCGGTCAGCAGCCGCCACTGCGCGTCACGCTCCCGCACCATCTCGGACTGCGCGGCCAACTGGCGGGTCTTGGTCCACAGCTCGACGAAGACGGACACCTTGGCCCGCAGCACCCAGGGGTCGAACGGCTTGGTGAGGTAGTCCACCGCGCCGACCGCGTAGCCCCGCAGCGCCAGCTGGGCGTCCCGGTCGGCGGCGGTCAGGAAGATGATCGGTACGTGCCGGGTACGCTCCCGCCGCTTGATGTGGCTGGCCGTCTCGAAGCCGTCCATGTCCGGCATCTGGGCGTCCAGCAGGATCACCGCGAAGTCGTCCACCAGCAGCTGCTTCAGCGCCGCCTCTCCGCTCTCCACCGCGACCGACTGCACCGGCAGCCCCTGAAGGATCGCCTCCAGTGCCATCAGGTTTTCCCGGC
The DNA here is from genome assembly GCF_003236315.1 of Micromonospora craterilacus. Classification (GTDB taxonomy): domain Bacteria; phylum Actinomycetota; class Actinomycetes; order Mycobacteriales; family Micromonosporaceae; genus Micromonospora; species Micromonospora craterilacus. Next base: position 27,943 of record NZ_POTY01000012.1, read on the forward strand.
GGTCGTCAACCAGCAGCGCCTTCGCCACCTGTGTCACGAGCCCTCCTCGGTCCGGCTGCCGCTGATCCAGGACGCCATCAACTCGATGAGGTCGTCCAGGTCGACCGGCTTGGTGATGTAGTCACTGGCCCCGGCCGTGATCGCCGATTCCCGGTCACCGGGCATGGCCTTGGCGGTCAGGAACACGATCGGCAGGTCCGCGAACCGGTGGTTACGGCGGATCTGCCGGGTCGTCTCGTACCCGTCCTGGTCGGGCATCATGGCGTCCATCAGCACGATGTCGACCTCGGGATGCTCGGCCAGCAGGCGTACCCCGTCGCTGCCGTTGTCGGCGTAGAGCACGGTCATGCCGTGCAGTTCCAGCGCACTGGTCAGCGCGAAGACGTTGCGTACGTCGTCGTCGACGATCAGCACGGTGGCGCCGTCCAGCTGACGGGTCTGCGGGGCCTCCGGCGCCGGCGGCAGCAGCTCCATCGGCGGCATCAGCAGCGACGACGGCAGGCCGGCCCGCTGCGGCGACGGCGGCGACGGTGCCACCACCGCGTCCGGCGCCAGCACGTCGGGCAGGTAGAGGGTGAACGTCGAGCCCTGACCGGGGGCCGAGGTGACCGTGATCGTGCCGCCGAGCAGCCGGGCCAGATCCCGGCTGATGGACAGGCCGAGCCCGGTACCGCCGTACCGGCGGCTGGTGGTGCCGTCCGCCTGCTGGAACGCCTCGAAGATCAGCGACAGCTTGTCGTCGGAGATGCCGATGCCGGTGTCGATCACCGTGAAGGCGATCACCTGCCGGGCATTGGTCAACGCCGGCACGTCGAACACCGCGTTTTCCGGGGCCCGGGAGATGCGCAGCGTCACCGCCCCGTTGTCGGTGAACTTGACCGCGTTCGACAGCATGTTGCGCAGGATCTGCTGGAGCCGCTGGGCGTCGGTGACCACCGCCGGCGGCAGGTCCTTGCCGATCCGCACCTGGAAGTCCAGGCCCTTGTCGTCGGCCTGCGGAGCGAACGCCTGCTCGACGAAGCCGCGGATATCGGCGAACCGGACATCGGTCGGCTCGACGTCCATCCGCCCCGCCTCGATCTTGGACAGATCGAGGATGTCGTCGATCAGGCGCAGCAGGTCCGACCCGGAGCCGTGGATGGTCCGGGCGAACTCGATCTGCTTAGGGCTGAGGTTCTGTTCCGAGTTCTCCATCAGCAGCCGGGCCAGCAGCAGCAGCGAGTTCAGCGGCGTACGCAGCTCGTGGCTCATGTTCGCCAGGAACTCCGACTTGTACGCCGACGCCCGAGTGAGCTGCTGCGCCTTGTCCTCCAGGCCGAGCCGGGCCAGCTCGATCTCCCGGTTCTGTGTCTCGATGTTCGCCTTCTGCTCGGACAGCAGCTTGGCCTTGTCCTCCAGTTCGGCGTTGGTGCGCTGCAACTCCGCCGACTGCTCCTGCAACTCGTGGGCCAGCCGCTGGGACTGGGCGAGCAGTTCCTCGGTACGGCGGTTGGCCTGGATCGTGTTGACCGCGATGCCGATGGTGGCGACCAGCCGCTCCAGGAACGACAGGTGCAGCTCGGAGAACGGGGTCGCGCTGGCGAACTCGATCACGCCGAGCATTTCGCCCTCGAAGAGGACGGGCAGCACGACCAGGTCGGCCGGGGGTGTGTCGGCCAGCCCGGACCGCAGGGTGATCCGGGCGTCCGGCACGGCACCGACCCGGATGGTGCGCCGGGAGAGCGCGGCCTGCCCGACCAGCCCCTCGCCGGGCCCGAAGGTGACGTCATGCCCCCGGGACACGTAGCCGTACGAGGCGGTCAGCCGCAGCCGCATCACCCCCTCGGAGTTGTCCGCCAGGAAGAACGCGCCGAGCTGCGCGTCGACCAGCGGGGTCACCTCCATCATGATCATCCGGCAGACTTCGCCGAGGTCGCGCTGACCCTGCAGCAGACCGCCTATCCGGGCCAGGTTGGAGTCGAGCCAGCCCTGCTCGGCGTTCTTGTGGGTGGTCTCCCGCAGGGTGACGATCATCTGGTTGATGTTGTCCTTGAGCTCGGCGACCTCGCCCTGCGCCTTCACCGCGATCCGCTGGGTGAGGTCGCCCCGGGTCACCGACGTGGAGACCCGGGCGATCGCCCGCAGCTGGGTGGTCAGGGTGGAAGCGAGCTGGTTGACGTTCTCGGTGAGATCCCGCCAGGTGCCGGAGACCCCCTTGACCTGCGCCTGACCGCCCAGCTTCCCCTCGATGCCCACCTCGCGGGCCACCCGGGTCACTTCGTCGGCGAACGACGACAGCTGGTCCACCATCGTGTTGACGGTGTTCTTCAGCTCCAGGATCTCGCCCTGCGCGTCCACCGTGATCTTCTGCGACAGGTCGCCGTTCGCCACCGCCGTGGTGACCGAGGCGATGTTCCGCACCTGCCCGGTCAGGTTCGACGCCATCGAGTTCACGTTGTCGGTCAGATCCCGCCAGGTCCCGGAGACCCCCTTGACCTGGGCCTGACCGCCCAGCTTCCCCTCGGTGCCGACCTCGCGGGCCACCCGGGTGACCTCGTCGGCGAACGACGACAGCTGGTCCACCATCGTGTTGACGGTGTTCTTCAGCTCCAGGATCTCGCCCTGCGCGTCCACCGTGATCTTCTGGCTCAGGTCACCCTTCGCCACTGCCGTCGAGACCTGGGCGATGTTCCGCACCTGGCTGGTCAGGTTCGACGCCATCGAGTTCACATTGTCGGTCAGATCCCGCCAGGTCCCGGCCACGCCACGGACCTGGGCCTGGCCGCCGAGCTTGCCCTCGGTGCCCACCTCACGGGCCACCCGGGTCACCTCGTCGGCGAACGACGACAGCTGATCCACCATCGTGTTCACCGTCGACTTCAGCTCCAGGATCTCGCCCCGGGCGTCCACCGTGATCTTCTGCGACAGGTCACCCTTGGCCACCGCCGTGGTGACCGAGGCGATGTTCCGCACCTGACTGGTCAGGTTCGACGCCATCGAGTTCACGTTGTCGGTCAGATCCCGCCAGGTCCCGGAGACCCCCTTGACCTGCGCCTGACCGCCCAGCTTGCCTTCCGTACCCACCTCACGGGCCACCCGGGTGACCTCGTCGGCGAACGACGACAGCTGGTCCACCATCGTGTTGACGGTGTTCTTCAGCTCCAGGATCTCGCCCCGGGCGTCCACCGTGATCTTCTGGCTCAGGTCACCCTTGGCGACCGCCGTCGAGACCTGGGAGATGTTCCGCACCTGGCTGGTCAGGTTCCCGGCGAGCTGGTTCACGTTCTCGGTGAGATCACGCCAGGTGCCGGAGACACCGCGTACCTGGGCCTGGCCGCCGAGCTTGCCCTCGGTGCCCACCTCACGGGCCACCCGGGTGACCTCGTCGGCGAACGACGACAGCTGATCCACCATCGTGTTGACGGTGTCCTTGAGTTCCAGGATCTCGCCCTGCGCGGCCACCGTGATCTTCTGCGAGAGGTCACCCCGGGCGACCGCGGTGGAGACCTGCGCGATGTTCCGCACCTGCGCGGTGAGGTTCGACGCCATCGAGTTGACGCTGTCGGTCAGGTCCTTCCAGGTGCCGGCGACGTTGGGCACTTCCGCCTGGCCGCCCAGCTTGCCCTCGGTGCCCACCTCACGGGCCACCCGGGTCACCTGCTCGGCGAAGAGCCGCAGGGTGTCGGTCAGCGAGTTGAAGGTGTGCGCCAGCTCGGCCACCTCACCCTTCGCCGACACGGTGATCTTCTGCGACAGGTCGCCCTTGGCCACCGCCGTCGCCACCTGTGAGATCGAGCGCACCTGGTACGTCAGGTTCGACGCCATGGTGTTCACCGAGTCGGTGAGGTCCTTCCAGGTGCCGGCGACGCCGCGTACGTCGGCCTGACCACCCAGCTCGCCCTCTGTGCCCACCTCACGGGCCACCCGGGTCACCTCGTTCGAGAACGACGAGAGCTGGTCGACCATGGTGTTGACGGTGCGGCCGATCCGCAGGTACTCGCCGCGCAGCGGGCGACCGTCGATCTCCAGCGCCATGTGCTGGGAGAGATCGCCGTCGGCGACCGCGACGATGACCCGGGCGATCTCCGTCGCGGGTCGGCCCAGGTCGTCGATCAACGAGTTGACCGCCCGCTGCCCCTCCGCCCAGGAGCCGTCCAGCCCCTCCTCGTCGAGACGCTCGGTCAGCCGGCCGTCGCGGCCCACGATCCGGCTGATCCGGCGCAGGTCCAGCTGCTGCCGCTCCTGGAGCGACACCACGTCGTTGAAGGCGTCCGCCACCTCGCCGGCCGCGCCCGAACGCCGGGCCAGCCTGACCTTGAGGTCACCGCGGCGGACCTGCCGTAGCGCCTCCGCCAGCTCGGTGAGGACCGCCTCGTGGTCGGCGGCGGGGGTGTCCGCGGTCACCGACTGCTTCGCCGTGGTCATCATTCCTCGCTCAACTCGGGGTACACCGGCTCACGCCGGCCACCCCATCATTGTCCCCGTGACCTCGAAACCGCCACGGCACACCGCCGTCCGCGATCGAAGACCCGGCAGTGATCAGCTTGGCACCGGCCGGGTGGCGGTGGAGGATACGAGGGTGTCAGCGGAGGCGGGGCCCGCGATGACCGGAGGCCCAGACGAGCACGTTCGGCGCGTCCGGCTTCCCGCCGACCGCCGTACGCCGGCCGCCGCGCGGGCCGTCGTCCGGTCCGTACTCGCCGAGGCGAACCTGGACGAACTGCTCAACGAGGCACTCCTGCTGACCACGGAGTTGTCCACCAACGCGGTCGAGCACGCCCGCACCGAACTGGACATCGAGGTCACCGCCGACCCGGCGGGGCTGACCGTGACCGTCTCCGACTTCGCCTCCGGCCCGGTCGACGAACTGACCGTGGGCGTACGCAACGTGTCGACCGACATCACCGAGGTCGCCGAACGCGGGCGGGGGCTGCTGCTGGTCGACCACTTCGCCAGCCGCTGGGGCACCACGTACCTGCCCACCGGCAAGGGCGTGTGGTTCCGCCTGGACCGTGCCGACCCGGGCGGGCAGGGCCCGGCCGACCCGCCGACTCCGGCCGCTGATTCGGGCAGCAACGGACACACCTCCACCCCGAGCGCCGGTGCGATGAGCGCGCTGATGCAGACCAGCCCCGACCCGTACGCCGACGATCCGCTGCCGGACTTCGCCACCAGCCTGCTCACCCGGGTAGCGGAGATGGTCGGCGCGGCCGGGGGCGTGGTGCGGCTGGACCGGGGCGACGGCCAGGGCCCGCAGGTGCTCGCCCGGTACGGCCGGCAGCCCCGGGCCGGCAACGACCTGCTCCGGGTGCCGCTGGCGGTGCACCGCCCGTACGCCGGGGAACTGGAACTGGACGCCGCGCCCACCGGGTACGCCCGGCCGCTGGCGGTGCTGACCGCCGAGCGGCTCTCGCTGCACCTGGAGAACGACCGGCTGCGCCGCGCCGACGTCCGCCGGCAGGCCTGGCTGACCTTCCTCGCCGAGGCCAGTGAGCTGCTCGCTCAGTCGCTGGACGTGGAACTCACCATGGCGCTCATCCCGCAGCTGGTGGTGCCCCGGCTCGGCCAGTGGTGCGCGGTGCACACCACCGACGAGTGGGGTCGGCTCCGGCTCGCGGCGGCCAGTCACGCCGACGAGTCGATGCTGCCGCAGCTGCACGCCACGCTGCGGGAGGCCGGCCCGGACTCGATCCAGGCCCGGCTGCGCGAGGCCAGCCGCAACGGCACCCAGACGCCGCTGGGCGCGCCGATGGAGGGCTTTGCCGTGCCCCTGATCGCCCGCGGCCAGCGCCTCGGCACCCTGGCGGTCGGCCGGCACCTGCGGCACCGGCACGACCCGGACGAGATCGCGGTGCTGGAGGACGTGGCCCGGCGGGCGGCCCTGGCCATCGAGAACGCTCGGATCCACGCCGAGCGCCGCCGGGTGGCGCAGACGCTGCAACAGTCGCTGCTGCCGCCCGTACTGCCGGTCGTGGAGGGCATCGGCTTCGCCGCCGAGTACGTACCGACCGGCGGGGACGCCGACGTCGGCGGGGACTTCTACGACGTGGTGCCGATGCCGGACGGGCGCTGGCTGGTGGTGATCGGCGACGTCTCCGGCAAGGGGGTGCAGGCCGCGGCGGTCACCGGGCTGGTCCGGGACGTGATCCGGGTGCTCGCCGGGGACGGCAAGCCGCTGCCCGAGGTGCTGGCCCGGCTCAACGAGACGCTGGTCGAGCGGGGCGCCGGCCGCTACTGCACGCTGGCGCTGGCGGCGGTCGGGCCGGGCGAGGGCGGCCGACTCGACGTCGGGTTGCACCTGGCCGGGCACGACCGTCCGGTGCTGCTGCATTCCGGTGGCGGCCCGGCCACCTTCGTCGGCACTGGCGGCACCGCGCTCGGGCTGCTCGACGCGATCGCCTCGCCGACCGCGGAGATCGCCCTCGACCCGGGCGACTGCCTGGTCTTCTACACCGACGGGGTGACCGAGCGCCGCCGGGGCCGGGAACTGTTCGGCACCGGCCGGCTGCGGGACGCCGCCGCCCCGCTGGCCGGCTACTCGGCGGACGTGGTGGCGGCCCGGCTGCGCGCCACCGCGATCAACTTCTCGGTCGAGGAGCCTCGGGACGACATCGCCATCCTCGTTCTCCGCAACGACGCCGTCTGACGTGGGTTCAGAGGCCGCCGGGGAGACGGCCGGGGGCGAGCCGGTGGGTGGGGTCGAGGTGCTGCTTTACCGCGCGTAACCGGGCCAGGCCGACCAGCTCGCCCCAGAGGTCGACGGCCCGGCGGACGGCGGGCGGGGCGGAAAGCACCACGCACCGGCCCTGCCGGGCGAGCAGCACGCCCCGGACCGCGGCCAGGATCGCCGCCACCCGGTCGGGTGGCATCGCGCCGGGCAGGGCGGCGTGCACCACGCCGAGCCCGGCCGAGCCGCGGACCGGCACCGGCGTGCCGGCCGCGTCGCGTAGCGCGTAGACGGCGGCGTGCAGGTCGGTGATCGGCACCTCCAGCCGGAGCGCGGTGTCGCCGGGGGCGAACGGGTAGCTCCGCCACCACGGCGGTGCCGATCGGGCGACCGTCGCCCGGGCGCCGAACAGCGACGTCAGCCGGTCGGCGCGTTCGGCCACATCGGAGGGCCCGCCCTCCAGCAGCACCACCAGGGAGCCGGCGCTCGCCGGGCCGGTCGGTGCGCGCCCCGCCATGGACGGATGGCGCGCCATCGCCTCGGCCCGACGGTCACGCCGTTGCCGGGATCCCGCGCCGGCCGGCAGGTCCAGCTCGACCGCGGCCGGATCGAGCCGGGCGGCGAGCACCGCGCGGATCAGGTCGTGCACCTCGAGCGGTGTCCACACCGGGCGGGTCACCCAGACCCGGCTGGCCGGCACCGCCTGCACCCGCAGGGTCGCGCTGACCAACACGCCGAGCGCCCCCTCCGAGCCGCACAGCATCCGGGCCTGGGCCAGCCCGGCCGCCCCGCCGCCGGCCTCGGCCAGCTCACCGTCGGCGGCCAGATAGCGCAGGCCGACGAGCTGGTCGCAGGCGGTGCCGTGGCGATGCCGCAACGGGCCGGCCTCGTCCGCGGCGAGCACCCCACCGACGGTGGCGCCGGGCGAGGGCGCGTCCAGGGCGAGCCGCTGGCCGGTGCGCTCCAGGGTGGCCTGTACCGCGCGCAGCGGCGTACCGGCGCCGACCTCGGCCGTGCCCCGGCCCGGCGGCTGGTGGCCGATGCCGGCCAGTCGCCCGGTGTCGAGCATGATGTCGACCCGCTCGGGCGCGGCGCCCCAGTCAATCTTGGTGCCCGCCCCGCGCGGCACCACCGTCAGATCGTGCCGCGCGGCCAGCCGCAACACCTGCGCCGCCGCGTGCGGACCGCCCGGCACAGCCACCCAGCGGGCCGGGCGCCCGGCCACCTCGTCGGCCGGGCCGGCGAACCGAGCGAACCGTGGACCGCAGATCTCGGTCAGTCGATGGGCGATGTCGAGAGCCCCGGACGCGCCGGTGGAACGTGCTGGCACCATGGCGGCAATCGTACATGTGTTCGAACGATCGGGAAGGGATTCGTTCCGCACGGGAGACCGGGACGGCCGGTAACGTGGCGCCGTGACCACCGAGACCCCCGTGCCCGTAGCCAGGCAGGTGCCGACCGAACGCGTCCACCACGGCGACACCGTCGTCGACGAGTACGCCTGGCTGGCCACCAAGGACGATCCGGAGACGATCAACTACCTGAACGCCGAGAACGCCTGGACCGAGGCGCGGACGGCGCACCTGTCCGGGGTGCGTACGGAGTTGTTCGAGGAGATCCGGCGGCGTACCCAGGAGACCGACCTGTCGGTGCCGACCCGCAAGGGCGGGCACTGGTACTACACCCGCACGGTCGAGGGCCGGCAGTACGGCGTGCACTGCCGCCGGGCGGTCCGCGACGGCGAGACCGCGCCGCCGATCAGCACCGACGGCGCTCCACTCGACGGGGAGGAGATCCTGCTCGACGGCAACCTGCTCGCCGAGGGGCACGACTTCTTCGCCATGGGCGCCTTCGACGTGAGCCCGGACGGGCGCTGGTTGGCGTACTCCACCGACTTCTCCGGCGACGAGCGGTTCACCCTGCGGATCAAGGACCTCGACACCGGTGAGCTGCTGCCCGACGAGATCCCCGGGACCTTCTACGGCACCGCCTGGTCCGCCGACGCCTCGGTGCTGTGCTACGTCACCGTGGACGAGGCGTGGCGGCCCCACCGGGTCTGGCGACACGTGGTCGGCACGGCCACGGCCGACGACGTGGTGGTGCACTCCGAGGACGACGAGCGGTTCTGGGTCGGGGTCGAGCTGACCCGGTCGGAGCGGTTCATCCTGATCGACATCGCCAGCAAGCTCACCAGCGAGGTACGGGTCATCCCGGCCGGCAACCCGACCGGCGAGCCTGCGGTGATCGCGCCGCGCCGGCAGGGCGTCGAGTACTCGGTGGAGCACCACGGGCACCGGTTCCTGATCCTGCACAACGACGGCGCGGAGGACTTCGCGCTCGCGTACACCTCGGCGGACACGCCGGGCGACTGGGTGCCGCTGATCGAGCACTCCCCCGGCACCCGACTGGAGTCGGTCGACGCCTTCGCCGACCACCTGGTCGTCACCGTACGCAGCAACGGCCTGACCGGGCTCCGGGTGCTGCCGGTCGGCGGCGACGACGGCCACAACATCGAGTTCCCGGAGCCGCTGCACACCGTCGGGCTGGACGCCAACCCGGAATACCGCACCGGACGCGTGCGGCTGCGTTACACCTCGCTGGTCACCCCGGACTCGGTGTACGACTACGACCTGGTGACCCGCGAGATGACGCTGCTGCGCCGCCGGCCGGTGCTGCCCGGGCCGGACGGGCGGGCGTACCAGCCGGAGGACTACGAGCAGCACCGGGACTGGGCGCTGGCCGACGACGGCACGAAGGTGCCGATCTCGCTGGTCTGCCGCCGGGGTACGCCCCGCGACGGCTCCGCACCCTGCGTCATCTACGGCTACGGCTCGTACGAGGCGAGCATGGATCCGTGGTTCTCGGTCGGCCGGCTGTCCCTGCTGGACCGCGGGGTGGTCTTCGCGGTGGCCCACGTACGCGGCGGCGGCGAGTTGGGCCGCCGCTGGTACGACCAGGGCAAGATGCTGGCCAAGAAGAACACCTTCACCGACTTCGTCGCCTGCGCCCGGCACCTGGCGAAGGCGGGCTGGACGGCTCCGGACCGGCTGGTCGCCCGGGGCGGCTCGGCCGGCGGGCTGTTGATGGGCGCGGTGGCCAACCTCGCGCCGGACGCCTTCACCGGCATCGTCGCGCAGGTGCCGTTCGTGGACGCACTCAGCACGATCCTCGACCCGTCGCTGCCGCTGACCGTCACCGAGTGGGAGGAGTGGGGCAACCCGCTGGCCGACCCCGAGGTGTACGCGTACATGAAGTCGTACACCCCGTACGAGAACGTCGCGGCGCTGGACTACCCGGCGATCCTGGCGATGACCAGCCTCAACGACACCCGGGTGCTCTACCACGAGCCGGCGAAGTGGATCGCGCGGCTGCGCGCGGTCGCGCCGCAGGGCGACTACCTGCTCAAGACCGAGATGGAGGCCGGTCACGGCGGGCCCAGCGGACGCTACGACTCCTGGCGGGAGGAGGCGTTCGTGAACGCCTGGATCCTGGACCGGTTCGGCCGCGCCTGACGTCCCCGGCCGGGCGCCCCGCCGCCAGGCTGCCCGCGCATGACGTCAAGGTCACGCTCGATCCAGGATCCAGTGGCATCGACAGGCGAAGGAAGCCACTCAATCGTGGATCGAGCGTGACCTTGGGCCGGCAAGACCTGACTATGGCATCAAGCTCTGGGGCAGATGGACCTCGCGCTGACACATCGACGCGCCCATGTGGCGGGGGCCGCGTCGGTGGACGACGAACGCGTAGTTGTCGGCCGCGTGAGTGCCTAGACTTCGCTGGGTGAGCGACGCCGAGCGGCAGGCCGAGGAGCAGGCCGGCAACCCGCCGCCAGCGGGCCAGGAGCCGCCAGCGGGCCAGGAGCCGCCAGCGGGCCAGGAGCCGCCAGCGGGCCAGGAGCCGGCAGAGGACGGACAGCCGGCAGAGGACGGACCGGCGGCAACGGGCCGACGTGGGCCGACCTGGCTGATACTCGGTTTGGCCGCCGCCGCACTGCTGGTCTGCTGCTGCTCCGCGGCGGTCGGCCTGGCGATCGCCTGGTCCGCCGGTTTCTTCCACTCCTACTAACCGCCTGCCTCCAAGCCAGACCAGACTGGACCAAGCGTGCTGGCGGCGCTGACCTACCTGCGGGCCGACACCACCTGACCGAGCGAGCTCAGGTGGACCGCAGCTCCTGCACCGCCGTGTTGGCACGCAGGAAGAGCAGCCCCAGCCCGGCCGTGATCAGCACCGCGGCCACGGCGCCGGCACCCAGCAGTGCCAGCTGTTCCAACGGTACGTCCGGCGAGTGAATCACCCGCTCCACCTGGACGATCTCGGTGTAGCGGTCGCGGGTGGCCGGATCCTGGCAGAGCTCGGCTGATGCTCTGCACACCTCCTCCTGGAAGCCACCCGTTACGTGATCGCCGACGAACTGCCGGCCGAAGCCGTGTCCGACGCCGAGCGCGACCAGGACGGCAGGCACCGCAGGCGCCAGCACCTGCCAGAGGATCGAGGTGGCGATGGTGGTACGCGGCACCCCGGTCGCCACGAGCGCCGCGTACGCCCGGCGGCGGGTGACGATCCCCTCCACGAGCGTGACCAGCAGGCCCGCGGCGGCGATCGCCACCGCGGTGACGACCGTCAGATCAACCAGGTCCATGGTGCTCAGGTAGAAGGAGCTGAACGGGCCGGCGTAGTCGTCGTAGCCGGCCCGGCGACTCTGCTCCCGCTGGAGCTGTTCGTCGAGCAGGAACCGGGCTCGGAATGCCGCCGCACCGGCGCCGACGACCAGGCTGGCCAGCAGTGCGGCGAAGGTCCGGCTGCTGGCCCACGGGTCGTCGGTCAGCCGACGGGCAGCCAGCAGGGCGGCCGGACCTCGGGCGAAGCGGTGCAGCAGCTGCCCGGCGAAGTACGAGATCCAACCGGCCCCAAGGATCACCCCCACTACGCCGGCGAACAGACCGACGAAGACGACGAGCACCGCGACCAGGGCGATCACCAGGTCGCGGGTAGCCGGGTCTGCGAACAGCCAGTCGAGGCGGGTGTCCCGGAAAGCCCGCACGATCGGGTCGATCATGGCCACGGCCAGCACACCGAGCCCGATCAGCAGCGCCGGCCAGGGGCGGGGCGCCCCGGTCCGGCGGGCCCGACGGACCACCCCGAGCGGCGTGGCGGTGACCCGGCGCAGCATGACTGCGGTGGCCGCCGCCGCCACCAGCGGCAACCCCAGCACCACCGCTGCCATGGCCGGCACCGACGGCAGCACGTCGGTCGGCAGGACGAGCCGGCCGCTGGCGTCCGGGTGGTGCAGCAGCTTCCGCCCGACGAGGTACCCGGCCAGCCCGACGACGGTGCCGACCAGGCTGGCCAGGCCGGTTTCCAGCATCGCGAGCCGGGTCACCTGGCCGGGGGTCGCGCCGGCCAGCCGCAGCGCGGCGAGCCGACGGTCCCGCCCCGGAGCGCCCATCCGGGCGCTCTGGCCGGCCAGGACCAGCACGGGAATGGCCAGCAGGAGCAGAGCGAACGCGGTGCCGCCGCGCAGCCCAGGCTCGACGAGGAGTTGGATGGTGTACTGCTCGGACCAGCGGTTGGGGTTGTCGTCGGTGGCCGGCGGGGTCGGAATGGCCAGCACGGTCAGCGCGGTGAGGCCGGGGAGGGTGGCCAGGGCGGCACTCAGCGTGGTGAGCGTCACCCGGGCGGCGTCGGTGCGGGTGCCGGCCAGCGCGAGCCGGAGCAGAGTGGCTGGCCTCACCGGACGCCGCCGCCCAGTGACGCTTCGAAGCCCAGGCCGGTGTGGTCCACCATGCCGTCCCGGAGAACGACCTCCCGGTCGGCGTACGCGGCGACCCGGGGCTCGTGGGTGACCAGCACGACGGTGGTGCGCTGCTCGCGGGCGAGCCGGACCAGTTGGGTCAGCACCTGCTCGCCGGTGAGGGTGTCCAGCGCGCCGGTCGGTTCGTCGGCAAAGAGCACCCGTGGTTCGGTGACCAGAGCCCGGGCGGTGGCGCAGCGTTGCTGCTGGCCGCCGGACATCTCGCCGGGTCGGACGTCGGCCAGCTCCGCCACCCCGAACCGGTCCAGCCAGTTGACCGCCGCCGTCCGTGCTGCTCGCCGCCCCGTGCCGGCGAGCAGCAGCGGAAGCGCGACGTTCTCTGCCGCGGTCAGCTCGGCGACCAGCTGTCCGAACTGGAACAGCACCCCGAACTCGGTACGCCGCAGCCGAGACCGGGCGGACTCGGACCAGGTGTCGATCCGGTCGCCACGCCAGCTCACCTCGCCGACATCGGGACGCAGGATGCCGGCGAGGCAGTGCAGCAGGGTGGACTTGCCGCAGCCGCTCGGCCCGCTGACGGCGACGATCTCACCCTCGGCCACGTCCAGCGTGACTCCGCGAAGCGCCGGGGTCGGGCCGTACGCCTTCACCACGCCGCGAGCCTGCAAGTGCGTCACGAATGGACCTCCCGGTGCCAGTCGGCGACCCGACTCAGGGTGGTGTGCAGCCACCGCAGGTCGGCATCGAGGTGGGCGATTGCGTAGTCGGCCGCGACGATGTCGTCGAGAGTGGCCCTGGCAGCGGTCTTCACTGCGGTCAACTCGCGCAGCCGCTCGGTGTGTGCCCGACGCTGCGCGATCAGGTACGCCTGGGCCCGGTCCACGTCGGCGTCCAGCAGCGCCACCACCACCTTGGTGAACAGCGCACCCGTGACGTGCGGCATCGGCGGCTCGACGCTGCCCAGCCACTGGTCCAGCGCGGCCCGGCCGTCGTCGGTCAGCGCGTACGTGGTGCGTTCGGGGCCGGCGTCGCGGTCCTGCCCGGTTGCGGTCACCAGACCGTCCCGGAGCAGGCGGCCGAGCGTCGCGTAGACCTGCCCGTACGCCAGCGGACGGGACCGGGGCAGCCGCTCGTCGTGCGCCCGCTTCAGCTCGTAGCCGTGCTTGCTTCCGGCGCCGAGCAACCCGAGCAGCACATGCGACGTTGACACCGACTCACTATTCACTGAGCGAATAGCGAGTGTCAAGGACTCCCTGGGGGAGCCGGTGAAAGCGTGCCTCCGGTCAGCCGGCGGGCGACCAGGCCGGGTCGCGGCCGGTCACGCCGAGCAGCCGGGGCAGGTCCGGCAGGGCGGTGTCGACGGCCACCGACTCGGCGAAGACGCCCATCTGCCGGGCCGTCGGGCCGAGCTGACCGGCCAGTTCGTGCAACGCGGGCAGCGCCGCCGGGGCCGGCTCGTACGCCTGGCCGGTGGCGACCGCCAGGTCCCAGCCGTGCACGGTCAGGTCGAGCAGCGCCATGCCGCCCACCACCGGCTGCGGCATCCCCATCCCGGGTGAGACGCCCTGCTCGCTGGCCGGATCCGACCACGCCTCGACCAGCCGGCGAGTCTCCGTCTCGAACCGGTCCCGCCAGCCGTCGGTGAGGCGATCGGGCTTGTCGGCCCAAACCACCGGCTCCCGGGCGGCGAGCGCCTGGAAGTTGACCACCACGTCGTACAGGTGGTTGAGCAGGTCGCGGACGGTGTACTCCTGGCAGGGGGTCGGCAGGGCGAGCTGGTCGTCGGTGATCCCGTGGACCACCGCCACGGTTCGCGGCGCCGCTGCCGCCAGCAGATCGCTAGTCTGTGTGGCCATAGGGCCAGCGTATGAGGGTGGTCTTGAAGAAATGCGACAGCCGCGCGGGGACAGCCGGGGCATCCTCGAACCGGCCCGGCTGATGCGGCGGGTCCGGTTCCGCCGGCAGCTGCCCGCCGCCGCGCTGCGGCGCTGGGTGGAGCATTACTGGCTCGTCGACTGGGACCTGACCGAGCCGTTCGAGCAGCGGGTCGTGCCGCATCCGGCGGTCAACGTGGTGTTCCAGCGCCATGGCGACGGGCCGGAACGCGCCGAGGTGGCCGGGGTGGGCCGGAAACTCTTCTCGATCGTGCTCACCGGCACCGGTCGGGTGTGCGGCGTGCAGTTCCGGCCGGGCGGCTTCCACCCGTTCTGGCAGCGGTCGGTCGCCGAGCTGACCGGTCGGCGGTGGTCCTTCGCCGAGCTGACCGACCGCTGGCCGCCGGCCGCGGCGGCGTCCGCGGACCCGACCGGTTTGCCGGCTGCCGGCGGCGCCGCGGCCGGCTCCGGGATCTGCACGGGTACGGACGCCGAGCGCTGCCACGTCCTCGACGCCCTGTTGACGAGCTGGGCGCCCCGGCCGGACCCGGTCACCGACGAGGTGATGGGGCTGGTCGAGGCGATCCGGACCGATCGGGGCGTACGGCGGGTCGACGAGTTCGCCCGGGACCACGGGATCTCCGTCCGGCGGCTGCAACGCCTCTTCGTCACCCACGTCGGGGTGGGGCCGAAGTGGGTGATCCGCCGGTACCGGTTGCACGAGGCGATCGAGCGGGCGGCGGGCGGGCCGCCGGACTGGGCCGGGCTCGCCGCCGAACTCGGCTACAGCGACCAGGCCCACCTCGTACGCGACTTCACCGCCGTCACCGGCGTCTCCCCCGGCGCGTACGCCCACGGGGATCGGCGTTAACAAGGGGCCCTTCCTTACACCTCAGTGGCGGCGGAGGGCGACGACGGCGACGTCGTCCTGGATCTCGTCGGGGGCCAGCTCGACGAGCAGCCGCTGGCAGAACCGGTCGAGGTTGTCGTCGACCCGGGCCGCGCACGCCGCCAGGGCGGTCAGCCCCTCGTCGATGGTGGCGTCCCGCCGTTCGATCAGCCCGTCGGTGTAGAAGACCATCGTCGCCCCGGCCGGTAGCACGAACTCCAGGTCGGCGGGGCGCGGCGCGCGCACCCCGAGCAGCGGCGCAGAGTGTTGCACGTACTCGACCTGGCCGTCCTTACTGATCAACGGCGGCAGGTGGCCCGCGCTGGCCAGCCGGACCCGCCCGGTGGCCGGTTCCATCAGCAGTACGCAGATGGTGGCCAGTTCGCCGGGGAGCAGCGTACGCATCAGCTCGTCGACCCGGTGCAGGATCTCGCCCGGCTGGTGCCCCTCGACCGCGTACGCCCGCAGCGCGTGCCGCAGCTCGGCCATCACCGTCGCGGCGTGCAGGGAGTGACCGGCCACGTCGCCGATGGCCAGCAGCAGGTGACCGTCGAGCATCACCAGTTCGTAGAAGTCGCCGCCCACCTCCGTCTGGGCGCTGGCCGGCTCGTAGCGGACGGCCAGGTCGAGCCCGGCGATCTCCGGGATGCGACGCGGCAGCAGGCTGCGCTGGAGGGTCACCGCGATCCGGTGCTCCTCGTCGAAGGACCGTTGCGCCTCGACGGCGGACGCCACCGCCTGCGCGAGTTGGACCAGCACCGGCGTACGGGCGGTCTGCGTGGCGGTGGGCACCACGACGTAGAGCGGTGCGCGGTCCTCCCGCAGCCGAGCGGCGGCCACCGTGACCGTGTCGCCCCGGGGCCAGTCGACCAGCGCCCAGCCGGCCGGCTCCTGCACCCGGACGGTCGCCCCGGTCGGCACCCCGCGGTCGTCGACGGTCCACGGCACGACTCTGCCCTCGGCACCGGGACCGGCGCAGACCCCGGCCAGGCAGTCACCGTCGAAGGTCTCGGCGACCACCGCGGCGGGGCTCTTGAAGATCTCCGCGGCGCCGGTCGCCGCCGCCTCCAGCAGCCGGGCGAAGTTCGGTGCGGCGTGCACCGCCACGGTGGTGTCCGCCAGCCCGGTGAGCCGCTCGGCGAGCAGCTCGGCCCGCTGCCGGGCCTGGTAGTAGCGCAGCACCGCGTGCGCGGTGGCGATCAGTTCGTCCGGCTCGATCGGCTCCGCCAGGTACGCGTCCGCGCCCCGGGTCAACCCCTGCGTACGGTCGGTCGCGTCGATCGCGTGCGCCGACACGTGGATCACCGGCAGCGCGGGGTGCGCCGACTTGATCCGTTCGCACACCTCGAACCCGCTCAGGTCCGGCAGCCGGACGTCGAGCACCACCAGATCGATCCGATCCACCCCGACCCGGCTCAGCGCCTCGGTGCCCGTCTCGGCCTCCAACACGGTGAACCCGGCCCGGGTCAGCCAGCTCACCAGGAGGTAGCGCTTGGTCTGACTGTCGTCGACCACCAGCACTGTCGGTGTGCCGTCCACGTCACGTCCCGTCCGCCGGCAGCGAGACCGTGAAGGTGCTGCCCCGGCCCGGTTCGCTGGCCAGTTCGAGGGTGCCGCCGAGCAGGGTCACCAGTCGCCGGGCGTACGGCAGGCCGAGGCCGGTGCCGCCGACCCGGGACGGGCCGGGGGCCTGGTAGAACTCCTCGAAGACCCGCTCGTGCAGCTCGGCGGGGATGCCCGGCCCGGTGTCCGAAACGGACAGCCGCCAGTTGCCGTCACCCCGCTGCGCCCGCAGCCGGACCTCGCCCCGGGTGGTGAACTTCAGGCCGTTGTGCAGCAGGTTCCGCAGCACCTGGGCGAGCAGCACCTCGTCGGTGCGCACGGTGGCCGGCGCGGCCGGCTCCTCCACCACCAGCTCGACCTCGGGGCCGCTGGGCAGCGCCCGGAGCGTGCCGCGTAGCTGGCCGAAGACGGCTCGCAGGTCCACCTCGGTCAGCTCCGGGTCGATCCGGCCGGACTCCGCCTTGGCCAGATCGAGCAGCTCGTTGACCAGCGTAAGCAGATCGGACGCCGAGGCGCGGATCAGGCCGACCTGACGCTCCTGCTCGGCGGTGAGCGGGTCGGACGCGGGGTCGCCCAGCAGCCGGGCCAGCCCGATGGTCGCGGTGACCGGTGCCCGCAGCTCGTGGCTGACGTTCGCCAGGAAGCGGCTCTTCGACTCGCTCGCCGCGCGCAGCTGCGCCGACTTCTCGTCCAGCTCGGCGTAGAGGGCCACCACGCCCCGGTTGGTCGCCTCCAGCTCGTCGGTGAGCTGGTGGTAGAGCGCCAGCACCCCACGGTTGGTCTGCTCCAGCTCCTCGTTCAGCTGGGCCAGCTCGTCGCGCTGGCTGCGTACCTCGTCGAGGGCGATGATCAGCTGCGAGTTCTGGGTGGCGAGTTCCTCCTCGGCGGTGCCCGGTGCGCTCTCGGCAAGCTGGACGCGCAACTCGGCGAGGCGCTCGGGGGTGAGCGCCTGCGCGGTCGGTGGAACACGTCGCGACATTCTCACGACCGTATCCCCCTCCACCGTCACCACGCTCAACGTGTCCACCAGGCGCGCCACCGCAGCGGAGTGGGGCTGGTAGCGACCGTCGGGCAGCGGTGTCACCGGGGCCAGATCGACCCGCAGCTGGCGCCGGCCGTCCGCCGTGTCGGCGACGGCGAACACCACGTCCGCCCCGCCGACGGCGCGCAGCAGGTCCCGGGCGATCTCGCTCAGCGCGGTGGCGATCCGGACCTGGTCCTGGTGCTCCAGGCCGACCGCGGCGGCAACCTCCCGGCCCCGCTGGCGGACCACGAAGATGTCCTGCTCCACCCGCAGCACCATGCGCAGCAGGGCGGCCGTGTTCATGACCAGGACCTCGCCACCAGCACCCCGGCGTCGTCGCGCCGGATGCCCGCGTCCCGCAACAGGGTGGCGGCCACCACCAACGGCGACCGCCCGGTGAGGCCGGGGTAGTCGGCGAGCTGCCATCGGTCGACCACGCCGTCGGTGTGCATGACCAGCAGGCTGCCGGGGTCGAACGGATAGTCGTACTGTCGGATCGCCGGCCGCTGATGCCCGGCGATACCGGGCAGCGAGACCAGCCCGCGCCGCCGACCGTCCCCGGTGGCCACGGCACCGCCGATGTTGCCCAGCCCGGCGTACCGCAGCACCCCGGCCGCCGGGTCCGGCTCGGCCACCGCGAGCGCGGCCCCGCGGGTGTGCGACAGCGCCCGGTGCAGGTGCCCGACCACCTCGGCCGGGGCAGCCGCCGGGGCGTCGCGGAACGCGCTGAGCGCGGCGTCGGTGGCCGCGGCGGCCAGCGGCCCGTGCCCCAGTCCGTCGGTGACCAGCACCTGACGGCGGTCGCCGGCGATCCGCCAGGCATGGCCGTCCCCGCTGACCGCTTCGCCGGTCAGCGGCCGGGTGAGCCCGCCGACCCACGAGTCCCGGACGTCCTCGTCGGCGAAGACCCGTACGGCGATGACGGTGCCCCGGCCCGGCTGCGAGTACGCGTCGAACCAGCTGGCCTGGCGGACGATCGCCCCCAGGCCGATGCCGAGGGTGCCGGTGGTGGAGTGTCCGTCGCGGGCGGAGTGGGTGAGGTCCACCATGCCCGGCCCGGAGTCGACCGCGACCAGTTCCACGCCGGCGTCCAGTTCGCGACGCACCGGCCGGAGCAGCAGTACGCCGTCCTCGGCATGTTTGATCAGGTTGCTGGTCAGCTCGGCGGCCACGATGGCCAGGTCGGCGATCCGGCCGGCGGGCAACCCCAACTGGTCCCCCAACCGCTCGGCCGCCCGCCGCACGGCGCTGCCGGCGCTGCCGTTCTCCACCGGGAACCAGGTGCCCCGGTCGGAGACCGGTTCGGCGGTCACCGGGACCACTTGATGATCGTGATGCGGGTGCCCTGGCCCGGGGCGGTCTGGATGTCGAACTCGTCCACCAGCCGCCGGGCTCCGCTGAGGCCGAGGCCGAGGCCGCCACCGGTGGTGTAACCGTCGGTCAGCGCAAGTTCCAGGTCGGCGATGCCGGGACCGGAGTCGGCGAAGACGATCCGGATGCCGGGCCTGCGGCCGTTGTCGACCGGGGTCACCTCGACGGTGCCGCCGCCACCGTAGACGAGGGTGTTGCGGGCGAGTTCGCTCGCCGCGGTGACCACTTTGGTCTGGTCGACGAGGGAGAGCTTGGCCGCCACCGCCACCGTACGCACCAGTTGGCGGACGCGTACCACGTCCTCGTCGCTGCCGACCGTCTGCTGCTGCGGACGGCTCAGGTCGATTCCGCTGGTCACGGCGACGCCGTCGGCTCGGTGTCCGGCCCGTCGTCGAACCAGTCGTCTTCGTCGTGGCCGCGGCCGGCCGCGATGAGTTCCATGCCCCGCTCGACGTTCAGCGCGGTACGGATGCCGTTGAGCGACAGCCCCAGCTCGACCAGGGTGATGGCGACCGCCGGGCGCATCCCGACGACCACCGTCTCCGCGTCGAGCACCCGGGAGATCGAGGCGATGGTGGAGAGCATCCGCCCGACGAAGGAGTCGACGATGTCCAGCGCCGTGATGTCGATGATCACACCGTGGCAGCCGGTGGCGACGATCCGCTCGGCCAGATCCTCCTGGAGCGCGACGGCCGTCTGGTCGGACATGTCGACCTGGATGGAGACCAGCAGGATGTCGCCGATCTTGAGGATCGGCACCCGCTCCATCACAACTCCCGGCGCGGCTGGCGGCGGCTGGTCTCGACGCCGCCGTGCCGAAGCACGTGCCGCAGTGCGTCGGCGAGACTGGCCTTGGTGGCGATGTCGCCGAACTCGATGCCGAGCGCCACGATGGTCTGCGCGATCTGCGGCCGGATACCGGAGATGATGCAGTCCGCCCCCATCAGCCGGGCGGCCACCACGGTCTTCAGGATGTGCTGGGCGACCTGGGTGTCCACCGCCGGCACGCCGGTGATGTCGATGATCGCGTACGGCGAGCTGGTGTCGACCAGGGTCTGCAACAGCCGTTCCATGACCACCTGGGCCCGGGCCGAGTCGAGGGTGCCGACCAGCGGCACCGCCACCACGCCCTCCCAGAGCTTGACCACCGGCGTGGACAGCTCCAGCAACTGCTCGGCCTGGTCGGCGATCAGGCTTTCCCGGGTGCGGACGTAACTCTCGAAGGTGAACAGGCTCATCTGGTCGACCAGCGCGGAGAAGGCGACGTAGTCGCGCAGCGTCCCGGCGGTCTGGTCAGCCTCCATCACACCCAACAGCGCGTCCTTCAGGGCGAACACGCCGGTGGCGGTCTCGGTGGCGGAGAAGCCTTGCCGCGCCTGCCGGCGGGACAGCTCGGCGAGTACGGCCCGCAGCTCGGCCGCCTCCTCGGCGGCCAGGTCGACCGCCCCCTTGCCGAGCGCGTCGACCAGGGCGCGATGCAGCTCCTGCACCTGCCGGACCAGCTCGGCCTGGCTGAGTCGGCCGCGCAGCTGTCCGGCGACGACCTCGGTCCACCGCTGAGTGATCGCCTCGGTGCGGCTGGTCAACAGGTCGGCCAATCGGCCGCTCTCGTCGGTGCTCAGCGCCATGGCACTACCCTTCGAACGTCGGACCGGCCGGACTCTATCACCGAGGCCCGAGAACTAATTGCCCCAGAGCAAGGGAATGACGGTGGCCACCCGATCCCGCTCTCGTTCTGCGTACCAGGGCTCGTGTGGGATACCGTTCCAGCGATAAACAGGAGGTCTGGCGAATGTCCCTGACGGTGCACACGGAACAGCGCGGCGACGTGGTCGTCGTGTCGGTCGCGGGCGAGTTGGACATGGCCACCGCACCGCAGTTGCAGGACCAGATCACCGACCTGCTCGACAAGGGGCGCAGCCGCCTCGTGTTCGATCTGGCGCGTGTCTCGTTCTGCGACTCCACCGGCCTGTCGGTGTTCGTCCGCGCCAAGAACAGCTGCGACGAGGCCGGCGGAGTGGTCCGGCTGGCCGCGCCGCAGCGGGGTGTGCTGCGCATCCTTGAGGTGAGCGGCCTCGTGGAGGTGCTGCACACCTACCCGACCGTCGATCAGGCGGTCGCGGGCGACCCCACGCCGGCCTCCTCCTGACCCCGGCCGCTCAGCGCTCGTCCTCGATGTAGCGGGGACGGGCGATCACCATTCCCGCACCGGTCTGCACCGCGAGCGCGACCAGCAGGAACCCGATCGGCGCCGTCCAGCCTCCGGTGGCCCCGTAGAGGATCCCGACCAGCAGCGGCCCCAGCGCCGCGATGACGTACCCCGTGCTCTGCGCGAAGGCCGACAGCGCGACCGTCCCGTCGGCGGTGCGGGCCCGCAGGCCGATGGTGGTCAGGATGAGCGGGAACGCGCCCTGACCGAACGCCAGCAGCACCACCCACAGCACCGCCCCGCCGCGCGGCGCGAAGGCCAGCCCCAGGTAGGCCAGGGTGGAGGCGGTGGTCAGCGCGAACACCAGCGGACGCAGGCTGCCCAGCCGGCCGGCCAGCGTCGGCATCAGCAGCGCGATCGGCACCCCGAGCGCGGTCACCCCGGCGAGCAGCAGCCCGGCGTCCTGCGGGCGGAAACCCGAGTCGCGGAACAGCTGGGCCAGCCAGCCCATGATCGCGTACCCGCTCAGCGACTGCGCGCCGAAGTAGACCGCCATCGCCCAGCCGAGTCGGGTGCGGGCCGGCCGGATGCCCGACCGGGGCGCGACGGCACCCCGGGCCGTCCGCCGCCCGGCGGTGCGGGCCCGCAGCGCGGCCGGCAGCCACGGGAGTACGGCCACCGCCGCGAGCCCCGCCCAGACGCCCAGCCCGGCCCGCCAGGAGCCGAAGGCGTGCGCCACCGGCACCGCGGATGCGGCGGCCACCGTCGTGCCCACGGTCAGCGCCATGGTGTACGCCCCGGTGACCAGCCCGGTACGGTGCGGGAAGTGCTGCTTGACCAGCATCGGCAGCAGGATGTTCGCGACCGCGATGCCGGCCAGCGCGAGCGCGCTGGTGAGCAGGAACACCACGGCGGAGCCGGTGACCGCGCGCAGCACCTGACCGACGGTGAGGGCGAGCATGCCCAGCACCAGCAGGCGGGCCGGGGAGAGCCGGCGGACCAGCCACGGGGTGGCCGCCCCCAGCCCGGCAAACGCGATGGTGGGCAGGGTGGTGACGAAGCCGGCCATCATCCCGGAGAGCGCCAGCCCGACGCGTACCTCGTCGAGCAGGGCGCCGAGGCTGGTGACGGCGGCTCGCAGGTTGAGTGCCACCAGCAGCATCCCGGCGAGCACCAGCAGTCCACCGG
>NZ_POTY01000130.1 GCF_003236315.1 Micromonospora craterilacus
GAGTACCTCTACTCCGCCTCCCACCCGTCCACCGTGGAGCGGATCGCCGCCGCCCGCGCGTACGCCCGAAAGGCCGGCCGATGAGCGAGCACCACGAGCGGATCATCAGGCACAGCGCCGTGGTGCCTCATGTCGGCACGGAGTGGAGCGGAGTGCAGGCATGAGCCGCACGCTGCTGGTCACGAACGACTTCCCGCCCCGGCCGGGCGGCATCCAGTCGTTCGTGCACAACCTCGCGGTACGCCAGCCGGCCGGCTCGGTGGTGGTCTACGCGTCGAGCTGGTCCGGCGCCGGCAAGTTCGACGCCGACCAACCGTTCGAGGTGGTGCGTGAGCGGACCCGGATGCTGCTGCCCACCCCGCTGGTGGCCCGCCGGGTGGCCCGGCTGGCCAAGACGTACGACTGCGACACGGTCTGGTTCGGCGCGGCGGCCCCGCTCGGCCTGCTCGCCGCGGGCCTGCGCCGGCGGGCCGGGGTGCGGCGGGTGGTCGCCCTGACCCACGGGCACGAGGTGGGCTGGGCGGCGTTGCCGGTGGCCCGGGGCGCGCTGCGGCGCATCGGCCGAGGCACGGACGTGGTCACCTACCTGGGCGAGTACACCCGGACCCGGCTGGCGCGGGCGCTGGACGGGTTGACCGAGTTGCGTCGGCTCGCTCCCGGCGTGGACACCGACGTCTACCACCCGGCCGTCGACGGCACGGCGGTACGGCACCGGCTGGGGCTGGCCGACCGGCCGGTGGTGGTCTGCGTGTCCCGTCTGGTGCCCCGCAAGGGCCAGGACATGCTGATCCGGGCGATGCCGCTGATCCGCCGCCGGGTGCCCGACGCCGCGTTGCTGGTGGTCGGTGGCGGGCCGTACCGGGCCACGCTGGTGCGGCTGGCCCGCCAGGTCGGCGTCGAGCGGGACGTGGTCTTCACCGGCTCGCTGGAATGGAGTGAGGTTCCGGCGCATTTCGCAGCGGGCGATGTCTTCGCCATGCCCTGCCGGACCCGCAACGCGGGCCTCGATGTTGAGGGTCTCGGTATGGTCTACCTGGAGGCCTCGGCAACCGGGCTGCCGGTGGTTGCGGGCGACTCCGGCGGTGCGCCTGACGCGGTGCGCGAGGGTGAAACCGGCTACGTGGTTGATGGCCGCGACGTCGCCGAGGTCGCGGATCGGGTGGGGCTGCTTCTGGCGGACCGCGATCTGGCCCGCCAGCTGGGTGCCGCCGGGCGGTCCTGGGTGGAGCAGGAGTGGCGCTGGGGCATTCAAGCCGCCCGGCTGACCAAGATCCTCGCCGGTGCCAGCGCTTGACCGATCCCGCTGGCAGGGCCGTCGGTGAGCTAGGAGTTGAGATTCCGTTCAACGGTCGCAGATTTGTCTTGGTTGCCCGGCAGAATGGGATCCCTGGAACTCGGCGGATTGACGGAAATCCGACAACAGTATCGGGAATCAGTTTGACATCTTCAGGGCGCTCGTTATGCCGGAAATGGGTTTTTGATCGCCAGTAGAACTCTTCTCGTCGGAATGGATTGTGTCGCTTACGCTACGTGAGCGCGTGAGCTGTCATTCGGTCGGGGGAAAGCATGGTCTGGACGATTCCCGAAAGATCTGCGTTTGCTGCGCTTGAAGGCGAAGGATTTTCCCCAATTCATGCCCGGATCCTGACCGCTATGGTGATGCACCGGTACGCCCGCGAGCGACGTAAACTGGTTGACGTCCTTTCCGGCCACATCGGTTTGGAGAGAACCCAATCCGTTTATGCGGCAATCGATGATCTTTTGGCGCGGAGGCTGCTGGCGGTTACTCCTTACGCGGGCAAAAGCCTGTTGACCGCTGCTCCCGATTACCTGGTTCGGCTGCGTGCCGAGAAACTCACCGCGTCGGCGGCCGCCCTGGAACGGCTCGGCCGGATGCCCATCGAACGCTTTGAGTCGCTCGGTCAGATGACCGACGCCAAGGTTCTCGAGAGTTTCCACGAACATGTTTGCAGTGCCCACCGACTCATCCGGTTATCGTTCTTCGAGTCGCTCGCCGAGATCGAGGGACTGGCCGACCTGCGTGACCGGGCCGAGGCTGGTGTCGAGATCCGCGTGCTGCTCGGTGCGCCGAAGGCAATGAAAGACCTGCGTGGCGCGTCGCACGAGAAACGCGCGAAGCGGGCCATCAGATCGTGGCGGGAGGCCACCAGAAACTGGCCGAACACGGAGGTCAGGGTAGCCAGGACGACGCAGGACATCGAGTGTGGGAGCTCCGCGTCCATCGACGGCAGGCTGCTCAGGCTCGACGTCCATGAGCCCTTGGCGGAGCGCTCCCTGATGGGGGAGATGCTGCTGGCGCACGAGGCCGGGGGCAATCTGATCCGGCTGTTCGACCACAGCTTCGACGCCGCTTGGGCGCGTGCGATCCCGACCCGCCGCTGGCCGCTGATCCGGCGAGCGGCGGGGGCCTGGCGGTGGACTGCGACGGCGGGCGTAACCGTGCCCGTCGCCACGGCGCTCCAAGACTCGGCGTGGCGGGACCTGCTGATCGGCGTCGCCGCGACCTCCCTGCTGGCCGCGCTCGACGAGAATCGGACCCGTTTGCAGGTGTGGTGGCGGAGGTTGACGCGTGACTCCTGACGTCTTTCCCGCGGCCGGTTGCCCAGCCTGCGCGTCCAGTGCCGAACTAATGGTTCCGCCGGCCGATTCGTCGCCCTGTCGGGGATCGCTGGCCCGGGCCGGCGTCCTCAGGGCCAACTGGGACTGCTGGGACCGCTGCAACCTGGACTGTCCGTTCTGCTTCCGCAGCCGGGCTGACGTCCTCAACACAGCCGACGCGCACCGCCTGCTCGCGGCGCTCGGGTATGCCGGCGTCACGCACATGACCTTCACCGGCGGGGATCCCAGTCTGCGGCGGGATCTGGATGTGTTGGTCGGGAACGCCCGGGCGCAGGGGATGGCGGTCGAGGTCCTGACCAACGCGCAGCATCAACCGTCCGCCGTTCGGGCCGCGCTGCTGCGCGCCGATCTCGTGGGTCTCTCCCTCGACGGCGGCGACGCGGCGACGCACGACGGCTTCAGGCAGCGCAAGGGCAACTTCACCCGGGTGCTCAAGCTGATGGACTTCCTCGACGAAGCGGGCCAACCGTACGTGGTCCGAACCGTGGTGTCCCGGGCGAACATATCCGGCATTCTGCCGCTGGTCCCTATCCTGACAAGTCGGCGTGCACTGGTGAGGTGGAGCCTCCAGCAGTTCAGCGCGGTGGAATCAGGATACGAGAATCGGGATCGGTACGAGTTGCCGACGGAAGAATTCCTGGACCTCTGCGAAGACGCTCGCCGTCGACTCGGTTCCGCCGGTGAGAAGCTTTCCGTGCTCACCGACGACGGCAAGGTCGGCCTGTATCTGCTCGTGGACCCTGGAGGAAACCTCCTCGCCCGGATAGAGAACCCGCCAGCTGGCCGGTTACCGACGATCGGAAATCTGCTGAATGATCATCTGGTGGATCTCGCGTCCCGTATAGTTCTGGACGCCGCTCGGCATGCCGCTCGATACGAGGATTGGATGCAGCACGATGGCTCGGGTCATTCTCAGCGGGCTCACCGCCGCCGGTAAGACGACACACGCGGCCCTCCTCGCAAAGCACCTCGGCCACGAGAGCATCCACATCACGGATCTTTTGCTCAGCGAGTTGGGAGGCGGATTCGGCTCCTCGGAGGGAGTCTGGTTCCACCGGATGGCGGAGATCGAGTCACTGCGCGACGGCGGTGATGTCGACGACCGGGTCGACCGCATTCTCTCCGACGTCGTCCGGAACCGTGACGGCGTGGTGGTTGACGCCTGGGCGTTGCCCTGGTATTTCACAGAGCCGGCGATAAGGATCTGGATCGGCTCGGATCGACTCTCCCGGTCCTGGAAGTGCGCGGTGTCGAGCCCAGCTGAGGTGGCGCTTGGCCCGACGGGATGCGCCAAGCTCGTCGACGAGAAGGACCGGTTGACACGACAACGGTTCCTGAGGCGCTACGATTTCGACATCTTTTCCGACCGGGATGTCTTCGACTTCGTGCTCGACAATTCCCACCTGATCGATGCGCCGACCAGAGCGAGTGCCGACGTCGGGATCGACAAGTTTCACCGGGTTCTGGTCGCCTGTGTCGAGGCGGGCAGCTCCGGGGACCCGGGGCCGCTTCGTGCGCTGGTGAACAACGCGGACCCCGATCTGCGGTCCAGTGTGGTACGCGTCGGCGGACCGTGCGGCGCACGCTGGCGAGGCCGAGATCAAGACCACTGCCGCCCCGTGGTGCCGTCACGCGCAATCTAGCCACTACACGTCGTCGTGCGGCGGCGTACCGATACGAACAGGGCTTTGCATGGCAGGGGGCAACCGCTCAATGGGCAGTCAGACGCCGCAGACTGGGAGCGTAGGGACGATCGAGGTCATCGTCTCGGCGCTCATCCTTAATCCGCGCGGCGAGATACTGCTGATCCGGCAACCGAAATGGGGCGACACTTGGACCCTGCCCGGCGGACACCTGAAGCCGGGGGAACGGTTGTGTGACGGCGCCCGCCGGGAGGGCGAGGAGGAGACCGGGCTGATCCTCACCGCCCGCGGCCTCGTTGACTGGGGCGAGTTGATCGATGTGGACTATCGATCGCGTGCCTTCCATTTCATCTACTTCGACTACGCGTTCAGCGCCGAGAGCAGCGACGTCCAGCTCGATCCGAGCGAGATCGCCGAGGGTGTCTGGGTTGCTCCGAGTGAGGTGCTCAGCTACCAGCTGACGCCGGGCTACCGCCGGACGTTGGAACGTTACCTGGTTTCCTCCGACGGTCCTCGTGACTGGGCATGCCGTCCGGACCTGACTGGTTGAGGCCGGACTGTGGGGAGGCCAAGTAGGCGAGGACCTGGTCGGCGGGGGCGGGACGACCGAGGTGCCAGCCCTGCCCCGCGTCGCACCCGATGGCCCGCAGCCAGTCCGCCTGCTCGGCGGTCTCCACGCCCTCCGCAGTGACGCTCAGGTCGAGGGCGTGCGCGAGAGACACAAGCGAGGCGAGGATCCGCTCGCCGGTACGGCTGCCCGGGTCGTCGTCCGGGGCGCGCAGTCCGCGGACGAACTCGCCGGCCACCTTCAGGTCGGTGACCGGCAGGTCCCGCAGGTACGCCAGGTTGCTGTAGCCGGTGCCGAAATCGTCGATGGCGATGCGCACGCCCAGGTCGGCCAGGGCGCGCAGGGCGCGTACCGGCTCCTCGGCGGTGGTCATCATGGTGCTCTCGGTGATCTCCAGCTGGAGCCGGTTCGGGGGTAGGCCGGTGCGCCGCAGCAGGGCGCGTACCTCCTGCACCAGGCCGGGCCGGCGGACCTGGCGTACCGCCAGGTTGACGCTGACGTACGGCGGCTCACCCGCGGCGGCCGTCCAGCCGACCGCCTCCCGGCACGCCTCGGCGAGCACCCAGCCGCCGAGCGGCACGATCAGCCCGGTCTCCTCGGCCAGCCCGATGAAGCTGTCCGGACGCAGCACACCCAGCTGCGGGTGCCGCCAGCGCACCAGCGCCTCGACCCCGAGCAGCGAGCCGTCGTGCAGCGACGTCAACGGCTGGTAGTCGAGGTAGAACTCGCCGCGCTCCAGACCAACGGGGATCGCCGCGCTGAGCGCCTGGCGGGCCCGTTCCTGCCCGTCGCGCTCGGCGTCGTACAACGCCCACCGCGCGCCCCCGGCGGTCTTGGCCCACTGCAGCGTGCTGCCCGCGGCCCGCAGCAGGTCGTCCGGGGAGGTGTCGGCGACCCGCCGCTCGACGATGCCGACGCTCGCGGTGACCGTCACGTCGTGCCCGTCGACCACCACCGGCTCGGACAGGGTGGCCAGCGCCGCCTCGGCGACGGCCAGCACGTCCCCGGTGCCGGTGGACCGCTCGACGAGGACGACGAACGCGTCGCCGCCCAACCGGGCCACCAGGTGGGGCTCGACCGCCCGGCGCAGCCGTCGTGCCGCCGCGACCAGCGCCCGGTCGCCGATCTGGTGGCCGTACGAGTCGTTGACCCGCTTGAACCGGTCCAGGTCGAGGAAGCACAGGCCGACGCGGCGGCTGCTGCCGGTGGACGCGTCGACGGCCGCCGCGAGCCGCTCGGCGAACAGCGTGCGGTTGGGCAGGTCGGTCAGTGGGTCGTGGGTGGCCTGGTGCCGGAAGCGGGCCTCGCTGGCTCGCAGCGCCTGCTCCGCCTCGGCCCGGGCGGTCAGCGCGGCGCGGCGGATCGACTCCTGCTCGTCCAACGTGCGGTCGCGCAGCGCCCGGGCGTACCCGGTGGCGACCGTGGCCAGCAGCCGGGCCATCCGGTCCTCGATGTCGTCGGCGACCAGGTCGAGGTCACGGATCAGCCGGAGCTGGATCACCTCCACGGTACGGCCGAGCGCCTCGGCGGAGGCGATGTGCGCGGCGACCAGCTCGTCGGCGACCCGGTGCCCGACGCGCAGGTCGAGCGGCTCCGCCCGGAGCGCCTCGGCGAGCAGGTCGGTGAGCCGCTGCAACAGCGTCTCCAGTTGGGCATGGGTCATCGGCAGGTAGCTGGTGCCCGAGAGCGCCTTGGCCCAGGCGCGGGCGAACGCCCCGACGCAGGACGGGGCGTTCGCGGGCTCACCCACCGAGCCGCCCGACCCCGCCCTGGAAGACCGCCCGTTCGGCGTCCTCAGCGCTCTCCGGGGTCTCCGGACGCCACTGCGGGACCCACAGCACCCCGGGTTCGACCAGCTCGAAGCCGTCGAAGAAGGCGGTCAGCTCGGCCCGGCTGCGCACCCACAGGGGGTTGTCGGTGCGCTTGTACACCTCTTCGGCCTCGGCCCGCTGGGCCTCGTCGCGACCGTCGTCGCTGGCCTGCGAGAGGACCAGGTAGCTGCCCGGGGCCAGCGCCGCGCGCAGGGTGCGCAGCACCTCGGCCGGGCGGTCGTCGTCGGCGACGAAGTGCAGCACCGCCACCACCAGGACGGCGACCGGCTGGGAGAAGTCGAGCAACGCGCGGACGTCCGGGTGGGCGAGGATCCGCTCGGGGTGACGCAGGTCCTCCTGGACCACCGTCGCGCCGTCGTTGCCGGCCAGGATCTCCCGGCTGTGCGCCACGGCGACCGGGTCGACGTCGACGTAGACCACCCGGGAGTCGGGAGCGTGCCGCTGGGCGATCTCGTGGACGTTGCCGACGGTGGGGATGCCCGAACCGATGTCCAGGAACTGCCGGACGCCGGCCGCGGTGAGGAACTGCACGGCCCGGCGCAGGAACGCGCGGTTGGCCTGGGCCATCAACGGGGCCTCCGGCACCGCCGCCACCATCGCCCGGGCCGCCGCCCGGTCGGCCGCGAAGTTGTGCGAGCCGCCGAGGTAGTAGTCGTACATTCGAGCGACGCTGGGGCGTTCCACGTCGATCGTCTCGGGTGCCCAGTCCGGCCGCTGCAATGCCCTCACCCCTTCGCACGCTATCCGGGGCGTTACCGCCCCGGCGGGTATTCTGCCCCGCATTCGTCCGGTAGACCAGAGCGCGGCGACGCGGACGGTAATCGATGCGAAAGGGATCCGGGCCCGCCGGGTGGCGGACACGGATCCCCGTCGGTGGTACGCCTGGCTGGGCTCAGAACTTCGGTGCGTCCGGAGCCTCGAGCAGACCGAGTCGCAGCGCGGTCATCAGCGCCTGGGCCCGGTTGGCCGCGCCGAGCTTCTCGTAGAGCTTGGAGATGTGCGTCTTCGCGGTCGACTCGCTGACGAACAGCTGCTTGGCGATGCCGGCGACGCTCATCCCGTCGGCGAGCAGGCGCAGCACCTGACCCTCGCGGGGCGACAGCTGCGGTCCGGACGGGGCGAGCCGGCGCTTCATCGCCTCGGCCAGGTCGGCGGCGGTGAAGGCGCTGGGGGAGGAGGCGGCGTGCCGGGCGGCGGCGACGACCTCGTCGGCCGGCGCGGTCTTCGGCACGAACGCGCTCGCACCGGCCTCCAGCGCGCCGAAGAGCTGGTCGTCGCCCGCGTACATGGTGAGCACCACGATGCCCATCGACGCGCTGGACTTGCGCAGGGCGCGGGTGGCCTCCAGGCCGCTGCCGTCGGGCAGCCGCAGATCCATGATCACCACGTCCGGTTGCAGCGCACCGGCCTGCCGTACGCCCTCCGCTGCGGTGGCCGCCTCGCCGACGACCTCGAACTGCCGGTCCCGCTCGAAGGCGTGCCGCAGGCCCTTGCGGATCAAGTCGTGGTCGTCGACAAGGAGGACCTTGGTACGGGTGGCCGGTGTCGGACTTGTGGTCATCCTCGGGTTACTCCCCTTCTGCTGCTGCTGCGGCGCTACCGCGAACGTTATCGCGCCGGGGTGACGAGCCGATCACCACCGCCACGGTTGTCCCGCTCGGTTGCCGCGGCCTGATCTCCAACCGGCCTCGGATACGTTCCGCTCTCTCGGCCATGATCGCAAGACCATAGTGCCCATCCGAGTGCTGGTCACCTATGCCGTGACCGTCATCCGACACTTCGATCTGGGCGTACGGCGGGTCCACCTCACAGGTGACCCATAGATTGGACGCCCGGGCGTGCTTGCGCGCGTTGGTCACCGCCTCCTGTGCGATGCGCAACAGCTCGGCCTCGGTGGCGGCGGGCAGCCGGGCGGTGGACTCGTCCAGCGACAGGTGCACCCGCAGCCCGCCCGAGGCGCCGACCGTGCGGGCGTACTCGGCGATCGCGGCGGCCAGGCCACCGTGCCGGTCCACCTCACTGCGCAGCTCGAACAGGCTCAGTCGCAGCTCGGTGATCACCCGGGTGACCTCCTGCCGCAGCAGGCGCAGCGAGTCGGCGGTCTCCTCCGCGTCGTCGTGCACGGTGGCCAGGGCGTTGTCGATGCCGTAGCCGACCATCACCAGTTCCTGGGCCACCCCGTCGTGGATCTCCCGGGCCAGCCGCTGCCGTTCCTCGTTGGTGGCCAGCGACCGCACCTCGTCGAAGAGCAGGGCCGCCTCCAGGCGCAGCGCCGCCGGGCTGGTCAGCTCGGTCACCTGCGCCACCACCGGCGGCGGGTACGCCTGCGCGGCGTCGGCCTCCAGCACCACCAGGGCGACCGTGCGAACCCCGGCGACCAGCGGCACGATCAGCGCCGAGACATCCCCGCCGGAGTGTGAGCGGGACTGCGAGCGGGCCGCGGTGTGCGGCTGCTGGCTGGCCCAGGCGTCGGCGATGGCCGAATCCGCGTCGAGCGTGGTCTCCCAGTCGACCCGGTCCGCACCGAGTTGGGCGAGCACCACCAGCCGCCCGCCGCCGCTGGCGGACAGCACCGCCCCGCGGTCGGTGCGGGCCACCGGGCGCAACTCCTCCAGCAGGTGCTCGGCGATGCCGCCCGGGTCGAGGGTCGCCCCGGGCAGCTGCCGGGCCACCGTACGCAGCTGGGTCAGCAGCCGGGTCGCCTCCGCGTACGGCTGCGGCTTGCCGTCGTGGCGGACCTGCATCACCCGGTGCAGGGTGCTCGCCGCGTACAGGCCCAGCGCGGCCAGGATCAGCCACTGCGCGCACACCGCGAGGTAACCCGGCTGGCTCAGCTGGCGCACCCCGCCGACCTCGGTGAAGGCGCCGGCGACCAACAGCGTGCCCGCGACGACGGCGATCAGCGCGGCGCCCTCCCGGAAGCGGCGCCGCAGCGCCGTCACCGTCACCGGCACCGCGAGGTACGGCAGCACCGCCGAGGCACCCAGCCCGCCGATGTGACCACCGACGGTGGCCACCGCGGCGACCTGGCTCGCGGCCAACCCGAGGACCACCACCTCGGCGAACCGGCTGAGCGGGCCGATCACCGGGTGCTGGGGGGCCAGACACGCGGGCATCCCGGCGATCGCCAGCAGCAGGACCCACCACAGCTGGGCCACGTCGCGGGTGGCGAACAGGGTCAGGATGGCGACCAGCGCCAGCACGACCAGGCGCGCCGCCATGGCGAGCGGGTGGGGTCGGGCCAGGGTGGATGTCGAGGCGGGCACGTGACGGATGGTAGTCAGCCGCGGTAGATGTCGGCGATCTCCGCCGCGTACGTCTTGTGTACGACCTGTCGCTTGACCTTCAGCGACGGGGTCAGCTCGCCGGTGGCCTCGGTGAAATCGCGCGGCAGGATCCGGAACACCTTGATCGCCTCGGCGCGGGAGACCGACTGGTTGGCCTTGTCCACGGCGGTCTGGATCTCCGCCCGCAGCCCCTCGTGCCCCCGCAGCGTCTCGATGTCGGTGTCGGCCGGCAGACCGGCCGACTCCAGCCAGGCCGGCAGGGCCTCCTCGTCAAGGGTGACCAGCGCGGCGATGAACGGCTGCCGGTCGCCCACCACGACGCACTGGCTGACCAGGCGGTGCGCCCGGACCTGGTCCTCCAGCACGGCCGGGGCGACGTTCTTGCCGGCGGCCGTCACGATGATTTCCTTCTTCCGGCCGGTGATGGTCAGGTAGCCGTCGCCGTCGAGCGAGCCGAGGTCACCGGTGTGGAACCAGCCGTCGGCGGTGATCGCCTCCGCGGTGGCCGCCTCGTTGCGCCAGTACCCCTGGAAGATCAGGTCACCGGAGATGAGGACCTCGCCGTCGTCGGCGATCCGGATGGTCACGCCGGGCAGCGGGCGGCCGACCGTGCCGATCCGGGTGAACGAGGGCAGGTTCGCCGACGCCGCGGGGGAGGTCTCGGTCAGGCCGTACCCCTCGCAGACGGTCACCCCGACGCCCCGGAAGAAGTGGCCGAGTCGGGCGCCGAGCGGCGCGCCGCCGGAGATGGCGTCGCGGCAGCGGCCGCCGAGCGCGGCCCGCAGCTTGCCGTAGACCAGCTTGTCGAAGAGCGCGTGCTGGGCGCGCAGGGCCAGGCCCGGCCCGGCGGAGGTCTCCAACGCCTCGCTGTACGCGATGGCGACCGCCTCGGCCCGGGCGAAGATCTTGCCCTTGCCGGCGGCCTCGGCCTTCTGCTTGGCGCCGTTGTAGACCTTCTCGAAGACCCGGGGCACCGAGAGCACGAAGGTCGGCTTGACCTCCTGCAACTCGGCGACCAGGTTTTTCGTGTCCGAGCAGTGCGCCATGGTGGCCCGCGCCTGCACTACACCGATCTGGATGAGCCGGGCGAAGGCGTGCGCCAGGGGCAGGAACAGCAGGGTCGACGCGTTCGGCCCGAACAGGTTCGGCAGCACCGGCACCGCGTTGGCGATGTCGGCGTACATGTTGCGGTGGGTGAGCACGCAGCCCTTGGGGCGGCCGGTGGTACCGCTGGTGTAGATGACGGTCGCGATGTCCGAGGAGCGTAGACCGGCGCGCCGCCGGTCGACCTCGGCCGGCTCCACCGCCGCGCCCGCGGCCACCAGCTCGTCGACCCCGCCCTGGTCGATCTGCCAGAGGTGGGCCAGGTCGGGCAGCTGGTCGCGGACGCCGGCCACCAGCGCGGCGTGCGCGTCGCTCTCCAGCACGCAGGCCACCGCGCCGGAGTCGGCCAGGATCCAGGCCGCCTGCTCGGCGCTGGAGGTCTCGTAAATCGGCACGGTGACCGCGCCGGCCGCCCAGATGGCGTAGTCGACCAGGGTCCACTCGTAGCGGGTACGGCTCATCAACGCGACCCGGTCACCCGGCCGCACGCCGGCGGCGACCAGGCCACGGGCGACCGCCACCACCTCGTCGCGGAACTGTCGGCAGGTCACGTCCGCCCAGCCGCCCGTCGCCTCGCGCCGGACGAACTGCACCGCGTCGGGGGCGACCTCGGCGTTCTCCCAGACCGGGTCGGTGAGGTTGGCCGAATCGCCGACGGTGACGATCGGTGGGACGGAGAACTCGCGCACCTGCACTCCCTCGTGCTCACACTGGCCGGGCCGCCACTCGGGTCGGCTCTGTCGAAACCTACCCGCCGACCCGCTCGCGGGCACGCCGCAGGTGGGCGGCGCGGCGCGATGGCGCCGGTCGGGCGGGTAGCCTCCCCCCATGGCGGACACCTCCACCCAGTCGATCACCATCGAGGCGTCACCGGAGCGGGTGGCGGCGGTCATCTGTGACTTCGCGAGCTATCCGGAGTGGGCCGACGCGGTGCGGCAGGCCGAGGTCGTCGAGGAGTACGAGGACGGCTACGCCAGCCAGGTCCGCTTCGTCCTCGACGCCGGGGTGATGGCCGACGAGTACGTGCTCGCGTACGCCTACGCCGAGGATCTGTCCCGCATCGAGTGGCACCTGGTGGCGCCCTCGAAGATGCAGAAGGCCCAGCGTGGCGCGTACGACCTGGTCGGCAACCCCGACGGGGGCACCACCGTGACCTACACCCTGGAGGTGGAGCTCGCGGTCGGGATGCTCGGCATGTTCCGCCGCAAGGCCGAAAAAATGATCATGGATGCCGCGTTGAAGCAGCTCAAGCGCCGGGTAGAAGCACCTGGTGCGGCGCAGTGACGCGTCCGGCGACCCGGTCGCCACGGTAGAGGAGCCCAGCATGGGTGCAACGGATCCGGGTTCGGCCCGGGAAGAGGCGGAGCGGCTGGTCGCCACTCTGCTGGCCACCGCACGGATGGCCGCCGCCGGCCCCGGTCCGGGGTCCTGGGGCCCGCTCGGTGGGATCGTGACCAGTGTCCTCGGTCACAACGGCGCCCCGGAGGGCCCTACCGGGACCCCTGGCGGTGCCACCGAACTCGGGGCCGGTTTCGCCACCGGTGCGGCCGAATGCTGCGTCTGCCCGGTGTGCCGGGGAATCGCCGCGTTGCGCGATCCAAGTCCGGAATTCGCCGAGCGGTTGGCCACCGGCGCCGGCGATCTGGCCGCCGGGTTGGCCAGTTTCCTGCGCGCCTTCACTCCGGCCGAACCCGTCGCCGACCCGCCCGGCGGCACCGGCGACGGACCGGACAGCGATCACGTGTGGCGCGAGGCGACCCGTACCGGGCATGATTCTCAGCCGGCACCGGAGCGGGACGTCTGGTCCGCCGCGACCCGCGCGGAGGACGTCGCCGTCCCGGCCGCCGCGCCCGTCGACGCCGCCGGGCCGGTCGCGCCAGCCGGACGCCGGCCGCCGACCGACCGTCGGGTGGTGCCCGCCTCGCGGGTACCCGATGGCGAACCGGCACCGGGCGACGAGCCGGCGCCGAGCGCGGAGGCCGTGCCCGGCGGGCAGCAGAGCGCACCAGGCGACGGGGCCTGACCAGGACGACCCGCACCACCGGCGAGGGCAGGTGCGCGCGGGGTGGCACAGCAGAGGGGAGTGGCCGCGGTGACGCTGACCATCGGAGTCGACGTCGGTGGCACGAAGGTGGCCGGCGGTGTCGTCGACGACACCGGCACGGTTCTCGTGCAGACCCGACGGGACACCCCCGCCGATGACGTCGGCAAGACCCGCGACGTCATCATCGAGGTGGTCAGCGAACTGGCCACCGGGCGTCAGATCCAGGCGGTCGGCGTCGGCGCGGCGGGCTGGATCGACGCCAACCGCTCGACCGTGCTCTTCGCCCCCAACCTCGCCTGGCGCGACGAGCCGCTGCAGGCGTATGTCAGCGCGGCGGTCGAGCTGCCGGTGATCGTGGAGAACGACGGCAACGCGGCCGCCTGGGCGGAGTTCCGCTACGGCGCGGCCCGGAACGCCGACGACTCGATGGTCATGTTCACCATCGGCACCGGCGTCGGCGGCGGCATCGTGCTCGGTGGCGAACTGGTGCGTGGAAACAACGGCATCGCCGCCGAACTGGGCCACATGCTCACCGTCCCCGACGGCCACCAGTGCGGCTGCGGGCGGCTCGGCTGCATCGAGCAGTACGCCAGCGGCAGCGCCCTGGTCCGCTTCGCCCGCGCCGCCGCCCGGCAGGAACCGCACCGGGCCACCGCATTGCTGGAGCTGGCCGACGGCGACGCCGAGGCGATCACCGGACCGATGGTGACGGCCGCCGCCAAGGGCGGTGACCCGGTCTCCGCCGAGGCGTTCGCCCAGGTCGGGCGCTGGCTCGGCACGAGCCTGGCGGACATGGCGCAGATCCTCGACCCGCAGGTGCTGGTCGTCGGCGGTGGCGTCATCGACGCCGGTGACCTGCTCATGGGCCCGACCCGCCGGTCGTTCACCGAGGCCCTCGCCCAGCGCAGCCGGCTGCCGGTGGCCGAGATCCGCCCGGCCGAGCTGGGCAACTCCGCCGGGGTCATCGGCGCGGCCGACCTGGCCCGGCGGATCTAGATGCCGCGAAGCGGCGGTGTGCCGCTGCGCGTCGTGTCGTACAACATCCACGGCCAGCGCGACGACACCGCCGCGCTGGCCGCGGTGGTTCGCGAGGCGGCGCCGGACGTGGTGATCGTCCAGGAGGGGCCGCGCCGGCTGCGCTGGCGGGCGAAGTCGGCCGCGCTGGCCGCCTCGTTCGGCCTGGTGGTCGCCGCCGGTGGGCTGCCGTCGCTGGGCAACCTGCTGCTGACCAGCCTGCGGGTGCGGGTGACCGGTACCCGGTGCCGGCGCTTCCCGCTGACCCCCGGCCGGCACCTGCGCGGCGCCGCGTACGCCGACTGCGTGGTGGCCGGCTCCGCCCGGTTCACGGTGGCCGGCTCGCACCTGTCCACCGACCCGGCCGAGCGGCCGGGGCAGGCGGAGCTGTTCGGCCGGGACCTGGCCGCCGCGCCCCACCCGGTGATCGCCGGGGCCGACCTCAACGAGGAGCCGGGCGGGCCGGCGTGGACCGCCGTGGCGCGAGGGTTGACCGACGCGGCGGTGGCGGCGGACCGGGGCGAACGGTTCACCTACTCCTGTGCGGATCCCCGGCGGCGCCTCGACGCGCTGTTCGTCGATCCCCGGATCACCGTGGTCGACTACGACGTGGTGGACACGCCGCTGACCCGCCGGGCCAGTGACCATTTTCCGGTGCTGGTCGACCTGCTCCTGCCCACTGCCGGCTGACCGCCCGCCGCCGGGCGGCTGGACAACCTGCTCCGTTGTGGAGAGGATTTCGCGCGACCCGGCACTCGTGCCGAGACGAAGGAGACTTCCCGGTGCCCACCCCCACCGAGCACGGCCGGCCCGATCCGGAGACGACCACGCTCGCCCGCAGCCGCGACGGCCGCCCGGTCTCCGACCGGGGTGACACCGTCTGTGTCATCGGCGCCGGAGCCAGCGGCCTGACCGCGGTGAAGAACCTCGCCGAGCACGGCTTCGGCGTCGACTGCTATGAGCGCGAGACCGGCATCGGCGGCGCCTGGAACTGGCGGCACGACCGCAGCCCGGTGTACGCCAGCACCCACCTGATCTCGTCGCGGCCGTTCACCCAGTTCCCCGACTTCCCGATGCCCGACGACTGGCCGGACTACCCGCACCACAGCCAGCTGCTGTCCTACTTCGAGCGCTACGCCGACCACTTCGACCTGCGGCGGCACATCTGGTTCGGCACCGAGGTGGTGCGCGTCGAGCCGGTCGAGGACGACCGCTGGGACGTGACCACCCGCAGCACCGGCGGCTACGGCCCCGAACGCACCTCGCGGTACGCCGCCGTGGTCATCGCCAACGGGCACAACTGGTCGCCGAAGCTGCCCAGGTACGAGGGGCTGGAGCAGTTCCGGGGCGAGGTCATGCACGCCTCGTCGTACAAGGATCCGGCCCAGCTGCGCGGCAAGCGGGTGCTGGTGGTGGGGGCCGGCAACACCGGCTGCGACATCGCGGTGGAGGCCGCGCAGCAGGCGTCGCATTGCTGGCACTCCACCCGCCGGGGCTACTGGTACGCCCCGAAGTACGTCTTCGGTCGGCCCGCCGACCAGGTCAACGACACCCTGCTGGCGCTACGGGTGCCGTTGCGGGTGCGGCAGTGGCTCTACCACCGGACGCTGCGGCTGACCGTCGGCGACCTGACCCGCTTCGGTCTGCCGAAGCCGGACCACCGGGTGTACGAGACGCACCCGATCGCCAACAGCCAGCTCGTCTACCACGTCGGGCACGGCGCGATCACCCCGGTGCCGGACGTCGGGCGCTTCCACGCGCACTCGGTGGAGCTGGCCGACGGCCGGCAGATCGACCCGGAGATGGTCGTCTTCGCCACCGGCTACCTGCCGCGCTTCGAGTTCCTGGACGCGAAGATCCTCGGCGACGACGAGGGTGTGGGCCGACCCCGGTTGTGGCTCAACGCCTTCGTGCCGGACCATCCCACCCTCGCGGTGGCCGGCCTGGTCCAGCCGGACTCGGGCGTGTTCACCCTGTCGCACTGGCAGGCCGTGCTGTTCGCCCGGCTGCTGCGGCTGCGCACCACCCGGCCGGAGCGGGCGGCGGCCTTCGCCAACCGGGTCCGGGCCGGCGCGGGCGAGCGCTACTCGGGGCAGGTG
Organism: Micromonospora craterilacus; assembly: GCF_003236315.1. GTDB lineage: Bacteria > Actinomycetota > Actinomycetes > Mycobacteriales > Micromonosporaceae > Micromonospora > Micromonospora craterilacus. Next base: position 16,232 of record NZ_POTY01000130.1, read on the forward strand.
AAGGACTCGACCCGGCACTGGTTCGAGGTCGGCCATGCCGACTACCTGCGTGCCCTGGAGCGCGCGCTGCGGGACCTGGAGGGCAAATGAGCGAGCGGACCATCGAGCGGGTGCGGATCATGCGGAGCTGGGAGTGGGCCCGGCCGGTCCGTCCGGTCCGGCGCGAGGTGCTCAGCGCCACACCCGAGCTGGAGGAGGGCCAGCCGCTGCTGCTGTTCGTACCCGGCTTCGGGCATGGCGCCTGGGCGTACGCCGAGCACTGGCTCGGGCACGCCGCCGAGCGCGGCTTCCCGGCGTACGCGGTGAGTCCGCGTGGGCACGGCGGCAGCGGCCCGGCGCCGGAGGCGAACCTGCGGGCGTACGCCCACGACGTGGTCCAGGTGGCGGCGGGGCTGCCACGCCAGGCGGTGCTGGTGGGGCACGGCGCCGGGGCCCTGGTGGTCGCGCACGCCCTGGCCCGCTACCCGGCCCGGGCGGCGGTGCTGGTGGCGCCGGTGCTCGGCGGCTGGGCGACGTTCGGCGCCGCGCTGCGTCGCAATCCGCTCGGCACCCTGCCGGCGGTGTTCGGCGGCCGACTGCGGCTCAGCCGCCGGCAGCTGTTCAGCCGCGAGTTGCCCGACGCCGACGCCCGACGCCACGCCGCCCGGCTGGGCCGGGCCGCCCGGCGCGCCCAGTGGCAGTTGCTGACCGGCGCCGACCCGGAGCCGGCGGTGGGCCGCCCGCCGGTGCTGGTGCTGGGCAGCCCGGACGACCGGGTGGTGCCGTCGTCGGCGCTGACCCGCGCGGCCCGGCGGTACGGCTCGGCGCCGCTGCTCTTCCCCGGCATGGGGCACGACCTGATGCTCGACGCCCGGTGGCGGGAGCCGATCGACGCGATCCTGGACTGGCTGGTCAAGCACCCGGCCCGCGACGACCGGGGCTGATCGGCCCGGTCCCGGCGGCCCGCCTCAGCCGTTGCTGAGGCGGGTGAGCAGCGAGCCGCTCTGGTCCAGGGTGGACAGATAGGAGCGGGCCCAGGCGCGGATGTCGTGCTCCCGCAGGTGCTCGCGCATGGCCCGCATTCGCGCGCGCACGTCGGCCGGGTCGGCGCGCAGCGCCGCGAGCAGGCCCTGCTTGAGCCCCTCCAGGTCGTGCGGGTTGACCAGGTACGCCTGCGGCAGCTCGGCCGCGGCCCCGGCGAACTCGCTGAGCAGCAGCGCGCCGGCATCGTCCACCCGGGCCGCGACGTACTCCTTGGCGACCAGGTTCATCCCGTCCCGTAGCGGGGTCACCGCCATCACGTCGGCCACCCGGTAGAGGGCGGCCAACTCGGCCCGGTCGAACGGCTGGGTGAGGTAGTGGATCGCCGGCTCGCCCACCCGGCCGAACTCCCCGTTGATCCGCCCGACCTCCCGTTCGACCCGGTCGCGGAGGATCTGGTACTGGCCGACCCGTTCCCGGCTGGGCACCGCCACCTGCACCAGCACCGTGTCCCGGACCTTGACGTGCCCGTGGGCGAGCAGTTCGCTGTACGCCTTGAGCCGCTGCTCGATGCCCTTGGTGTAGTCCATCCGGTCGACGCTGAGGATCGCGTGATCCGGGCTGCCGAGATCGTGGCGCAGCCGGCGGGCCCGGTCGGCCACCTCCGGTCGGCCGGCCAGCGCGGACATCTCCGTGGTGTCGATGGAGACCGGGAACGCGCCGATCCGCACCATCCGGTCGTCGACCGCGATCCGCCGGTCGGTGGCCGGCAACTCCAGGACCTTCGTCACCAGCTGGGAGAAGTTGTGCGCGGCCTGGGCCCGCTGGAAGCCGATCAGGTCCGCGCCGAGCATCCCGCGCAGCAGTTCGGCCCGGCGGGGCAGCTGCATGAACAGCTCCGGCGGCGGGAACGGCACGTGCAGGAAGAAGCCGATCCGCAGGTCGGGCCGCAGGGCGCGGAGCAGCCCCGGTACCAGTTGCAGGTGGTAGTCCTGCACCCAGACCACCGCGCCGGCCTCGGCGACCTCCGCGGTGGCCTCGGCGAACCGCTGGTTGACCCGCTGGTACGCGTCCCACCAGCGGCGGTGGTGCTCCGGCTGCTCGACGGCGTCGTGATAGATCGGCCAGAGGGTCGCGTTGGCGAAGCCCTCGTAGTGGTCGCGCAGGTCGTCGCCGGTCAGCGCCACGGTGTGCATCCGTACGCCGTCGACGTCGGGCAGGGCGGGTGCCGGACCCGTCCCGCCGGCCCAACCGACCCAGGTCGCTGGGGTGTGCCGGAGCAGGGGGTGCAGCGCGCTCACCAGCCCGCCGGGGCTGCGGCGCCACTCGCAGGCGCCGTCGAGCGCCTGACTGTCATCGATGGGTAGGCGGTTGGCCACCACCACGAGGGAACTCTGTCGCATCTCGGGCATTCCGATCAGCAGGGGAGCGACCGCCACGAGGAGGAACAACCGGGCAGTCGGCGGGTGAAGTGACGTACTGCGGTATTCCTACTGACAGTAAGTTACACCACTGTTACGCCCGCTGGCTCGGGCGGGTCCCCGTCCCGTCATCCGGACGCCCGCCCTCAGACCACCGCGCCGTCGTCGGGGTCGCGGTCCTCGGCGTCACCGGGGCGCAGCCGCCACACCAGGGTGACGAAGCCGGCGAGGATGCCGGTGAAGCCGAGCAGCGTCACCAACCCCCGGTCCGCGGGGAGCAGGTCGGGGAAGAGGAACAGCAGGAAACCGAACACCACGGCGAGTACGCCGGCCACCGCGTACTTCGACACCCGGGGCAGCGGCGGGGGCGGCGGCGGGACGTAGCGCTCGTCCTCGTCGGGGTCGTCGGGCAGGGTGGTGCCGAAGGTGTCCAGGCCGTCCAGCAGTGACGGTCCGTCGCCGTCCCGGGGGCCACCCCCGACGGAGACGCCGGAGATGTCGGCCGCGTACGGCAGCCGGCGTACGTCGGTCGCGGTCGGCCCGGCCGGCTCGTCGGTGCCCGGCCGCAGCGCCGTGGCCGTGCCGCCCCGCTCGGGCTGGTCGTCCACGTCCTCGGCGGCCGGCCACGGGTGCTCGCCGGCACCGGGTGAGCGGTGGAAGCCGGCGACGATGCGCGCCCACTCGGCGTCGATGTCCGGCTCCTCGTCGGCCCGCCCGGCACCCGTCTCGTCGGAGAGCTGGCTGAGGTAATCCCGCGCGGTGCTCAGGTGCGAGCGGTCCACGTAGAGCCGGTCCACCGGCCGGGGCGGCACGGTGGTGGTGCGGGTGACCGGGTTCAGATCCGCCGACGGTTGCAGGTAGGCGGCGATCCCGCCGGCGGCCAGCACGTCGAGCAGGTGTTCGCCGACACGAGGGTCGACGTCGCCGGCGACCGCGTACTCGCTCGCGTCGAGCCCGTTGTCCCGACGTCCTCGACGAGCCCCACCCGCTGACACCGGACCATCCTCCTCATCGCGCCGCCGGCGCGCCCCGCGTCCAGCCCCCTCAGCGTGCCCCCGCACGCCGTGCCTTGAATCGTGACACGTCCGGGGTGGGTTCGGGGAGTGCCTTGTGGTGCGGGCT
>NZ_POTY01000131.1 GCF_003236315.1 Micromonospora craterilacus
GGTCGCGTCCCTGCCGGTCGCCCGCCCGTCGCTGCCGGCCGCCGATGCGCCCGGACCGACCCCGGACGCTGCCGGGCAGACGCCGGGATCGCTGGCGCACCGGCAGGCGGAACTGGTGGCGGCGTTGGTCGCCGGCGGGCCGCTGCCGCCGGGATTCGCTCCCGCAGCGCTGGCCGCCGCCCGCGCCGCGCTGCTGCGCAAGCGCGCCGGTGAGGTCGCCCGGCACTGGCCACTGCTCGCCGCCGGGCTCCGCGCCGATTGGCCGGCGGCCTTCATCGAGTGGGCGGCGGACCGGCCCACCAGCGGTGGGCTGCGTGACGGCTGGGACCTGGCCCGCGCGCTGCGGGCCCGCGACGCGCTGCCGGCGCTGGGTGCCGAGGAGCTGGCCGTCCGGGAGGCGGCGTTCCGCTACGACGGGCAGCGACCCCCGCGCCGTCGCCGGTCCCCCGCCGTCGGCCGGGCCGGCAGCGCCGTCGCCATCCAGCTCGCCGGTCGAGTCCGCCTGCTGCACCCGTGAAAGGAAGGGCACCTTCTCAGAGCGACCGGTAGAGGAAGGGCCCCTTGTTAACACCCCTCCCCCTCCGGCCGAAGAGAAGCGCGGCGGGCCCGGGATGTCGCGCCGCGGCTGGCTGCGGCAGGATCGGTGGCATGGATCTCGGACTGACCGATCGGGTGTACGTGCTCACCGGTGCCTCCCGTGGGCTCGGCTACGCAACCGCGCAGTGCCTCGTCGCCGACGGCGCCCGAGTGGTGCTCTCCGCCCGGGACGCAGACGCGGTGGCCGCCGCCACGGCCGGCCTCGGCGGGTCGGACCGGGCCGTCGGCGTCACCGCCGATCTGGCTGACCCGGCCACGCCCGGGCTGCTGGTGGCCGCCGCGCAGCGCCACTTCGGCCGGCTCGACGGCGCCCTGGTCTCGGTGGGCGGCCCGCCACCGGGCACCGCCGCCTCGGTCGACGACGAGCAGTGGCGGCAGTCCTTCGAGACGGTCTTCCTGGGCAGCGTGCGTACGGTGCGCACGGTCGCGGCCGCGCTGCCCGACGGCGGCGCGATCGGGCTGGTGCTCTCCACGTCGGCGCGCGGCCCGGTACCCGGCTTGGGCATCTCCAACGGGCTGCGTCCGGGCCTGGCCGGCATCGCCAAGGACGTCGCCGACGAGTACGGCCCGCGCGGCGTACGGGTGATTGGGCTGCTGCCGGGACGAATCCTGACCGACCGTAACCGGGAACTTTTCGCCGCCACCGGCGACCCCGAGCGGGCCCAGGCCGAGGCGGAGGCCGGCATCCCGCTGCGCCGCATCGGCGACCCGGCCGAGTTCGGCCGGGTGGCCGCCTTCGTGCTCTCCCCCGCCGCGAGCTACCTCACCGGGGTCACCATCCCGGTCGACGGCGGCGCGCTGCGCGGCCTGTGACCGCCTCGCCGGCACCAGACCGCGACCCGCGCCCGCGCCGCAAGGAGCCGACCCACCAGCCGACCTGCGACGAACCGTCGGCCCGCCGGAACCCACGTCCGAGCCGGGAGGAGCTTGCCGCGGCGGCCGACCGGACCCTGCCGGATCTCATCTCCGCCGGGTTGGACGTGCTCTTCGTCGGGATCAATCCGGGGCTGTGGTCGGCAGCTGCCGGCTGGCACTTCGCCCGCCCCGGCAACCGGTTCTGGCCGGCCCTGCACCGGGGCGGGTTCACCCCGCGCCTGCTGCACCCCAGCGAGCAGGATGAGCTGCCCCGGCTCGGGCTCGGCATCACCAACCTGGTCGACCGGGCCAGCGCCCGCGCCGACGAGCTGACCGCTGCCGAGCTGGTCGCCGGCGCGCAGGAGCTGGCCGGCAAGGTGGCCCGGTACCGGCCCCGCTGGGTGGCCGTGGTCGGCGTGACCGCGTACCGGATCGGGTTCTTGCGGCCGAAGGCGACCTTCGGCCCGCAGCCGGAGCCGCTGGCCGGCGCCCGGCTCTGGGTGCTGCCCAACCCCAGCGGCCTGAACGCGCACTACACCCCGCAGGCCCTCGGCGCGACCTTCGCCGAGCTGCGCGAGGCGACCCGGCGGGAGTGAGCCACCGGCACCGGCGGGAGCGAGCCACCGGCACCGGCGCCGGCCGCGTCCGTGACGCGGGCGCCGGCGTCAGGCGAGCGCCCTCTCCGTCGTTGCCGGGGCGTCCCAGTCGATTGTGTAGCGCTGCTCCGGGCCGAGGGTCTTCTCCGGCTTCATCGCGACCTTCATCAGCATCCGCATCATCACCGGCATCACCACCCGGCCGACCGGTCCGGGTGCTTTGGCGTGGTTGATCCGGGCCGCGCGGGCGGCGATCCCCTCCACCCGGGCCCGGCGCAGCCGCTCGTACGCGGTGAAGGCCGACGGTACGTCCGGCAGGTCGCGCAGGCAGCGGGCCAGTTGCACGGCGCTCTCGATGGCCAGCGACGCCCCCTGCCCGGAACTGTTCGACGGCGCGTGCACCGAGTCGCCGACCAGCACCATCCGGCCCCGGTGCCAGTGCGGCACCGGCGGCATGATGTGCAGCGACCCGGATACCTGCAATCCGTCCGGGTCGCTGGTACGGATCAGCGCGGCACCGGGGTCGTCGTCGCCGTACGCGGCCCACAGCCGTTGCCGCCAGTCGTCGGAGGGCACCGCCCGGGCCTCGGCCAGGCTCATCGGCCGGTCCTGCGGCAGGTTGGCGCCCCAGCGGGTGCCGCCGCCGGGCTCGGACCAGTAGAGGTAGTAGCCGCGCCGGCCGAAGGTGAAGGTCATCGTTCCCGGCTCGACGTCCACAGTGTGCGCCGCCACCGATTCGAAGCCGAGTACACCGGTGTACCGCGGCCCCGGCGCGTGCGGGTCGATCAGGTTACGCACGGTGGAGTGCACCCCGTCGGCGCCGATCAGGATGTCGGCGCTGGCGGTGCTGCCGTCGCCGAACTCGGCGGTGACCCCGGTGGCGGTCTCCCGTACGCCGGTCAGCCGTTTGCCGTGTACGACGGGGATGCCCTCGGCGGTCGCCCGTTGGTGCAGCACCCGGTGCAGGGCGTTGCGGTGGACCACGCGCAGCGGCGGCGCGCCGGCCAGGACGGGCAGGTCGACGCGGTTGGCGCCGATCACCAGCGCGGTGCGGTGCATCGGCGTGGCGGCGTCGGTGACCGCCTGGTCCGCGCCGACGATCCGCAGCGCGGCGACGCCGTTGGGCGCCAACGCCAGCGTGCCACCGATGCCGTCGGCGGTGCTCGGGTACGCCTCGTACACGGTCGCCGCGATGCCCGCCCGGTGCAGCGCGAGCGCGGCGACCGGGCCGGCGATGCCGCCGCCGATGATGATTGCTGTCCGTACGTCGGTCATTGGTCCTCCCTGGGACTCGGTCCGGTGCATGGCGAACCGCCCTGGGTGGGAACCCGGCTATCCTCGTTGGTTGCCGCCTCGTGCCGAGCGCCTGCCCAGGTGTGGTTCGAGGTAAGGGCCCCGGCGCGGTGTTGGCGCACCGCGCCGGGGCGTCGTCATTCGGATGGCTCGTCGGGGGTGCTGGTCCTTTCCGCGAGTGCGGCCAACTCGGCCGGGATCTCGCCGGTCTCGTGGAACGCCCGCCACTGGTCGAGCCCGGGGAAGGTGCCCGAGTCGAATTCGGCGAGGACGGCCCGGATCCAGGCCGCCTCGGCCTTCCGCATCGCCAGGTCGTACTCGGACTCGATCAGGAACAGTCGGGGCACCTCGGTGGAGTGTTCGGCGAGTGCGGCCCGGGCCGCGGTGATGTTCTCGACCACCTGGCTCAGCCGCTGCCGCAGCAGGTCGGCGGCCTCGTCCGGGTGCACGGCGGCGAGGACCGACAGGCCAGCCCGGAACCGCGGGTATTCGGCCATCGGGGTGGCGAGCAGCTCGCGTGCCCAGTCGACCAGTTCGGCCCGGCCGGCGTCGGTGATGCGGTAGACCGTGCGCTCGGGGCGCCGGCCGGCGCGCACGCTCTCCACGGCCGTGATGAAGCCGTGTTTGTCGAGGTTGCCGACGACCGTGTAGAGCGACCCCCACTTGATTGGCATGTCCTGGTCCTTGCCCCAGCCACGCAGCGCCGAGGCGATCTCGTAGGGGTGCATCGGTCGTTGCACCAGGACGGAGAGCACGGCCAGCGCCATCAGATTGTTGACCTTGCGCCGCTTGGCCATCCGACGTCTCCTCGCACCCGATTACTCGCAGCCGAGTATACCCCTGCGAGTAACCGTCGCTACACCTGTGACAGCAGCGGGCGGACTGAGATCCACGCCTACGCGATCAACACGAAGGGCACCCGTCCGAAGATCGGGTGCCCTTCGTGTTGGCCGGCCGGTTGGGTGGATCAGTTGGCGACGGCGGGCGGCAGCGCCTCGTCGGCGACGTACTCGCGGGTCGGGATGACCACCGGTTCCGGCCCGGTGGCGTCGACGTACGGGCTGGGCGAGTCGGCCACCGCGAACTGGGTGCGGTACAGCTCGGCGTACAGGCCACCGACGGCGACCAGTTCGTCGTGGCGGCCCCGCTCGACGATCCGGCCCTCGTCGAGGACCAGGATCTGGTCGGCGTCACGGACGGTGGACAGTCGGTGCGCGATCACCAGCGCGGTACGCCCGGTCAGTGCCACCGACAGCGCCCGCTGCACCGCCGCCTCGCTCTCCGAATCCAGGTGTGCGGTCGCCTCGTCGAGGATGACGATCGACGGCGCCTTGAGCAGCAGGCGGGCGATGGCGATGCGCTGCTTCTCGCCACCGGAGAAGCGGTAGCCGCGCTCACCGACGGTGGTGTCCAGCCCGTCGGGCAGGGCGCGGACGAGGTCGGCGACCTGCGCACCTGCGAGGGCCGCCCACAGCTCGTCGTCGGTGGCGTCCGGCTTGGCGTAGCGCAGGTTCTCCGCGATGGTCTCGTGGAACAGGTGGGAGTCCTGGGTGACCACGCCGATCTCGTCGCGCAGCGATTCGCCGGTGGCGTCGCGCACGTCCACCCCACCGACCAGCACCTGCCCGTCCGTGACGTCGTAGATGCGGGAGATCAGCATGGACAGCGTCGACTTGCCGGCGCCGGACGGACCGACCAGGGCCACCATCTGCCCGGGCTCGACCCGGAAGGAGACACCCTTGAGGACCGGTTCGTTGACCGTACGGTCCAGCGTGGCGACCTCCTCCAGCGAGGCGAGGGAGATCTCCGCCGCGCTGGGGTAGCGGAAGCGCACGTCGCGGAACTCGACGGTGCCCGTGCCGCGGGGCACCGGCACCGCGTCGGGCCGCTCCTGGATCGTCGGCTTCAGGTCGAGCACCTCGAAGACCCGGTCGAAGGAGACCAGCGCGCTCATCACGTCGACGCGGACGTTGCTCAGCGCGGTGAGCGGGCCGTAGAGGCGGGTGAGCAGCAACGCGAGGGTCACCACGGTGCCGGCGCTGACGTCCCCGGTGACCGCCAGCCAGCCACCGAGGCCGTAGGTGAGCGCCTGGGCCAGCGAGGCCACCAACAGCATCGCGACGAAGAAGGTCCGCGAGTACATCGCGGACTGGATGCCGATGTCGCGAACCCGCTCGGCGCGGCGGGCGAACCGGCCCGCCTCCGCGTCCGGCTGGCCGAAGAGCTTCACCAGCAGCGCGCCGGCGACCCCGAACCGTTCGGTCATGGTCGCGTTCATCTTGGCGTCGAGGTTGTACGACTCGCGGGTGATGTCGGCCAGCCGCCGGCCGACCCGCCGGGCCGGGATGATGAACACCGGCAGCAGCACCAGCGAGAGCGCGGTGATCTTCCAGGAGAGGGTGAGCATCACGGCGGCGGTGAGCACCAACTGGATCACGTTGCTGACCACGCCGGACAGCGTCGAGGTGAACGCCCGCTGGGCACCCATCACATCGTTGTTGAGCCGGCTGACCAGCGCGCCGGTCTGGGTGCGGGTGAAGAACTGCAACGGCATCCGCTGCACGTGGTCGTAGACCCGGGTACGCAGGTCGAGGATGATGCCCTCGCCGATGCGCGCCGAATACCACCGCTGGGCGAGCGAGAGCATCGCGTCGACGACCGCGAGCGCGGCGATGAACAGGGCCAGCCGGATCACCAGCGCGGCGGCCTCGGAGCCGCCCCGGGTGATCGCGTCGATCACGTCGCCGGCGAGCAGCGGGGTGGCCACCCCGATCACCGCGGCGATGATCACGGTCAGCAGGAAGACGACGATGTCCCGCCGGTAGGGCTGGGCGAACGCCACGATCCGCCGGGCGACTCCGCGTTGCAGCCGGTGGGTGGAGATCTCGTCGCGGCTGCGCATCGACCGGAGCATGCTCCAACCGCCCATACCGCCAGCGGCCATCGGGTTGGACACGCACACCTCCGGATTGACAGGTCTCGGCACACCGTCGGGTCAATTCTCCCGACGACTACGACAACCTTGCCAGTAACCCGGATCTTCCCGAATGGTCCTTACTATTCGCCCCGCCCGGCGAGATCGTGCAACCGCCGGGTCTGTGCCTCCCGCTCAGCCCGCTGCTGTTCGGCGTGGGTACGCCCGGCCGCGCCGGCGAGCAGGGCCTTGATCTCCACCACGGCATCCCGGTGGTGGGCGAGCAACCCCGCGGTGAGATCCCGTACGGCGTCGTCCAGCTCGGTATTCGGCACGACGAGGGTGGCCAGGCCGATCCGGTCCGCCTCGGCGGCGTCCATCCGTCGGCCGGTGGCGCAGATCTCCAGCGCGCGGGCGTAGCCGACCAGCTCGACCAAGCGCTTGGTGCCGGCCAGATCCGGCACCAGGCCCAGCGTGACCTCGGCCATCGAGAACTTCGCGTCCTCGGCCAGGACCCGCAGGTCACAGGCGAGCGCGAGTTGGAAACCGGCGCCGATGGCGTGCCCCTGCACGGCCGCCACGGAGATCACGTCCGGGCGATGCAGCCAGGTGAACCCGCCCTGGAACGCGGCGATCCGGTCGGCGCACTCCGCTTCGGGCAGGGCGGACAGCTCGGCAAACGAGCCCGGCCCGGTGGCGCCCGCGACCGACAGGTCGAGGCCGGCGGAGAACGCTCGCCCCTCACCTCGCACGATCACGACGCGTACGTCACCGGGCAGGTCCCGGGAGAAGTCGCTCATCGCGCGCCACATCGCCGGGGTCTGCGCGTTGAGCACGTCGGGCCGGCACAGGGTGACCGTAGCTACCGGCCCGTCGCATTCCAGCCGGACCCCGGTCGCCTCGGCGGTCACCGAGCGGCCCGGGTCGCGGTGCTGATCGACGACGCTGGGCGGGTCACGCCTTCTTGCGACGCCGGGCCCCGCCGCGCTGCCGCAGCTGCACCCCGGACTCGGTGAGCACCCGGTGGATGAACCCGTACGATCGGCCGGTCGAGGCCGCGAGCGCACGGATGCTCTCTCCCCCGGTGTACCGCTTGACGAGGTCCTTGGCGAGCGTCTGACGCTCGGCTCCGACGATCCGGCGACCCTTCTCAGTGCTGGTGGCTGTGCCAGTGGCTGCCATGCTGTGTCCTCACGTCCCAGACTGTGCGGTTCGGATACGGTCCCACCTATTAGACCGCCTCGAACGATCATGCGCCAGATATCAACTATTCGCCAACCGACACGCTATGCAATGTCAGCTTCCCGATAGGTGACGCTCGCGACGTGTTGCGAACTGATCGCTCTCCGCCACCCTCAGTGGCCCGCCTCAGGCCAGCTCGACCAGTTCGAGCAGGTCGTCGCTCCAGGCGTCCTCGTCGCCGTCGGGCAGCAGGATGGCCCGGTCGGGCTTGAGCGCGAGGACCGCACCCGGGTCGTGGGTGACCAGCACGATCGCCCCCGGGTAGCGGGCGATGGCATCCAGCACCTGCTCCCGACTGACCGGATCCAGGTTGTTGGTCGGCTCGTCCAGCAGCAGCACGTTGGCGCCGGAGCAGACCAGGGTGGCCAGCGCCAGCCGGGTCTTCTCCCCGCCGGAGAGCACCCCGGCGGGCTTGTCGACGTCCTCGCCGGAGAAGAGGAACGCCCCGAGGATCTTGCGCAGCTCGGTGTCGGTCTGCTCGATCGAGGCGGCCCGCATGTTCTCCAGCACGGTCCGCTCCACGTCCAGCGTCTCGTGCTCCTGGGCGTAGTAGCCCAGCCGCAGCCCGTGACCGGGCCGCACCTCGCCGGTGTCCGGCTCCAGCAGGCCGCCGAGCATCCGCAGCAGGGTGGTCTTGCCGGCACCGTTGAGCCCGAGGATGGCCACCCGGGAGCCGCGGTCCACCGCCACGTCGACGTCGGTGAAGATCTCCAACGAGCCGTACGACTTGGACAGGCCGGTCGCGGTCAGCGGGGTACGCCCGCACGGCGCCGGGGCGGGGAAGCGCACCTTGGCCACCTTGTCCGCGACGCGTACCTCATCCAGGCCGGACATCAGCCGCTCGGCCCGGCGGGCCATGTTCTGCGCGGCGACGGTCTTGGTGGCCTTGGCCCGCATCTTGTCCGCCTGCGCCATCAGCGCGCCGGCCTTCTTCTCGGCGTTGGCCCGCTCCCGGCGCCGGCGCCGCTCGTCGGTCTCCCGCGCCTCCAGGTACGCCTTCCAGCCCAGGTTGTAGACGTCGACCACGGACCGGGTGGCGTCCAGGAACCAGACCTTGTTGACCACCGACTCCAGCAGGTCGCCGTCGTGCGAGATCACGATCAGCCCGCCCTTGTGGTTGGCGAGGAAGCCGCGCAGCCAGGTGATCGAGTCGGCGTCGAGGTGGTTGGTCGGCTCGTCCAGCAGCAGGATGCCGCCACCGTTGTCGCCGGCGTCGCGGAACAGGATGCGGGCCAGCTCAATGCGGCGGCGCTGGCCGCCGGAGAGGGTGCCGATGGTCTGTGCGAGGGCCCGGTCGGGCAGCCCGAGGTTGGCGCAGATCCGGGCCGCCTCGGCCTCGGCCGCGTACCCGCCGAGGGCGGCGAACTGGTCCTCCAGCGCGCCGTAGCGGCGGACCAGCCGCTCGTCGCCGCCGTCGGCGAGCTGCGCCTCCAGCTCCTTCATCCCGGCCATCAGCACGTCCAGGCCGCGGGCGGAGAGGACCCGATCCCGGCCGGCGACCTCCAGATCGCCGGTACGCGGGTCCTGCGGCAGGTAGCCGACGGTGCTGCGCTGGTCGACCTGCCCGGCGTACGGCTGCCCCTCGCCGGCGAGCACCTTGAGGGTGGTGGTCTTGCCGGCGCCGTTGCGGCCGACCAGGCCGATCCGGTCGCCCGGCTGCACCCGCAGGGTCGTGTCGGACAGCAGGATCCGGGCGCCGGCGCGCAGTTCCAGGCCGCTGGCAGTGATCATGTCGGGGTACTCGCTCTCGGGATCCGGAGGGCTGACTCAGGGCACACGAAAGCGCCGGCGAGTCTCGGTGGACCCGTCGGCGCGGGGCGTTCAGCCTTCGCAGAGCAGCACGGGGTCAAGTGTACCGGGCCGCGACTGGCGGCCGTCGCGGATTACCGACCAAGATCGTCGGGTACCGTCTCGCCGTCCGGTCCGCTACCCTGCGCCGCGACCACCACACTGATCACCGACTGATCGGGGTCACCATGGAGCTGAACGAGAACGCGCGGATCGACACCAGCCAGGTGGACGACCGGCGAGGAACCGGCGGAGGCGGCGGGCTGGGCATCCCCATCCCGATCGGCGGCGGGCGCGGCGGCATCGTCGGGATCGTCATCGCCGTGCTGGTCGCCCTCGTCGGCGGGGGCCTCGGCCTGAACGTCATGACCGGTGCCGACGAACCGCAGGGCGACAACGCCTCGCTGGAGCAGCGGTGCGCGGCCGAGGACGCCCTGGAACAGCTCGACTGCCGCAACACCCTCTACGTCAACTCGATCCAGGCGTACTGGCGCGCCGCCCTGCCGCAGGCGCTCGGCCAGCAGTACCGCCCGACCCGTACCGTCTTCTTCAGCCAGGCCGTGAACACCGCCTGCGGCGCGGCCGACTCCGGTGTCGGCCCGTTCTACTGCCCGGCCGACTCGCTGGTCTACATCGATCTTTCGTTCTACCGGGTGCTCGCCGAACAGCTCGGCGCCGCCGGCGAGTTCGCCCAGCCGTACGTGCTGGCCCACGAGTACGGCCACCACGTGCAGAACCTGCTCGGCACCAACGAACAGGTCCGCCGCGCACAGCAGCGCGACCCGGGCAACGCCAACCGGCTGTCGGTACTGCTGGAGCTACAGGCCGACTGCTACGCGGGCGCCTGGGCGCGCAACGCCACCGGCACCGCCGACGGCAGCGGTCAGAAGATATTCAAGAGCATCACCGAGCGGGACATCGCACAGGCCATCGACACCGCGGAGAAGATCGGCGACGACGCGATCTCGAAGCGCGCGAACCGCCCGGTCAACCCGAACGAGTTCACCCACGGCTCGTCCGCCGACCGCAAGCGGTGGTTCAGTCGGGGCTACGAGACCGGCAACCCGGCCTCCTGCGACACCTTCCGCAGCGGACAGTGACGGGGGCGGAACCACTGCTGGTTCCGGCCCCGCACCTGCCCTCCAGCGCGAGCGGTCACTGCGGGAGCTGGCTGGTCAGCTCCCGCCACCGCCGGGGGATGCCGAGATCGAAGTACTTGGCCTTGATGAGGACGATCTTCTGATCCCGATCGGCGAGCAGGGCCCGCACCGCCGACTGTGCCTCGGCGAGAAAGCCCCCCTCGCCGAGCCGACGCAGGCACCCGCTCTCCAGATCGACCGACCAGCCGGCCATGCCGGTGGTCCGGATCCGGACGGCCCCCGAGGTCGAGACCCCCTCGCCCTCGACCCGGGCCAGGTCCTCGCTGTACTTCTCCCGCCGGGGATCAAGCGGCGCGGCCTGTTCCGTCTGGACGACCTCCTGCTGGGTCATCCCCTGCGCGACGCGGTAGGCCTCGGTACGCGCCCGTTGCACGGAAACCCACGTCACCATGCCCAACCGGGACAGCTGATAACTGAGTTGGTTCTCGTTGTAGGTCTCGAAGGTTCCGGGTTGGAAAGTTATCTCCACCTGGCCGTCAGTCGACACCCGAGCCTTGACGTTGCGATCGGGTGAGAGGGCCGTCGCCACCCACTGATGGCTGCCAAAGGACATGATCCTCCTTAGTTTCGAAGCGTTCCCGGGCAGAGTGCACCACGTGGAGCGAACGCGCGACCGCCCGGATCTGCGGCACCTGAGATCCAAGATCCTGTGGTAGACACGTCGAGTGTTCACAACCCGGGGAATCGGAACAACGCTGACCGCCATTGTCGTGAGCACCACGGCCCTGGTCTTTCCCCAGGACAATGCGGCGAACGCCGAGCAGCTCGTGGTGGTCGCCGGCGTCGGTACCGCCGGCAACTCCGGCGACGGGGGTCCCGCGGCGTCCGCCGGGCTGAACACGCCCTCCGGGGTCGCGGTGGCGCCGGACGGCACGGTCTACCTCAGCGACACCGGCAACCACATCATCCGGGCGGTGTCTCCCGCCGGCACGATCACCACGGTGGCCGGCACCGGCCGGCCCGGCAGCCCCGGCACTCCGGTCCCGCAGGGCACGCCGGGCACCGAGGTCGATCTGGGCAGCCCCACCAGTCTGGCGCTCGGTCCGGACGGGACGCTCTACCTGGCGGACGTCGCTCTGCTCCGGGTCTTCGCGCTCGCCCCGGACGGCACCATCTCGGTGCTGGCCGGCACCGGTCTGCCCGGCTCGGCCGGCGAGGGCGGTCCGGCGACGGCCGCGGCGATCGGCCAGCCCGGCGGCCTGGCCGTGGCCGCCGACCGCACGCTCTACCTCGGCGACCTGACCAGTCGACGGGTACGCGCCGTCGCACCGTCCGGCACCATCACCACCGTCGCGGGCAACGGCGCGAGCCAGCTCACCGCGGCGGGCGGCCCGGCCACGGAGGTGCCGGTGCCGGCCGTGAACAGCATCACCGTCGCGCCCGACGGCGACGTGTGGCTCGCCGACGGCCTGGTGCTGCATCGCCTGCGCGGCGGCGAACTCGCCACCGTCACCGCACCGGGTGCGGGAGGCGTCGGGGACGGGCCGTGGGCACTGTCCACCTCGGACTCTTGGCCACCGGCCGAGCCGCCGTTGAACAACGTCGCCGCGATCGCCGCCGGCACCCAGGGCATCTACCTCTACGACCAGGGCGAGCGGAAGCTCCTCCGGCTGGGGCTGGACGAGACGGTACGGACGGTCGCCACGCTCGACCCGCAGACGGTCGGCACGCTGGTTCCACAGCTGGCGGTGAACGGCTCCGGCACGGTCTACCTGCTGGCGACCAGCGAGCACCGGCTGTACGCGGTTCGCGACGGGGGCGGGTCGCCGGACGACGACCCGGCCGGCGACGGCACCCGCTGGTGGCTCCTGGCCGCCGGAGCCGGCGTGATCGTCCTGCTGGCGGTCGGCTGGGCGGCGGCCCGTCGCCGTCGGCCCTGACCGCGCCACCCGCCGGACGCACACCGCATTGACCTCCACCTTCGCCGGTCCCGGCCGACGGAGATCAGATATCCAGAGACACGGGGACCGATGATGGCTGAGATTGTTGGCGGCGACCTCTACCGCCTCTGGCGGGTTTCCGAGGTGCACCTCCCCCGGATCGCCGACGTCTACTACGACGCCGCCCGGGTGGTCGCGGGCGCGCGCAGTTCGGGTTCGTCGAGCGACGCCGACGCGTTCCGGGACAGCACCCCCGTCTATCCGGGCTCGACCGCGTTGTCGAGCCCGGTCGGGGCCGCCTGGGCCGCGCTGCGAAACGAACTGCAGCGCATGTACACACAGGTCGGCGACACGGTGCTGGTCGGCGCGGAGGGCATCCGGCAGGCGAGTCAGGCGTACCTCGACACGGACCTGGTCAACTCCGACGCCCTGCAGCTCTACCTGGACGACCCGAGGAACCACAACCCGAACGATCCGGCGTCGAACCCGCCGGCCGAGGACGCCGACGACCACCCCGGCACCCCGCCACCGCTGCCCTGACCGCCAGCGTCACCGACCCCTACCCGTCAGGCAGAAGGACACCCCGCTGATGACCGACTCCGTGACCACCCCGTCCGAACTTGCCGGCAGCACCTACGAGAACACGGTTCGGACCAAGGCCGCCGAGCTGAAACGGGAACTGATCCGGCAGACGCTCGACGACATCGAGTCCTGGCGCAAGGCCGTCGACGTGCAGTGGGAGCGGGCTCATCGGACCGGCAACACGAGCGCGACGAGTCCGATGTCGCCGATCCCGCCGGAGGAGATCGAGGCGTACCGCCAGACCGTACGCAACGACTACTACGAGTGGGTGGTGCCCGCGTTCGAGAGGCACCTCCTGCCGGACCCGGACGCCATCAATCCGATGATCGACGGCCTGCGGACCATCGAAAGCTCGTTCCACGGCAGTCAGGACAACGCGGGAAACTTCACCCCGGCCAGCCCCGCCCTCTCCCGGATCAACGACGTCCGGGCGGACATGAACCACTGGCAGGGTGACATGCAGGTCAACTTCATCGACAACTTCCTGACCCCGTTGCAGAACGTCTCGGTCAACCAGGCGGCGGTGGCCAAGGTCGTCCGCGAACAGCTCGAATGCAGCAAAATCATGTACATCCGGTACCGCAAGGCGGTCGTGAACCTGCTCGACCAGTCCATCCAAGCGGTCCGGGAGCTGAACAACAGCAAGGATCCCAAGAGCTTCACCTGGGGAACCCTGATCGGGATCGCCGTCGGCACCGGGCTCACCCTCGCCACCGGCGGAGTGGCCATCGCCGGTGGCGTTCTCATCATCGGCAGCACGATCGCCCAGGGCCTGGTGCCGGACCCACCCAAAACCAACGAGCTGAGCGCGCCGACCGCCCAGGAGGTGGCGGTCAACGTCAGCGACGCGTTGAGCAAACTCAGTGGCGACGTGTTCGAGGAGGAACGCAAGGTCCAGGACGCCTTCAACAACATCTGCCAGACCATCGCCGACTCCCGAGCCGCCTCGATCATGAACAACAAGGCCGGCCCGCTCGCGGTCGCCACACCGTCCGTGAGCAGCGCACGGCCGTCCGAGATCACCGACGGTTCGCTACGCCCGAGCCGCTAGCTCCCGCGGCTCGGGCGTCAGGGTTCTAATCTGCCCTGCCCGCCGGCGTCGCTCTGCGGCTCCCGGATCAGGATGTGGACCGACCGGGCGGCGGCGACGGCGGCCACCAGCACCGCGTGCCGGGGTTCGGGCACGTCGAGCAGCCGGTCGGCGCGCAGCGTCGCGAGCGGGGCGAGGCGGCGGTCGGCCAGCACCGTGTCCACGGCCCGCCGGTCTCCGCCGGCGACCAGCGCGTCCAGCCGATCGGCCACCGGCAGCAGCAGCCGGGCCGCGAGGTCGACCGCGTCGGCCAGCGCCGCCTTCGCCTGGTTGTCGCGGCGGCGGGCGAAACGCTGCTGGGACCAACCACCCGCGGCGGTACGGCCCTGCACGTAGCGGGTGTCCACCTTGTGCACCGGTAGCTGTTCGCCCTCGGCGACGCCGACCGCCACCGCGCCCTTGCGGGCCAGCAGCAGGCCGATCCGTCGCGGCGCGGTGGCCGCCGCCACGAAGGTCTCCAGATCCAGGGTGGCCGGCGCGCCCGGTGGGGTGTGCAGCTCGGCGGTGGCGCCGTCCGGGGCGGCCAGCAGCAGGCCGTACCCCTGGACGGTGTTGGTGGGCGGGCCGTGCCGGTCGGCGAAGCCGGCGACCCAGCGGGCGACGCGGGCCGGGTCGACCTCGACCCACCGGCCGCCCCCGGCGGCGGGTCGGCTGCTCATACCCCCGACCGTACGGCACGGGAGATCGCCACCGCACGGCGGGAAACGGGTACGCGGGAGGACACCGCTGCCGGCGCCCTCCCGCGCTGTCGGTCCGTCGGTCAGTGCACGGTGAGGTTGCCGCCGGTCAGCTTGACCTCGCCGGTGCCCGCCCCCGTCCAGTCGGACGAGAAGAGCAGGACGCCGCCCTGCCACAGGGTGACGCCGACGGTGTCGTTCCGGCCGGGGGAACCCCGGTCGGTCACCGTCACGGCGAGCGTCAGACCGCTGGCCACCACCTTGCCCTTGCTGTCGTACAGGCTGGCCCGGTAGCGCACCTCGGCCGCCTTGCCCGCCGAGGTCACACCGAGACCGTCGACGGTGGATGCCTTGACCTTGTAGGTGGTGCCGCCGGAACGGAACTCGATCTCCGCCTCGCCGGACGCCGCCTTCTTGGCCGTGGCCGGCTTGGCGGTCAGCTCCACCTCGACCTTCGACGCCGGGTCGGCCGGGTACGCCCCCGCCGAGCGGCTGACGATGGCGTGACCGCTACCGGTGAGGAACCCGCCGTCCGAGACGGCCACCGTCACCGTGGCGCTGGTGCTGCCGGTGTAGTACCCACCGACCGTCGCGGTGACCGTGTGCGTGCCCGCCGGCAGGGTGGCCTCGCAGGCGGCGGAGCCCGTGGTGGTGGGCGCGGCAACCAGTTCCACCGCGGCGGTGCAGAGCGCCGCGCCGCCCGCGGTGAACGTCACCGTGGCGTTGCGGAGGTCACCCGCGGTGGTGTCCGTCGACGACGGCAGCACCGAGCTGTCCCGCAGGACCGCCCGGAGCAGCGCCTTGCCGGCAGCCCCGCTGGTGGCGGTGCTCACCAGCGTGTCGCCGGCCCAGGTCGCCGCCGCGTTCTCGGCGGTGACCGTGATGGCGAACGAGGTGCTGGCGGCCAGGCCGGTGCCGTCGGACACCGTCACGGTGACCGGGTAGTCGCCGGGTGCCGCCACGGTGGTGCCGGTGACCGTCCAGCTACGGGTGCCGGGCAGGGTGTCCGCCCCGGAGGTGTCCGACAGGGTCAGCGCCAGGCCGGCCGGCAGACCCACGGCGGACGCGGTCAGCGCGGCGCCGGCGGTGTCGGCGTCGGTGGCCGTGACGGTGACCGTCGGCGAGAGCGCGTCGCTGTACTGGACGCTGGCCCCGCCGGCCGGAGCGTCGTTGGTGACCACGGGGACGGCCCGGATGGTGAACTCGGCGTCGTTGACATCGAAGAAGATGTTGCCGACCGCCTCGATCCTGATCCGCGCCCGCTCGGTCGCCACGTTCGGCAGGGTGACCGTCGCGCTACCGGTGTTCGGGGTGCTCTCGGCCAGCACGTGCGGGAAGGTCTCGCCGCCGTCGGCGGAGAGGGTGATCCGCACCTGACCGACGTTCACCGGCGCCACGTCGGTACCGGCCACGTCCCAGGTCACGGACTGCGTTGAGGCACCGTCCAGGACGGCGGCGGAGCCCTGCGAGGTGACCAGGAACGGCCCGGCGTTCGGGGCCAGCACCACCGCGACGTCGGCGCTGCCGATGCCGCCGCCACCGAGCCGCCCGTCCCGGGCGGTCAGCTTGAAGTGCATGGTCCGGTCGTTGGTGAAGCCGACCCAGTCCCGGGTGGGCAGGAACTCCGAGTAGCAGTCCAGGGTCTCCGCCGGCACGTTCGAGGCGCCACCGCTCGCCGGCGGCGCCGGGGCGGCCGGGCAGGTACCCGTCTTGGCGTTCGTGTTGCCCACCAGGATCTGCTTCAGGTCCGGGAAGACCCGGGTCGAGTTGGTGGTCACCGCGTTCTGGCCCGGCGAGTGGTACTTCAGGGTGTCCTCCGGCGACACCCACGCCGGCTCGCTGAACACCCGGAACAACGGACCGTTGGTCTTGGTGTTGTTCATCAGCGCGGTGCCGGCGGTGCCGCCCCGGTCGTTCTGCTCCCACAGGTACGTCACCGTGTCGCCGTCGGCGTCGGTGGCGCTGCCGCTGAGCGCGAACGGGGTCCGCACCGGGATGGTGACGGTGCCCGGCACGGTGACCACGGGAGCCCGGTTGCTGGTCTGCTCGACCAGGTGGCCGCCGTTGTCGATGGCACCGCCCTTGGCCGTCTCGCCCACGAACCCGGAGGCACCGGAGAGGTTGGTGAGGGCGAGCTGGGCGACGTTGGTCGCGGCCAGCGTGCCACCGAAGGTGACCTGGAACCCGGTGTCGTTCAGCGTGCCGCTGCCGCCGAAGGCGGCGACGGTGACCGTGCCGCCGGCCGGCCAGCCCGCGATCGACTCGATCGCGGCCTTGATCCCGGCGGTGGTGTAGTTGACCCCCCGCACGATGGGAGCCGAATCCGCCCCGCCGTAGTTGACGGTGAACGAGTCGCCGGCGGTGTCGAAGTCGCGCAGCGAGGCGGTCTGCACCTCGTTGATCGCCGGCCGGCTCGACGTGACGTAGTTCGTGATCTCCGTGTAGCTGCGGTGCGACCAGTACGGGTCGGTGTGCGGCTGGAGGTTGTCCTGCTGGCAGATGCCGGCGTACGCCATGATCGACGAACCGCTGCCCGGCTCGTACGAGTTGGCCGCGCTCCGGTTGCCACCGGAGCAGTTCCACTGGTTGCCGTTGAAGGTGTGGTTGCCGGCGAACTGGTGGCCGATCTCGTGTGCCACGTAGTCCACCGCATAGAAGTCACCGATCGGCGTCGGCAGGCCGGTGCAGCCCTGCGCCTTGCTGTTACCGCCGACCACGCCGAGGCTGGCGACGCCGCCACCGTTGACGCCGAGGCCGATGTGGCCGACGTCGTAGTTGCTGGCGCCGATCAGCTGACCGAGCACGATCCGGTTGCGGCTCAGCAGGCCACTGCCGCAGGAGCTGATCTGGGCCGGGGTGTAGCAGGCGGCCGCACCGCACGGGCCGTTCGGCTCGGTGGCCAGCGCCGGGGTGTTCAGGTTCGTCTTCTCGGTGTCGTTGACCAGGACGAGCCGGATCGCGGTCTCGTCCTCGTAGATCTGGTTCACCCGGTTGATCAACGTCACCTTCGCCGCGGTCACGTTCTCCGCGCCGAAGTAGGTGGCGTACGACGGGTCGGTGACGAACGCGAGGCGGTAGGTCCGCAGCGTCACCAGCGGGCCGGCCACCGGCTCGTCAAGGGCCGACTCGACCTCGTCGTGCAGGGCGTGGGCCGCCGACTCGACGTCCTCCCGCTCGACGAAGTCACCGTGCTGGTTCTCCAGATCCCGGGCGAAATAGCTCGCGTACAGGCTCTGGTCGCGGTGGTAGTACGGGTCGATGTACCACGCGCCGTCGGCCGAGCGGACCGAGGCGTGGAAGCCGAGCGGGGTCAGGTCCGCCCGGATCGTCGCCGTCGGGTCGTCCACGCCGGTGCCCGCGTACGTGGTGATCTCCGGGTGGGCGGCGGCCAGGCCCGCCTCCATCACCGGCGACTCGACCAGCTCGAAGCGCTGGAAGGTGCCGTCCGGGGCGGGCAGGGACACCACCTGCCGCTGCTGGCGCGCCGCCCGGCGCTGTTCCATCGGCGCCCGGTCGAGCTGGCTCTTCAGGCCGGCGCGGTCCACCGTGTAGGCCGCCAGCCGCTTCGCCTCGATGGCGGCCTTCCGGCCCGACTTGGTCGCGGCGGGCTTGCCGTCCACCTTGCGCCACGGGCCGTCGGCCGACGGGGCGGCGCTGGCCGGGGTAGCCACCGCCAGGACCGGCAACATCGTCGCGGCCAGCACCGTGGCCAGGAGGGCGGCCAGGCGCCCACGGCGCGGCCGGCCGCCTCCCGGTTGATGGGTACGAATGTTCGTCAACTCGTCTCCCTGTTCGTGAAGGGTGAGACCGACCGCGCCCTCCCCGGATCGGCGAGCGGGCGCGAGTGATCCACGGATTTGCCCAGCACCCTAGGCGGATGGCGGAGGGCGAACATCAGCCGAACAGGGGAAGATGTTCTGGCAGCACGGTTGCTACGCCAAGGTGAAACACATCCATAACGGGATCGTCATACTTCGTCGTCCATAGTGGATGAATGGGGGGCGATCACCCATTGAGGAGCATGCCGACGGCGAGCGCCGCGATGATGGCGCTCGACAGCAGCGCGGTGACCAGACGGCCGCGGTCGCTGGTGAGCGCCCGACCGATCAGGCTGCCGCCCGTGGCGACCAGCAACTGCCAACTGGCCGAGGCGAGGAACACGCCAAGCGTGAACAGCACGGCGACGCCGATCTCGGACCCGCCCCGGTCTCCGCGGCCGAGCACCAGTGCCGTGAAATAGACGACGGTGGCCGGATTGAGCAGGGTCAGCGCGAGGATCCCGGCGAACGCCCGGGCCGGGGTGTCCAACCCACGCCGCGCGCCCGCCGGGCCGACCGGGGCCGCCACGCGCAGGGCGCGCCACGCCCCGTACCCGGCGAGGGCGAGCAGCACCGCGGCGGCGACCAGCCGCATCGGCCCGGCGACCGGGGCGAGCCAGCCGGCCACCACCGCGCCGCCGAGCGCCGCGCCGCCGGCGTAGATCCCGTCGGCGACGGCCACTCCGAGCGCGGCGGAGGCGCCGACCCGGAACGAGGTACGCGCGGTGAGCCCGAGAATGAGCACCGCGATCGCGCCGACCGGGATGGCGACGCCGTAACCGGCAACCAGCCCGGCCAGGAACGCCGTGGTCACGACGGCGAGTGGTGCAGCGAGGCCGGACCCGGCGCGGTCCGCTGTCGGCCCGCGGCAGTGGCCACGGCGACAGGGGACGGCTTCATCGGGTACGGCTCGCTCACGGGCCCATCCTGCGCCACACGGCACAACCTCCGCACCCGGTTTCCGTCCCCGCGCCCCGCGCCCGGCGCCCGGCGCCCGGCGCCCGGCGCCCGGCGCCGGG
>NZ_POTY01000132.1 GCF_003236315.1 Micromonospora craterilacus
CGGATCCCCGTCGTCCTCGCCTCCCGCACCCCGGCCGGCCCGACGCTCACCCGCACCTACGGCTTCCCCGGCTCCGAACGCGACCTCCTTACCCGCGGGCTCATCCCCGCCGGCTGGCTGCACCCCTACAAAGCCCGCATCCTGCTCCGCGCGCTCCTCACCGCCCCGGTCAAGCCACAGGACATCGCCCCCGCGTTCGCCGTTGCAGGCAACCTCGATGGGCCTGCCTCCTGGCCCTGGCCCACACCAACCCCGACCGGCAACCCAACGGAGGCCGCAACCGCACATGCGTAGCCACGAGCTAACCCCAGGACGAATGATCGGCGTGGTCTTCGACCACGGCGACGACTTCTTCCCCGCCCTCACCGACGCCTGCCGCGCCCACGACATCAAGCAGGGCTACATCCCGATGTTCATCGCCGGTCTCTCCACCGCCAAGATCGTCGGCACCTGCCAACGCCTCGACAACCCCGACGCCCCCGTCTGGACACACGTCGACCTCACCAATGTCGAAGCACTCGGTGGCGGCACCATCGCCTGGGACGACACCAACCAGAAGATCCTCCCCCACATCCACATCACCGCCGGACTCAAGGAACACAGCGCCACCGCCCACACCAGCCACCTACTGGACGCCACCGTCCAATTCCTCACCGAAATGCTCATCATCGAGATCAACTCGCCGGGCATGCGCCGGCGCCCGAACACGAGCCTCTACGACGTGCCACAACTCGTCTTCGGCTAACGATCTCGGCCCCGGCTATGGGAGGAGGCAGATGCCACGTCACCCTGAAACCGTCGTCACCCCCAACACGCTGCTCACCGAGGCCCGCTGTCAGCGGAACTCGCCGCTACGGGCAGGGCAGTCCATGTCCCGAGCCGAGCTCGCCGATGCCGTCAACGTCGCCCTCCACCAGCTCTATCCACGCCGGGATCTCACCGCGCACTACGTCGACCACCGCTGGGTCGGCAAGTTGGAACGCGGTGAACACCGCTGGCCCAGTCGCGAGCGGCGAGTTGCTCTGCGGCACGTCCTCGGCGCTGGTACCGATGCCGATCTCGGCCTTTACAGCCCGCGACGCACCGACGGCCGCTCGACCTCTGATCGCCGGCAAGTGACAGCCGCGTGGTTCGGCAAGCTACCAAGCGACCTTGTTCAGCTTCCGGGACCGTGGACGTCCGGATCCGGCTTGCACACGCCGACCAGGATCGAATGGCCTCACGTGAAGGCGCTTCAACGCAGCATCGCCCTGTTCGAAGAGTGGGATCATCAACATGGTGGCGGCCTCGCCCGGGCGGCGATGGCCGGACAACTCGAATGGGCCTGTCGCGTCGCCCGTCAGGCGTCGGCCACCGGGACGGTCCACCGAGCCTGGCTGTCAACGGCAGCGCGACTAGCTGACCTTGCCGGCTGGGCGTGCTTCGATTCAGGCGATGAACCCAGGATCACGCAGCGGTACCTCGTCATGGCGATCCAATTGGCCGGCGAAGCCGACGACGTGCAGCAACGGGCACACACCGCTACCACCTTGGCCAGGCACCTCACCTATCTCGGGCAGGTCCCGGACGCACTCGACGTGATTGGCCTTGTCCACGCGGATTGGCGTGAGATTCCTCCGCTCGGACGTACGGCGGTTCGCATCGTGGAGGCTCGCGCCTACGCGAAAGGCCATGATGGGCCATCGTGCATCCGCGCGGTCGGTCTATGCGACGACGAGTTTTCGGCCGGCGGAGGCGCTGAAGCAGAAGATCCGGTATGGGGCTACTACGCCGACGAGGGTCAGATTCTCGGTGATGCCGGCCACGCTCTGTTCGACATCGCCATGACCAGCGATGCCCGCGAACAGGTGGACGCCACTATCAATCGATTGCAGTCGGCATACTCCTGCCATCCGTTGGAAGCCGCCAGATCACGGGCTCTCACCATGATCCGGATCGCCTGCCTCCAGGTCCGCGGCGGTGATCTCGCCAGCGGGCTGAACTCGATACAGGCAGGCTTGGCAGACGCTCGGGGTGTCCACTCCAACAGGCTCCGCGACGACCTTCGCGTCCTTGATTCCATCCTCGCAAGCACCGATCCGGAGCCAGGCGGGGCCGGTGAGCTGGCCGCAGCTCGGGCAACCGTAGCCGAGACTGCCCGCTCGCAGGTCTAGTAGCCGGTCCAGCCGGCAGGAGCGGTCCCGTCTCGCAACGTGTCAATGCGATGTCTCAGCTGATGCTGTCGTGATGGCTCATTGCCTGCCGACTGCGCCAGCCACAGCGTCATCCGCAGCATGCGGATCGTCCGCAGCACCCGCCACGACGGGCTGCTGCGGACGTCAAATCCATACGTCTGAGCGAAGTCGACGTACTCCTTCGCGGAGAACCATCCGCACTCGTAGTAGAGGGCCGTGAGGGTCAGGTCCCACTCCGGCGGTCCGACACACACCGTCTCCAGATCCACGAACGCCTCCCGGCCATCGGTTGCCACCAGGAGGTTCTCCATGTGCGCGTCGCCGTGCAGCACGGCGTCGCCAAGTGTGAACTCCGCCGTGACCCACCGAGTGGACAGGTCGTCGCGGAGCCGGCGAAGGAAGACGCGGTCGCTGACGTCGAGACCAGCGCCCGTCTCAAGCCGCTCTTCGAACTTGTCAAACGGCGACAAACAGGGCAGAAAACCTGTCGGGACGGGAACCCTGTGCAGCTGGCGCAAGCGCTCGGCGAGCGTGACCAAGTCGGCCGACCGACTCCCGGGAAGGTACTCCCACAGCGACACCACGTACTGCCCGACGATGATTGGCGTCGGCCGTACAGGGTGAACGACAGGCACCTGCCGCGCCGCCAGCCAGGCGGCGACCTTCAATTCGCGACCGGGGTCGCTGTCCCTGGCCGCCCTCGGGACGACCCGCGCCAGCACATTGGCGCTCGGCAGCAGAACCACGCCGTTCTCGCCGACTCGCACCACGGTGGCGTCCTGAGCTGGAACGCCCACTCCGGTGGCCGCCGACTTCACCGCGCCAATCGCCTCGTCCGCACGCACCCCATCATCCTCCCCTCAGCACGGCTGAACGGCCCGTGCAGCGGCGTTCAGCGAGGGACGATGCGGCCGTCATCGATAGCGAGCGAGATGTGGTCAGCCTCTTCCACGACGCGTTGGCTGATCTTCTTTGCCAGCAGCTGATCACCAGGGCCGTGAAGCGCAACGGCGATGTGCGTTGGTGCACGCAGGTTGGCGCTGTGCTCGGCGACTATAGTCACCGTCGCTGGGGCCCGGGCCTCCTCGTATATAGATCGGGCGATCTGCTCGGCGAATATCGTGTAGACCTTTCCGGCGTGGTAGGTGGGGTTCTTGCCGTAGGGTGCTTCGACGCTCTTGGGCCGGTGGATTGGTACGAGTCCGCACGCTAGATTGCCGCGGCCGACGAAGCCTTCTTCGCCGAATTCGAGGCAGGTGCCGCTGCCGAGCAGGTACTGCTGTTTTCCTCGGTACGGGTTATCCCCTGAGGTGTTGAGACGTAGTCGCACCTCAAGTGATTTGGCGGATTCGGCGGCGACGGCGTGGAGTTGTGGCTGCAGGGCGCGGAGCACGTCGTGGTAGGCGTCGACGGTGGTGACGGCCCGCGACTGCACCGGGATGCCCATGGTGATGTCGAGGCGATGCCCCTGCCGGCGCGCCAGGACCTTGATGTCTTGGCCGAGGTCGGCGTGGCGGGGGCCTTTGCCTTCCTGGTTCAGGTGGCGTTCAAGAGCGAGGACGATTCGCTCTGTGGGCGTGTGGGGCCACCAAGCTGTGACGGCGACGGTGTCGCTTGCGGTTGGACGCCGGACCTCCGGGAGGTCCTCGATGGATGCCGGATGAAACCACGTCGGATAGCGGGAACGGTCGGTGGTCATGTGCTCGATCCGTAGCCAGGTGCTGGCGTCGAAATGGGGTAGCACGTCTGCGAGGTACTCGTGGGCGGTCTGTTCGAAGAGACCTCGGTGGTCGATGGGCTGGCCGGCGAAGCTCGTGGAGACGCGACCTCCGATGAGCAGGAGTGTCGGCTCGGTCGTTTCGTGGTAGCCGAGACCAGTCCGGGCGTGACCACCTCGCAGGTACACTTTATCCAGATTGTGGTGAAGAATCGCACCAAAGGTGTCTCGACAGTAGCGCGAGTAGGCGACCGACATACGTTCGGCAAGGGCGTCGGCGAGAGTGTCCGGATGTCCGATCCCCTTCCGTTCGACCACCTCATAGAGGCCTTCAGCGGAGCTCGGGCTTGAGTAGATGTCGATCAAGGTCATGGGAGCTCCCCGGTTCGGACCTGTGGGTGGAGGCCTCCGAGCGCGGCTGCGGCGACTGCTTCAGGTACTGCGGTGACCGGAAGTCCGGACTCTGGGCTGACATACGCGTGGCCGATGCGGTCGATGAGCACCAGCGGTATTCCGCGTACGGGTCGCACGATGCGCGCCTTGGGGTCGTTCGTCATCAGCCGCAACAGGTGCTCGCTGGGAATGGTCCGGAGGTCTACCGGCGACAGCCCGATATGTCGGATCAGTTCGTCGTGTTGCTGGCGCTCGGCGCGGGTGATCAGGCCGAGACGTTCGGCAGTTCCGGCGGCGGCGCGCATGCCCGTGGCCACGGCACGTCCGTGGCTGATCGTGCCGTCGGTCAAGGTTTCGATCGCTCTGGCGAACGTGTGCCCGTAATGCAGGGCGACGGCGGGACCTCGTTCGGTGGGATCGTCGGCGATGGTGTGGAGTTTGAGCTCGACGGCCACGCCGAGCAGTTCGGCGAGTTCATCTAGGTCGGCGACCGGGCCGTTGAGCGCGGTTAGCCGGGCGGCCAGTTGTGTGGCTCTGGTACCGCCTGCCACGAATGCGGCTTTGACGGCTTCGACTGCGCCCTCCGCCCATTGGTGCGCGGGCAGCGATGCGAGGAGCGTTGGGTCGGCAAGGATCGCAGACGGCAAGTGGTGGACTCCGAGCGTGCTCTTCGCCGATCGGGTGTTGAGGGTGTGCCGGGCGGAGATTGCAGCATCGACAATGCTCGTGACCGTGGTGGGGACGTGTATCAGTGGGACGCCAAAGCCGAGCAGATGTGCGAGCGTACCGGCAAGGTTTCCGGTCGTGCCGCCACCGACCGCGACGACTGCATCGGACTCTGCACCGAGTTCGGCAAGCGTGGCGACTTGTGCCAGCAGCTTGTGTCGCTCGCTCGCCACGGCTGTGGTTACCGTGGCCTGCCGCCGATGCAGCAGGTCGTCGATTCGGCGGCCAAGGTGGGGATGAACTAGTTCGTCGATCACTATCAGTGGTCGGGTGGCGGCTGCTCGGTCGAGGGCAGTGGGCAGAGTGTCGACGGCTCCCGGCCACAGGCTTAGGTCAACGTGATGCTCGCCGAGCCTGAGTCTGCGTGGATCACGCATCGGCGCGCAGGTCGTAGTCGGTGTCGGGCATGGTGGTTGGGGCGAGGAGTTTGGTGAGGCTGGAGTGTTCGTCGCAGGTGTAGGGCAGACCTCGGCCGATGATGACGGGCCGGCCGGCGGCGGTTTGGCCCATAAGGATGGAGGCGGCTGCGGCGATCTCGTCGACCCGGTTCATGACGGGCTTGCTCGCGTTGTCGAACAGGTCCTTGTCATCGTCGGGTTCTTCCAGGTGGCGGATCCCGGCGATGCCGATGGCGGCTCCGATGGCACCCTCGCGGAAAGGGCTGCCGAAAGAGTCGGAAACGATCACGGCGACCGTGGCGCCGGTCCGTTCCCGGATGCCGTCACGGATCGTGCGGGCTGACTGGTCAGGCTCTTCGGGAAGCAGAACGGCCCAGCCGTCGGCGCGGGGACCGATATTGGACATGTCCACCCCGGCACCGGTCCCGTGCAGGCCGCGCCGGTCGACGGTGACGACGTGACGGCCGTTGACGTCGATGATGGCGGCCGATTCGTCGAGGTACAACTGGCAAAGTCTTGGGTCACGTCCGGTGCGCTCGCCGAGGCGGAGCGCACGTTGCGTCGGTACGACGTCCGCCAGGTTGACAACGCGTCCTTCCGCTTTGGACACGATCTTCTGTGCCACGACGATGACGTCACCGCTCGCCAGGGTGAACCGGTCAGCCTCTGCGGCGCCGGCGATGACCGCCGCCAAATCGGCACCGCGTTGGATGAGCCCGATGCCGGGTAGTGCGCGGAAGGTCATATCCCAGGTCGTCATGATGGTCATCCTCAAAGTTGCGGGTGCAGCAGGGTCTGTGGATCACGGGACGTAGCGACTACGCCGGCAAGGAAGCGCGCCGCCGCGTCGTTGCCGCGCAGGCCGGCAGGCGGGCGGCTGCCAGTTTCGCGATGTACGACTGCCCACTGCAGCGCCTGCTCGATGGCGCGAGCATCATCCCAATCCGAGACGGATCGGATGTGTGGTGCCTGGACTTGTGTGGCGTTGCTGAGTTGCTCGCTTCCACGGTGCGGATCGGCCGCGATGGGTAGCAGAACTGTGGTGATGCCGCTGTACTGAGCTTCGGCGGTGGCATTGCGCCCAGCACGTGCCACAACGATGTCATGGGCCGGATAGAGGTCGGTTAGCTCCACCGGCCGATGGATCATCGTAAGCCATTCGAATGCGCGGGGAGGCAGGGTCGCATCGGCACCGAGCACCACGGTCACTGCTCCGATTGCGCCGGTGCCGACAAGCGCCTCAAGAAGCTCCAGTACCTTGGCGAACGCGGCGTCTGTGGCCAAGCGGAAGTCGGGATGCGCTCCGAGCGAACCGCCTCCGGTGCTGACGAGAACCCGGGCTGAGCCCGTTCGGGTGGCACCCGGGTGAACGATGTCCTTCACGATCGCGGGCACGCGTAGGCATGGCACGCCTGGTACAACGCCATCGAGCAGCTCGGGCGCGTAGCAAGCGACGTCGGAGATGATGACGCCGTCGGTGTGGGCCAGCAGTAGTCGGTTGACGCGGCGAAAGGTGTTGCTCGGGCCGAGTAGGTCGTGTGGATTTGCCAGGTAGACCGTCGTCGTGTCGAGATGCGCGAGGGCTACCGGCAGGAAGAACTCCCCGTCGACAAGGACAAGTTCGGGATCAAGCTCTTCTACCATTTCCTGTATGCGGATTGCCTGGGGGGCGACCGAGTCTATGAACAGGCCTTCGGGAGGTCCGAGGTCGATCACGCGCTCGCCACGGGCACGGAGATAGGCGGCGCCTGCCGCGTACGAGGCGAAGGTCGCCTGAACGTGTAGGTCGGCGCCGAGTGTCTTGGTCAAGGCCAGTGCGGGGACGACCCGGCCGAGACCAGGTGCGCCCCGGCATACGCAGAGGACGCGCTTCATGCTGCCACCGTCGTCCGGGCCATGGTCGCAACGTTCTTGGTCAGTTGAACGAACTGGGCCGCCTCGCTGCTGGCGGAGACACCGATCTTCTCCTTGAGCACGCCGAGGACAAGGCGCTGGGAGTGGCTCAGCGCGGCGTCGTCCGTGTTCCACAGCCGAACGAGATCATCTACGTGGCCGCCGACCGACATCCAGCACAGCAGTGCGTAGTCGGACAGGTTCCAGCAGCCGAGCCTCGAGTCCTGAACCTGCTGGCGGAATGCGGCGGAGAGTGCGCGCATCTGTGGCTGGGTCAACGTTGCGGTGCGGAAGTACTCGTGATCGGAGTCGTAGAAGTTGATGTGCTGACGAAGCGGCCATCCTTGGTCGAGAATCTGGATGCCGAACTTGTGGGGTCGGCGTTCGAAAGTGGAGCCGGGTGTCAGGAAGAAGGGGCCCCCGCCGATTGAGTCGAACCGGGCCCGACGTAGCCCGGCGAGCGTCTGCGCGACGGTGTCCGAGGTCTCGCCTGGTAGCCCGACGATAAAGTTCCCGTGTACGAAGATTCCGTGGTCGTGGAGGAGATCGACTGCGCGAGCTACCTCTTCGGGGCGCTTGGTGTGGTGTTTGCCCACCCGTACGCCGTCGGCGAGACTCTCGATCCCGAGGAACAACGCGCGGCAGCCGGCCGCTGCGAGGAGTTTGGCAAGTTCCGGCGTGATGTCGTGCGGGTAGGCGTAGGCACTCCATTGCACCGGAAGATCGGCGTCGATCATGGCGGTCAACAGTCGGGTGAGGTCCGGGCCGAGACTGCTCATGCTTGAGTCGACGAAACGCACCCAGACGGGGTCGTGCCGCGCGGCGAGTGTGCGCAGCGTGGCGATAGTGCGGTCGACAGGGTCGAGGGCGATGCCGCGGCGCAGGACCGGATCCGTGCAGAACGGACAGCGCTGGCGGCAGCCCCTGGAGAACTCCACCGGATAGACGGCGAAGTATCGGCCGTCAGGCCAGATCGAGTAGTCGGGCGCGAGCACGTCCATGCGGGCCGTGCCGTCCGATGTTGAGATCAGGCGCGACTGCGGACGGTTGCCTGTGCGGAGCGCCTCGGCGATGGCCCCCACCGCGTCCGGAAGACAGTCACCAACGCCTACAAGGTCGAAAACGTCGGTCACCTCGAAGACCGACTCCCTGAGGAGAGTCGCATGCGGGCCACCGACAGCCAGCAGCGTGCGCGGCTGCGCCCCTCTGATGTGCTGCGCGGCCTTGACACCTTGGGCGAAGTCGTCAATGTAGAGGCTGAAAAGGGCAGCGCCGGTCGGCGCGCCGAGATGGTCGTCAAGGTCATCGAAGGTGAGATCGACCAATGCCGCGTTCAGTCCGTGCTGCTGGACGTGAGTGGCCACCATCGTGATGCCGAGGTTGCGGTAGAACGCACCCAGCCCCCGTGAGGGCTGAGGACGCACAATCAGTACGGTCCCTGCGCTTTTCTTCATGTATTGCTCCTCCCCGTCGTTGCGGTCACTGGCATAGCGACCCCGCTGTGTTGCACGAGGTTGGCGAAGTGTTTGGCAACGGCGTCGGGCCGCCCGGCGACATAGCGGGATCGCGCCATCAGCCGCTCCAAGGTGAGGGTGCGGGCGTCATGTGCGGCGGGGTCGTCGAAACTCGCGAGATAAGGACCGAAGCGGTGGCCAGGATCGACCAGCCACGGCGTGCTGGCGGCACGGATGTAGCGCAGTGCATTCTCGTAGAGGTTGAGTCGGTGCACGAGAGTGTCGCCCTGATCGTCGATCAACGACCGGTACTCGGCATTCAGGTGAACGAACGCCACAGCTCGGATGTCGCTTCGCCCTTCATTGGTCGATATGCCAAGCCGGTCGGGAGAGACATCGACTTTCGTCCGCCACGAGTCGTCGACGCGGGCCGGGAAGAGCGTCGTCAACTCTGGCATGGACCGGACAATCGAGGCGTGCCGCAGGCGTACGTTTTTGGTTCCGGCCAGTGTCTGCAGCCGGTCGGGGCCACCGACCACCACAAGGTCGTTCCCGATGAGACGGAATCCGTACGCGCGGCACAGCCGGAGCGCCGTTGTCGTCTTGCCCGCTCCGGCCGAACCCAGCAACAGCACGGCCTGCCCGTCACGCTCCACCGCAGCCGCGTGTAGCGTCACGTAACTGTGCCGGTTGAGTTCGGCCTCGAGAACGAGATATGCGATATAGAGCAGTGAGGCGGCGGACAGAACTCCGGGCGGCGCCGTCAGCCTCAGTAGGCGGTCGTCACCGGCGTACCGAGCCGAAGCTGTCTGGCCAACGCTATGCACCACGCACGGCCGCCTGCCGTCGCTCGCGGCTGCCGACTCCGCGCGGCTCAGTGAGTACATCGGATCTACACCAGCGGCCCGCAACCCATCGCACACCTCGTCGAGCCGCAACTGTGTCAAGATGCGGATCCGCGCCGGCCCGAGGTCCATCCACCACCCAGGTGTCATGATCGAGCCTCGGCCCAGTAGCCTGCCGTGAACGCCTGCGGCGGGGGTGAAGCTGCGTCGAGTTCGAGACGACGTGCGGACAGGGCTGATGCCACCGCGTCTGCCTGAAAATCGAGAAGTGTGTCGATCTCCGCGACACTGAGGTGCTCGATTTCCAACCAGTAGGTCAGGACACGGCTCAGATACAACGCGACCAGATGATCACGCGCCTCGACCGCGTGGCCACGCGTCAGGGCGGCGACCGCGTCCGCGAGGATCTCCGGCCACAGCTCAACTCCGAGGTGGTATCCCCACGGCGCCGGGGCTGCTTCGGTGAGCGATGGATAGAGCCTGCAGATCGCCGACTGGTGCGACTCCAGGTAGCGCACGGCTATAGCCGTGGTGGCGGCGATTAGTCCCGGATCCGGACGGACCGCCTTGGGGTCCACCGCAGATCGCTTGTAAGACGCTGGAAACTGTGTGGCCGTCTGGGCTGCTCCGCGGGCAAAAACATGGAAGAGGGTGTCGAGGACCTGCTGGGAGCCGAACAAGATTTTAGGGAAGCCGGGGTTGTGCAGCTTCTGTCCAAGCGGCACCTGCCTGACCTCCATCCCGTCATGAAGGGCGTTAGCGATGAGGTGAATATCGATCCCGTACAGATGGGCGCTCTGCGGCACCGGCCACGACATCGCGCGTACCAGGAAGGGCTGATTGAAGGCGAAGTCGCCGGCTATCGGCTGCTGGACCTGCGCGCCATACACGGCCGTGAGCAGCGGTCCGACGAGATGATTCGTTGTGTTGCCCTCGTAGCGGTTACGCCGATACACCGGTGCGGCAATCGTTGGCTCCGGATGTTCGACGGCGGCAAGCAGCCGAGTGATCCAATCGGGCTGCCCGGTGCGTACGTCCGCGTCCAACAGGATGACGCGCTCCGCGCCGACCTCTGCCGCCGTCCGCATGATCGCCAACACGTTCGTGCCTTTGCCGCCCTTCGGCGCGGCGCGGATGACCCGGTGACGCATCGATCCAACAGCGTCGATGAACCGTCGGCTGGTGTCGTCCGCGGTGCTGTTATCCGCGTTGACGAGGAGGGCGTCGTCGGCCAAGCCACACTGGCGCAGCCCTTCCACGGCGACGCTGACGACTCCAGAAATGGTCGGTGCCTCGTCTCGGCTCGGAATGCCGATCACCACCTGAGTCGCCTTCGCTGGAGCTTCCGAGCTGAGCGACAACCTCATCCCCTGCACGGCACGCGGCATCCGGTCCTCCGAATCTCGAGACGGCGGGTACGGCCAGTACCTCCACCCGCCGCGTGACTGGTTGCACTCTTTACGCTCACCGAACGTCGAGCCTTCGGGAATACCGACCTACGGTCCGACTTCAGCGACCGGCTGCGGCCCAGGAGATCAACTCGATCGCCTTCGGCAGTGATCGACGTCGGCGAAACGTACTGGCCTGCATGGCGGGTTCGCGGGTGAGTCGACTGGGCGGCGAACCCGGCACATGCTGCTGGCCTTCACCACACCTCGCGGCTGGGATGAGGTGGCTGAGCTCGCTGTCGCTGAGGCCACCGAGAAGTCGGCACCCCCCGGTCACCCGCGGCTGCTCAGCGCCGACCTCTATGAGCAGTGCGGGTACGCAGTCAGCATCACCGCGGGGAGCTACGGCTACGACGACGCCGAGGACGACGACGGCTCCCGCTGGGAGTGGGAACAGACACCTACGTCAACATCGGCTTCCGCATGCGCGCCGACGACATGGGCGACAAGGGGATCCCGAGCATGCTCGCCACCGTGGCTCGGGTGCTGGCGAGCCGCACCGAGGACGCCGCACTGGTGCAGGACGGCAACTGGCTGCTGTTGACACGCGTCGGTGGAATTCTGCGTAGGCACAACGTGGCCCTGTGGTACGAGGAGGCGTTCGACAACATTCCCGGCGAGTGATGCCCCAGGGTCAGCGCAGACCGTCTGCCCCTACCGCCAAGCCGCGGTATCGGGGAACCTGCGGGCACCCCACGGTGCTCACTGTCCGCGTTGCTGGCCGTCGGGTGGACGAGACTCGAGCTCACGCCAGAGTGAGGTGTAGTTCGGGTTGGTGTTCGGTGGCGGCGTTGATCACGGTGTGGACGAGTGTTGGGGGTAGGCCGGCTGTCGCGGCCAGGCTGTCGGTGGTGGTGTGTTGGCGGTCGAGGAGTTCGGTGGCTTTGCCGAGCAGGGAGGGTTGTTCGCGGGGGCCGAGGTCGCCGGGTTCGGGGTAGCCCCACTGGGCGAGCAGGCTCATGCCGCGCCGGTAGGTGTGGTCGCGGTAGATGCCGAGGTCGTGGCCCCGGTAGACGAGGGCTTTGAGGCTGATGCCCCAGCGGCGTTTGAGTTCGTGGAGTCGTTCGAAGTCGAGGCGGGGTGGCAGTTCGTCGGCCAGGAGCGTGCTGGGGGCGAGGAACTCGGAGGCGAACGCGGTGGCCTCGCGTTCCAGGATCTGGCTGCCGGGCTCGGCGTCGTGGTGCAGGAGCAGGTGTCCGAGTTCGTGTGCGGCGTCCATCCGCGAGCGGGCCTTGTCGTTCTTGGCGGGGTTGAGGAAGACGAAGGGCCGTTGGCCGTACCAGTGGGAGAAGGCGTCGACCCGTTCGGAGACCTCGGGTAGGGCGAGCACGATCACCCCGTGCGCCTCCAGGAGCCGCACCACGTGTGGCACCGGGTCGGCGGCGAGGCCGAACGCCTCCCGCGCCGCGACTGCGGCGGCGCGTACGTCCTCGGGTCGGGTCGGGTCGGGCAGGTCGAGGTGCGGCAACCGCAGCGCGGGCAGCCGCAGCCGGCGGCCGATCACCTCGACCACCCGCCAGGCGACCTCCCCGAACGCCTCCGCCTGGTCCCGCTCGGCCTGGCTGGTCGCCCGGAGGCTACGGAAGTGCGCGTGGCCCGGGGTCGCGGGCATCGGGAAGCCGGAGGCGAAGAACTCGACCGGCATCGACAGCGCCAACGCCAGCCGGGCCAGCACCGACGCCGAGGGGCGGGCCTGTCCCAGCTCGTACTGGCTGACCGCCGCCGCCGTGACGCCGACCTGCCGGGCCAGTTCGTTCTTGCGCATCCGCCGCCACCGCCGGGCCAGACCGAGCGCGTGCGGCTCGAACGCCGCCACCGCGGCGGCAGCGGGCACCGACGGCCTCGCCGCGCCGGTCACGCCCATCGACCAACAGGCCCACCAGCGGTACGCCCACCGGCCTGGGAGGGCCGCAGAGACTCGATCGACAGCTCAGGGATCACCAGTTCGTCGTGCCGCTGCCCCGGCACCGCCGAGTCGCCGACGGCCGGCAGCGGTGTACCGACGGTGGCGGCGTCGCCGAACCAGAGCATCACCTCGAACCACGGCGAGCCGCCGTCGCGGTTGTCGCGGGGCAGCCCGAGGTACGCGGTGGCCTCGCCGGTCGTGATGTCCCCGGTGTGCGCGACCCGGACATGGCGCTTCGGCGGCACGACACCGGAGAAGACGCCGGGGAACTGTTCCTCGTCGTCGAACGCCAACTGCCGGTCGCGGCTGTTCTCCACCGCCCCACCGAGCCGGGCCTCGCTGCCCTCCCAGCGGATCGACTCGATCCCACCCTGCAGGGAGTACAGCCGCACCACATAGCCGGCGCAGAGGATCCCCAGCGAGTTGTCCTCCACCCGGACCCGCACACCGTCGACCCCGTCGAAGGTGGCCTTGCCCAGGTTGGTCAGGTTGCGCCACACGGTCGTGCCGAAACTCATCGCGTCGTCACCGAGTTCGGGCTCGTGCCGGTCGGCGGCACGCCGGTACACCTGCCGGACCAACCCGCCCAGCGGCTTCAGCACGCCTCGCTCGTCCAGCACCGCCACCGCGTCGCCCAGCAACCCCATGCCGGAAAACCTAGCCCATCCCCCTGATGATGTTGCCGAAATCAAGCGGCCGACACGCCACCCACCCGAGCCGGATCCGCCAACGCGAACGCGGTCGACGGCACACGGCCGATCACCGCCGTCGCCGAGCGCCCTCTCGCCCGCCTCGGGTTGATCGCGGCCTGGATGGCGGTGTGCCAGTCGGCGAACCGCTGGCGTGGC
This sequence comes from Micromonospora craterilacus, assembly GCF_003236315.1. Taxonomy (GTDB): domain Bacteria; phylum Actinomycetota; class Actinomycetes; order Mycobacteriales; family Micromonosporaceae; genus Micromonospora; species Micromonospora craterilacus. The sequence goes on from NZ_POTY01000132.1 coordinate 13,803, forward strand.
GGGCGGCCGCCCAGCCCGCCGGCGACCGGCACCCTCCCGCGGGCCGGCGCCGACGCCGCGAACGTTCCGGATGCCACCGGTACGCGACGGCGGCTGAGTTGCTGGGCGCGGTCAGCGGCGCGTACCGGCGGGCACGGGTAGTGCTGCCCGGCGCAGAGCAGGCTCACACAGCAGGTCGGGCGCCCCGGCTGGGGCTGGTGGGCGGCGATGACCCTCGCGGCCGTACGCCACAACAGCACGTCCGTGACGTCCTCCGGGAGGTCACGATGCGGATCGTGGGTGCTGTTCACGGCGGGCATGGTCGGCCTCCTCGCGTCGACGGCTGAGCGTGGCCGCCGCCGAGGACCGCACCGATGAGGCTGCGGCCAGGCCCGACGCCGACCGGGACCATCGACGCTCACCTCTCGCAAGAGATCAAGTCGTCCGGAACAGCCGGCCCGGTGCCGTCGCACTCTCCAATCGAGGTTTGTCAGACCTGGCGAACACTTCCCGATCTGACACCGCTCTGACAGGCACCCTCCGCGACGCCACGACCGCCTTTCCGCTCGAGCCCTGCAGGGCGGTCCTGTAGCACACCACTCTCCCAGAAAGTCGATCTACCTGTTCGATGATCGGCTATCAATTTGCCGGCTGACCTGCCCTGTCATATCGCATGGCGCTCTGTGTTGCCATCCCGTCGGTATCACGTCGGCTTCTGACAGACGCTCACCGTGATCTGACAGGCGCTGGGGACCGCCTCACATTCGCCGACGCCCCCGCCGGACGCCACCTCGGGCTGTGACAGATGCGCACCGCATCTGTCAGAGGTTGTCCAAGGCCGTTGGTTTTGGCACAGGGACCGCTGACACCGCGATGTCACGGGCGCGGCGCCGAGGCGTCTCGGCGCCGGTGAAGCGTCCGTCCGACGTCACCGTCGGCGCGGGCCACCGGTCGGTACCGGCCAGGCGTGCTGCCGTGCGGGACTGTCGTCGCGGCTGCTCTTGGCCGGGCGCGTCCTTCCCGTGGCGGCTTCGCGGACGGGCCACCCTGAGGCCGGCCGGCGCTGGCGCACCGCCGGCGATGCGTGTCATCGGTCAACATGATTGGCGTAGCCACCGGCCACGCCGGGCCTGCGACAGGTGACCAGCGCCGGCCTGGCCACCTGCCGTCGCGGTAAATGGCCGACACCGTCGAGTTGGCCACAGCCACGGTGGCCACAACACAGGCCCAGGATGGCCACGGCCGCCGCGGCGGCCACCACGATGACATCGCCACTGTGGCCGTGGACATGGCCAGCACCAGCCCGGCCACCGCGGCCACGACACGCGGCCAGCATCGTCGCCTTGGCCATGGCCAAGGCGCGGCCATGGCACAGGCCAACACGCGACCCGGTCGCCCTCACAGCGGTCGCACCATCGATTCCTCTCGCTGACGCGCGCATGTGCACGGCCATGACGACGGCCCCACACGCCGGGGGCCAGGGCCGAGGCCGCCAACGGGCGGCCGTCGGCGGGCTGGCCAAGCGATGCGTCGTGGCCATGTCAGCGGCCACGGCCGTGAGGTGGCCAAAGGCCCCATGGGTCCACATCGAAGGCGCCGTTGACATCGGCGCGTGCGAGGTGTCCCTGGCGTCGGTTGCGTTGGTGATGGCCATGGACAACACCAGTGACGCGAGGATGGCGGGCCGCGTGTCCGGCGCGGCCAGAACCGCGCGCCATGGCCAGGAGGCCATGGCAACGGGTCTCCACAGGCTCAGGCGCCCCCAGCCGCATGTCGACGTGAACATGTACGCGTCAACCGCATCGGTCCCGGCGCCTGCACTGCCGCTGCTTGCGGCTGCCGCGTGCCCTCCACCGCTCACGCACCCTGTCCGCCACCACCTCGTCGCTGGAGGTGTCTGCGTGGACTCTGAACTTGCGGGTGATGGAGCGTAGGGACGGATTGATCTTCGCTTCCTGGCGGATCGCGTCTAGGAGCTCGCGGGCACCTTTCTGGCCGCGTCTTTGACCAGGTTGGCGATGCTGCGCGGCTGGCGCGGAGGGCCGTCGGGCTCGGGCTCATGCGGTGCGGGGGCGTCAGGTCTCGGGCGTATGCGGTGGGGTCGGGCCTCGGTTTGAAATCGTCGGCGTCGACGACGCCGACAGCGGCGACGGAACCTCCGGCAACGCTCACAGATCTGACAAACGAGCGTCGGCGCTGACATAAACCACCTGACAGCACCCACCCACAGTTAGCTGGATCACCTCAACTGAGAAACCTCCCAGTCGGATCACCTCGACTGAGAAAAGAGCAGGTCAACTGAGTAAGGACAGGGTGAAAAGGACCGTCTTGTCAGATCACCGGACCGGCTGTCAGATCGGTGTCAGATCGGGGAGTGTTCGCCACGTCTGACAAACGCCGATTGGTAGATGCGGGGGTTGTGAAGGACCGGACACCGCGGCCCGGGACTGTCGGCGGAGCCAGCGCGGAATAGCCCGGAGGTTCTCGGCCGGCGGCTCGCCTGAGGCGGCCGGCGCCGGGTCAACCGGGCCGCACGCACAGGACGCGACGCGGACCTGCGGCAGGTTCCCACACGGCCACGGTGGAGACAGCGGTCTTCGGCGGGCGGCCTGTGAGCCTCTGTGAGTCCAGGAAGTGTTCGCCTGGGCTCACAAACGACGGTTTGGATACGAGGAAGGGCCAAGGCCTTCGCCGGAGGCGTTGACCTCTGCCTCCGGCGAGAGGCCGGGGCCCTGAGGTCCGTTCTGGACGGGGCCCGTGCCTGTCGCGGCAGGTGAAAGTCCCCATGCGACGGCTGGACCGGAGGTCGGCGGTCCAGCCCGGTCGTCCGCAGCGTCAGCGGTGGTGGCGGACCACGCCGGTCAACCTCCGAGATGTCCGAGCGATGCCACGACCCCGCCTTCTCCGGCGAGGCCCGGTGGCGTAGGCCAGACCGCGTCTGTCGCTACGCCGGGTCGTGGTTGCCGGACCCCGGTGTCGCGGTCCGTGTCCGGGGCAGTTCCTGCCCACGTTTCCGGGTCGCTCTTGAACCTGACCCCGAACCGGACGCCGGCCGCGCCCGTCCTGGCGGCACACCGCCCTGGTGACAGAACCCGCTCCAGCTCAGAGAGACCGTCCGGTCTCTCCCCCACCCGCATCCACAACGGAAGAGAGAAACAGTGTCTGACCAGCTTCTACGTGTGCAATCCATGCTGACCCTCCGCGATCGTGTACTCCTCGGCTGGCTGGCCGACCACGGCGTACTGACCACTCCTCAGATCGCCCACGGGCTGTTCCCGTCGCTGGACTTCGCCCAACGGCGGCTGCGCCGGCTACGGGCCGTGCAGGTCGTCGGCTGGTTCCGCCCGTTCAAGGCCGACGGCGGCAGCAACCCGTACCACTACGTCCTCGACCAGCTCGGCGCCGAGGTCATCGCCGCGCAGCGGGACCAGCCGCCGCCGCGTCCCAGCCAGACGAAGACCCGACGACGCCGGTGGACTGTCGCCCGCGTGCTGGAACACCGGCTCGGGGTCAACCAGTTCTTCACCGACCTCGCCGGCCACGCCCGCGCCCGTGACGGACACGACCTGCAACGGTGGTGGTCGGAATCGCGGTGCCACGAGCCCGGCGCCTTCGCCGGCCCCGACGCCCAGGTCGAACTGCAGGCCTATCCCCCGCCGGTCCGCCCCGACGGGCACGGCGTGTGGCGGGCCGGCGACCTTCGGGTGCCGTTCTTCCTCGAGTACGACACCGGCACCGAGCCGCTGACCGAACTCGTCCGCAAGGTCGCCGGCTACCACCGGCTGGCCGAGTACGGCGGCCCACCGTGGCCGGTGCTGTTCTGGCTGCACTCCGCCCACCGCGCCCGCCACCTCCACCAGCGCCTGGCCGAGGAGAACCTGCGCATACCGGTGGCCACGGCGAGCCGCGACCACGCCAAGCAGGCGGCGCTGAGCCCCGCGGGGCCGCTGTGGCGGCTCCACGGCCACCACAGTCCCGTCCCCCTGGCCGACCTCGCCGTCGCGCTGCCATACCTGGCCGACTCGGCGCACGGCCCCGACAGCGTCGGCGACCGAGCGGCCACCTGACACCCACCCCGCAAAGGGGCTGGGCCCAACCCACCGCGACAGCAGCTGGCGGCTGTAGCCCGAACCCGGAGGGAGACCTGCCACGCCACACGACCAGAGCACCCACCCCGTCAACCACCTGGAGCTACCCGTGACCACCCACCGACGAACCCGCACCCGTCACCCCTCTGACACCGGCGGCGGCCCGGTGTGGCACCCCGAGATGGTCCGCGACCTCGGCGCCAGCACCGACCTGGCAACCGCCGCCCAAATCTTCAAGATCTCCCTGTCCACCGCCTACCGACTGGTCAAACGCGACGAGTTCCCCGTGCCGGTCGTCCGCGCCGGCATCCACTACCGGGTACCCGTCGCACCGATCCTCACCATCCTCGGCCTCTCCCCGATGCCCGCGAATACGGACGCCGGCACGGCCGTTCCGTTCCCGGCGGGCACCCGCCCGTCCGGCGCGGACACCGACTGACAGTCCCAGCCCGTCAACCCGCCTCCGCCGCCCGCGCACTCGCCGGGGGCGGAGGCGTTCTACGCCCGCCGACCGGCACGGCGCCGTTCGGCGGGCTCCATCCATCCGCCGCCCGAGTTGGCGGCACGTCACAGGAGGTACCGGTCGTGAAGACCCCATATCACCCTCAGTTCACTGTCCCGTCCACCACACCGATCCCAGAGGAGTTGCTCATCGCCGAACTCGCTCGCCTCTACCCCCGTGACCGGTGGGCCGTCAACATGCTCGCCGAACACCGGACCCTGACCACGGTCCAGCTCACCGCCCTCGGCTTCGCCACCACCGCGGCGACGGCCGCCAGGCGGCTCCTGGTCCTCGCCCGCCGCGGCTGGATCGACCGTTTTCCCACCGGATTCATCCTCAACTCCCTTGAGAGCTGGTGGTGCCTCGGCCCGCTCGGCGCCAGGATCACGCGTCGGCCCGGAGCCGGCCGCGTCACACCGGCGCGGGTGTACCGGGCCCGCGACCGGCTGTGGGTCCACCCGAGCCTGACCAGCCTGATCGACACCAACCAGTTCTTCGTCGACCTCGCCACCCGGGCCCGCAGCCAGCCGGGCACCGACCTGCGTACCTGGTGGTCACCACGCACCTGCGGCCTCGTCACCACACCCCAACGCCACGCCACCTGGCACGGCGAGTACATCCACAACGGCAACCGGCACGGCTTCTGGTTCGAACCCGACCCTGAAGGCATCCGAACCGCCACCGTCGCCGACCGGGTCCACCGCTACCCGCCCCTGGCGGACCGCACCGGCCTGGCGACCCTGCTGTTCCACGCCGCCGACCCCGAGCGAGAGGAGGACCTACGCCGGCACCTCGACCGCCGCAACCTGCGGCAGCTCACCGTGGTCACCAGCAACCCCGAACAGGGCCACCCGGCCGACCCGGTGTGGCAGCCGATCGGCGAACACCACCGGCTCGCCCTGACCGAACTCCCCACCACCCCACACCTGTGGCC
>NZ_POTY01000133.1 GCF_003236315.1 Micromonospora craterilacus
ATTGATCAGGGGACCTGCGTCGGGACTCGACTCGATCTGGACGCGAATCCCGTGATCATGGAGCGCGTGCGGGTGGAGGTGGTTCAGCTGGTGCGGTCGGCGATGTGGTCGCAGAGCGATTCGAGGGCGCGACGGGCGGGGACGTCGGGCAGGGGCGCCAGCCGGGTGCGGGCGTCCTCGGCGTAGCTGCGGACCGTCTCCCGGGCGCGCTTGAGCGCGGGGCTCTCGCGGAGCAGGCCCAGGGCTTCGGCGTGCAGGGCGTCGTCGGTCAGCGGGCCGGTGGCCAGGATCTCGCGCAGCCGCACCGAGGCCGCGTCGGCGTCGTCGGAGGCCAGGGCGTAGAGCACCGGCAGGGTTGGTACGCCCTCCCGCAGGTCGGTGCCGGGCGTCTTGCCCGACTCCGCCGACTCGCTGGCGATGTCCAGCAGGTCGTCGGAGAGCTGGAACGCCACCCCGATGGTCTCGCCGTAACCGGCCAGCGCCGCCACGTGCTCCGGCGTGGCCCCGCCGAACAGGCCACCGAAGTGCGCACTGGTGGCGATCAGCGAGCCGGTCTTCTCCGCGATCACCCGCAGGTAGTGCGTCACCGGGTCGTCGCCGGCCCGGGGACCGACGGTCTCGGCGATCTGGCCGTGCACCAGCCGGGCGAAGGTGCGTGCCTGTAGGCGTACCGCCTCGGGGCCCAGCTCGGCGGCGACGTCCGCGGCCCGGGCGAAGAGGTAGTCACCGACCAGGATGGCCACCGAGTTGGTCCAGCGGGAGTTGGCGCTGGGCGCGCCCCGGCGCACCGGGGCCTCGTCCATCACGTCGTCGTGGTAGAGCGTGGCCAGGTGGGTCAGCTCCACCACCACGGCGGCCGACACGACCTGTGCCCGGCCCGGGTCGCCGAACTGGGCGGCGAGGGCCACCAGCAACGGCCGGAACCGCTTGCCGCCGGCCTCCACCAGGTGCCGCGCGGCCTCGGTCACGAACGGGTCGGCGCTGGCGACGCTGCCCCGCAGCTCTGCCTCGATGGCCTCCAGCAGACCCAGCACGGAATCCTCGGTGCGGGGGTCGGCGAGATGAAGGCCGAGCGCGCCGAACTGACCTGCGCTGTGCCGGCTCCGGACGGCACCGGGGCCGGTGACACCTGAACGCTCGCCACCGCTAATCACCACGTCTCCACCATGCCACACGGGCTCTACCTGCACCGGACCGGGGATACGCGGCGAGGGCCGGCCCACAGGCGTGGGCCGGCCCTCGGTACGACAGGTGGCGTCGCTACCGGACGAAGTCCGCGGCTCCGGTGGCCAGGTCGAGCAGCGGCGCCGGCGCGACGCCGAGCACCAGGGTGGCGAGCACCCCGATAACCAGCGCCGCCGAGGTCAACCCGCCGGGCACGGTGACCGTCGGGGTCGAGTCGCCCGGCTCGGAGAGCCACATCATCACCACGACCCGCAGGTACGGGAAGGCCAGCACCATGCTGGTCAGCACGCCGGCGATCACCAGCCACGTCTGGCCACCGGCCAGGGCCGGGCCGAAGACCGCGAACTTGCTGGTGAAGCCGCTGGTCAGCGGAATACCGGCGAAGGCGAGCAGGATGAAGGTGAACACCGAGGCGTAGAGCGGCGACCGCCGGCCCAGCCCGGCCCACCGGGACAGGTGGGTGGCCTCCCCGTCGGCGTCCCGTACCAGGGTCACCACCGCGAACGCGGCCAGCACCGTGAAGCCGTACGCGACCAGGTAGAACATGGTGCCGGAGAGCCCGTCCCGCCCCGGTGCCAGCACCCCGACCAGCAGGTACCCGGCGTTGGCGATGGACGAGTACGCGAGCAGCCGCTTGATGTCGGTCTGGGTGACCGCGAACACCGCGCCGACCAGCATGGTGAGCACCGCCACCGCGCCGAGCACCGGGGTGAAGTCCCACCGCGCCCCCTCGAAGGCGACGTGGAACACCCGCAGCAGGGCACCGAACGCGGCGACCTTGGTGCAGGCCGCCATGAAGCCGGTCACCGGAGTCGGCGCGCCCTGGTAGACGTCCGGCGTCCAGACGTGGAACGGCGCGGCAGCCGCCTTGAACAGCAGTCCGATGGCGACCAGGGCCATACCGGCGAAGAGCAGCACCGGGCTCGCGGTGGAGGTGGTCACGGCCGCGTGGATCGTGGCGAAGTCGACCCCGGCCGCCCGGTCGCCCAGACCCGCGGTGAAGCCGTAGATCATGGCCAGCCCGAACAGGAAGAAGGCCGAGGCGTACGCGCCGAGCAGGAAGTACTTCATCGCCGCCTCCTGGCTCAGCAGCCGCCGGCGACGGGCCAGCGCGCAGAGCAGGTAGAGCGGCAGCGAGAAGACCTCAAGCGCGATGAACATGGTCAGCAGGTCGTTCGCCGACACGAAGATCAGCATGCCGCCGACCGCGAAGGTGACCAGCGGGTAGACCTCGCCGGCTCCACCGGCCCGCTCGGCCTGCCGCCGGTCGTCGGGCGAGTCGGCCGTGATGGCGGCCTGGGCGACGAACGCGCCACCGCGCTCGATCGCCCGCTCACCGACCAGCAGCAGCGCCATCGCCGCCAGCACCAGGATCGCGCCCTGGAGGAACAGCGTCGGGCCGTCGATCGCGATCACCCCGATGGTGATCACCCGCTTGTCGGCGTTGAGCACCACCATGGTCAGCGCGGCGAGCAGTGCCAGCAGCGCCAGCGGCAGCTGGACGGGGTGCCGCAGCCGCCGGGGCACGAACGCCTCGACCAGCACCCCGATCACCGCCGCACCCATCATGATCAGGATCGGTGCGAGTGCCGCGTAGTCGATCGGCGGCAGTACGAACTCGTTCACCGGACGAGCCTTTCGTTCGCGACAGCGAGGTTCACCGGGTCGCCTCCTGGACGGTGTCTACCGACGGGGCCGGGTCGGTCCGGCCGACGTCCTGCATGGTCGCCTGGATGGCGGGGTTGATCACGTCCGTCACCGGCTTCGGGTAGAAGCCGAGCAGCACGATCAGCGCGATCAGCGGAGCGACCACGACCTTCTCCCGCAGGTTGAGGTCACGCTTCATCCCGTCGATCTCGGTCAGCGCCGGGTTCAGGGTGCCCTGCGTGGTGCGCTGCACCATCCAGAGCACGTACGCCGCAGCCAGGATGATGCCCAGCGTGGCGATCACCGCGACCGGCTTGTTCACCGTGAACGTGCCGATCAGCACCAGGAACTCGGAGACGAACGGCGCGGTACCGGGCAGCGCCAGCGAGGCGAGACCGGCGAAGAAGAGCACCCCGGCCAGCACTGGGACGAGCTTGCCGGCACCACCGAAGTCGCTGACCAGCGCCGAGCCCCGGCGGGCGATCAGCATGCCCACCACCAGGAAGAGCAGGCCGGTGGCGAGCCCGTGGTTGACCATGTAGAGCACGGCACCGGTGCCCGCCTGGGTGGTGAAGGCGAAGATACCCACGCCGATGAAGCCGAAGTGGGCGATCGACGTGTACGACACCAGCCGCTTCAGATCGTTCTGCCCGACCGCCAGCAGCGCGGCGTAGATGATGCCGATCACCGCCAGCGCCAGCGCCCACGGCGCGAACCACTGGGCCGCGTCCGGGAACAGCGGCAGGCAGTAGCGCAGGATGCCGAAGGTGCCGACCTTGTCCAGCACGCCGACGAGCAGCGCGGCGGCGCCGGCGGGTGCCGCGCCACCGGCGTCCGGCAGCCAGGTGTGGAACGGGAAGAACGGTGCCTTGATCGCGAAGGCGATGAAGAATCCGAGGAACAGCCAGCGCTCGGCACCGGTGGAGATGTCCACCTGGGACAGCGCCACCCAGTCGAAGGTCTTCCCGCCGACCACCCACAGGCCGATCACCGCGGCCAGCATGAACAGGCCGCCGACCAGCGAGTAGAGGAAGAACTTGACCGCCGCGTACTGCCGCTGGTGGCCGCCGTAGCTGCCGATGAGGAAGTACATCGGCACCAGCATGACCTCGAAGAACACGTAGAACAGGAAGACGTCGGCGGCGGCGAAGACGCCGATCATCGTGCACTCGAGGACGAGCAGCAGCGCGAAGTAGACCGGCACGGAGCGCTTGGAGGACTCCGCGTCGTGCCAGGAGGCCAGGATCACCAGCGGCACCAGCACCGCGATCAGCATCAACATGACCAGCGCGATGCCGTCGGCGGCGAAGGTGAAGTTGACGCCCCAGTTCGGGATCCACGGGTACGACTCGCGGAACTGGAACCGGTCGCCGCCGACCTGGAAGGTCACCCACATGACCACCGACAGCGCCAGCACCAGCAGCGACCAGCCGAGCGCCACCTGCTTGGCCAGCGTCGGCCGGCTGCGCGGCAGGAGGGCGACCACCACGGCGCCGACCAGCGGCGCCACGGTGAGCACCGAGAGGAACGGGAAGTCGGACATTATGCGGCCTTACCTCCGTCGTCGATGCGCGGTCCGCCGGTGACGGCCGCGTGAGAGGCCGGCAGCCTCTTGAGGGCGATCACGCGAACCACCCCGCCTGTACCGCCAGGAACGCGGCCACCACCAGCAGCGCGCCGGTCAGGATCGAGGTGGCGTACGACCGGACGAAGCCGGTCTGCAGCCGCCGGAGCCGACCCGAGCCGCCACCGACCCCCGCGGCCAGGCCGTTGACCAGCCCGTCGATGCCCCGGTTGTCCAGGTAGACCAGCGCCCGGGTGAGGAAGATGCCCGGCTTCTCGAAGACCGCCTCGTTGACCGTGTCGGTGTAGAGGTTCTTGCGGGCGGCGGTGACCAGCACCCCGGCCGGCTGCTGCGTCGTCGCCGTGCCGTTGCGGAACAGGAACCAGGCCAGCACCACGCCGAGCGCGGTGACCGTCAGGGCGAGCGCGGTGACCGCATAGTGCGACAGCGCCCCCTCGTGGCTCTCCTCCAGCACGCCGAGCCCGGCGGTGGCGGTCAGCCAGTCCGGCACCGAGGTGGCCAGCAGCCAGCCGGCGCCGAGCGAGCCGATACCGAGCAGGATCAGCGGGATCGTCATCAGCGGCGGGGACTCGTGCGGGTGTTCGATCTCCTCGGTCCACCGCTTCGGCCCGTGGAAGGTGAGCACGAAGAGCCGGGTCATGTAGAACGCGGTCAGCCCGGCGCCGAGCAGCGCGGCGCCGCCGAACAGCCAGCCGCTCCACCCCTCGTGAGCGAAGGCCGCGAGGACGATCGGCTCCTTGGACCAGAAGCCGGAGAACGGGGGCAGGCCGATGATGGCCAGCCAGCCGGCCCCGAAGGTTAGCCAGGTGATCTTCATGTACTTCGACAGGCCACCGAAGCGGCGGATGTCCACCTGGTCCTTCATGCCGTGCATGACCGAGCCGGCGCCGAGGAACATGTTCGCCTTGAAGAAGCCGTGCGCCAGCAGGTGCACGATGGCCAGCGCGTACGCCGCGCCGCCCAGGCCCACGCCGAGGAACATGTAGCCGATCTGGCTCACCGTGGACCAGGCCAGCACCCGCTTGATGTCGTCCTTGGCGCAGCCGATGATCGCGCCGAGCAGCAGGGTCAGCGCGCCGACGCTGACCACGACCAGTTGCAGGGTGTGGTTCGCCGAGAAGATCGGGTTGGACCGGGCGATCAGGTAGACGCCGGCGGTGACCATCGTCGCGGCGTGGATGAGCGCCGACACCGGGGTCGGGCCTTCCATCGCGTCCGGCAACCACGCCTGGAGCGGGAACTGGCCGGACTTGCCGGCCGCGCCGAGCAGCAGGAGCAGGCCGAGCACCAGCACCGCGCCGCCGGCCAGCGCGCCGACGTTGTTGAACACCTCGTCGTACTGGGTGGTGCCCAGGGTGGCGAACATGATGAAGATGCCGATGGCCAGGCCGGCGTCGCCGACCCGGTTCATCAGGAACGCCTTCTTGCCGGCGGTGGCGGCGGCCGGCTTGGTGTACCAGAAGCTGATCAGCAGGTACGACGCCAGACCGACGCCCTCCCAGCCGAAGTACAGCATCACGTAGTTGTTGCCGAGGACCAGCAGCAGCATGGCCGCGACGAACAGGTTGAAGTAGGCGAAGAACCGCCGCCGGCCCGGGTCGTGCGCCATGTACTCGACCGCGTACAGGTGGATCAGGAAACCCACGCCGGTGATCAGCAGGACGAACACGCCGGCCAGCGGGTCGAACAGCAGGCCGAAGTCGACGTGCAGGCCGCCGACCGCGATGAAGTCCCAGAGGCTCAGCTCGACCGACTTGTTGTCCAGGCTGCGCAGGCCGAAGAAGTAGGTCAGGCCGAGCACGAACGCGGTCCCGACCGCGGCCACCCCGAGCCAGTGTCCCCAACGGTCGGCCCGCTTGCCGAGCAGCAGCAGCACCGCCGCGCTGACCAGCGGGATCGCCACCAGCAGCCAGACGCTGCTCAACAGCCCGTCGGCCGTCCCGAACGAGATGGTCTCGGCCGGAGCAGCCTGGGCGTACGTCAAGATTTCGTCCACCGGTGGGCCCCTCTAGTACTTCAACAGGTTGGCGTCGTCGACGCTGGCGGAGCGCCGGGTGCGGAAGATCGCCATGATGATGGCCAGCCCGACCACGACCTCGGCCGCCGCCACCACCATCACGAAGAACGCCATGATCTGGCCGTTGAGGTCACCGTTCATCCGGCTGAAGGTGACCAGCGCCAGGTTGGCCGCGTTGAGCATCAGCTCGACGCACATGAACAGCACGATCGCGTTCCGCCGGACCAGCACCCCGGCCGCGCCGATGGTGAACAGCACCACGGAGAGGACCAGGTAGTAGTTCGGCTCGACCGAGAAGAAGTCACTCACCGGGCCGGCCTTCCGTTCGCGACTGCGGGGCTCGCAAGCTCACTACTCGCGCTCACTTTTCCGTGCCCTTCAGGGTGGTCTCCTCGGCGGTCAGCTCCCGCACCGGAAGGATGTCCGGCGTGCTCCGGTCGCTCAGCCGGCCGTCCGGCAGGCGGGCCGGGGTGGCGACCGACGAGGAGGTGGCGAAGACACCCGGGCCGGGCTTCGGGCCGGGGTAGTTGCCGGGCGCGAAGCGGGCCTTCATGGTGGCCACCTGATCGCGCTTGTCCTCCTTGCGCCGCTCGACGTGCGCGAGGATCATGCCGCCGATGGTGGCGGTGATCAGCAGCGCCGCGGTCAGCTCGAACGCGAAGACGAAGTCGGTGAAGAGCAGCTTGGCGATGCCCTGCACGTTGCCGCCCGCGTTGGCCTGCTCCAGACCGACCGGGATGCTGCCCTGCGTGGCCCGGTAGACCCCGCTGCCGAGCAGACCGGCTAGTCCGACGCCCAGCCCCATCGCGGCGATCCGCTGACCGCGCAGCACCTCGATCAGCGAGTCGGAGGCGTCCCGACCGACCAGCATCAGCACGAACAGGAAGAGCATCATGATCGCGCCGGTGTAGACGATGATCTGCACCATGCCGATGAACGGTCCGGCCTGGAGCACGTAGAACACGCCCAGGCTGAGCATGGTCAGCACCAGCCAGAGCGCCGAGTGCACCGCGTTGCGGGCCGCGACCATGCCGATCGCACCGGCCAGTGCCAGCGGGGCGAGGATCCAGAAGGTCACCGCCTCGCCGGTCGAGACCGCACCCGCGGCGGCGAGCACCGTCGACGTGGTCATGCCGTCTCTCCCTTTTCCGCAGCGGCCCGCTGGGCGGCCTGCTCGGCACCGGGGAAGGTGACGCCCGGGTGCTCGTCCACCTGGTAGCGGCCCGGACCCATCGGCGAGCGCTCGGCCCCGGCCGAGGTGCCCGGATTGGTCAGGCTGCCGACGTAGTAGTCCTTCTCGCTGTCGCCCAGGCGCATCGGGTGCGGCGGCTGCTCCATCCCGGGCAGCAGCGGCGCGAGCAGCTGCTCCTTGGTGAAGATCAGATCCTGCCGGTTGTCCCGGGCCAGCTCGTACTCGTTGCTCATCGTCAACGACCGGGTCGGGCAGGCCTCGATGCAGAGGCCGCAGAAGATGCACCGGGCGTAGTTGATCTGGTACACGCTGGCGTAACGCTCGCCCGGCGAGAAGCGCTGCTCGTCGGTGTTGTCGCCGCCCTCGACGAAGATCGCGTCCGCCGGGCAGGCCCAGGCGCACAGCTCACAGCCGATGCACTTCTCCAGCCCGTCCGGGTGCCGGTTGAGGATGTGCCGCCCGTGGTAGCGCGGCGCCGGGGTCGGCGGGGTGAACGGGTAGTCGGTCGTGACGACCTTCCTGAACATGTGCGAGAAGGTGACCCCGAAGCCCTTGAACGTTCCGGTAATCGCGCCCACGTCACACCTCCTCAGAGTCCTGGCCGGCGGGAACGTTGGCCGGCTCCCGCTCGGCGACCATGCGCCGGGTGCGCGGGCTCGGTGGTACCTGCAGATCCATCGGGGGCAGCGGGAAGCTGCCCTGCGGCCGGTTTTCGACCTGCTCGGCGAGGGTCGGCTGCGGCTGCGGCTTACGGGATGGCCAGAACACCGCGACGAGCAGCACGATGCCGGCCGGGATGCCGATCGCGTACAAGCGGCTCGTGGTGTCCCAGTCGCCGATGGTGCGCAGGCCGGCGAGAACCACGATCCAGACCAGGCTGACCGGGATCAGCACCTTCCAGCCGAGGCGCATGAGCTGGTCGTAGCGGAGCCGGGGCAGCGTGCCCCGCAGCCAGACGAAGACGAAGACCAGCAGGATGACCTTGCCGAAGAACCAGAGCAGCGGCCACCAGCCGGAGTTGGCCCCCGACCAGGCGCTGATCGGCCACGGCGCGTACCAGCCGCCCAGGAAGAGCGTCACGGTGAAGGCCGACATGGTCACCATCGCGACGTACTCGCTGAGCATGATCAGCGCGAACTTCAGCGAGCTGTACTCGGTCATGAAGCCGGCCACCAGCTCCGACTCCGCCTCGGGCAGGTCGAACGGCGGCCGGTTGGTCTCGCCGACGATGGAGATGAAGAAGACCACGAAGCTGGGGAAGAGCAGTACCGCGTACCAGCCCGGCGTCCAGATGTCGAGGCCGAACAGGGTCAACGTGGTGCCGTTGCCCTGGGCGGCCACGATCTCGCTGGTGGACATCGTGCCGGAGAGCATGAACACGGCCACGATGGACAGCCCCAGCGCCACCTCGTAGGAGATCAGCTGGGCGCTGGAACGCAGACCGCCGAGGAGCGGGTAGGTCGAGCCGGAGGCCCAGCCGGCGAGCACGATGCCGTACACCGCCATCGACGAGAGGGCGAGCACCACCAGCACCGCCACCGGCACGTCGGTGACCTGTAGCGGCGTCTGGTGACCGAAGACGCTCACCATCGGGCCGAACGGGATCACCGACAGCGCGGTGACCGCACAGATGACCGAGATGGCCGGGGCGAAGAAGTAGATGACCTTGTCCGCCGACTTCGGGAGGATGTCCTCCTTGAAGGCCATCTTCAGGCCGTCGGCGAGCGTCTGCAGCAGGCCGAACGGGCCGAGCTGGTTGGGGCCCGGCCGCACCTGCATGAAGCCGACGACCCGCCGCTCGAACCAGACGCCGAGCAGCGTGCCGAGCAGGGCGACGAGGAAGGCGAAGACGATCTTGCCGAGGATCAGCCACCACGGGTCGTGGCCGAAGTCGGTCAGCGACGGCGCCTGGGCAAGGAGCGTTTGACTCACTGGTTACCCCCGGAGGAGTTGAGAAGCGGGCCCGGACGGCCGGCCGCGTCGGCGGCAACCGGCTCGGACGTGCCGGGTGCGGAGACCCGCACCACCGCGCCGGACGTCGCGCCCAGGCTGCGCCGCACGGTCGCGCCGGGCGAGTTGGTGGGCAGCCAGACCACGCCGTCCGGCATCTCGGTGATCGCCGCCGGCAGGGTCAGCGCCCCCCGGTCGGTACCCACCGTCACCGGGTCGCCGTCGGCGACACCGAGCGCCTCCGCGGTGCCCTTGCCCAGCCGGACCACCGGCGGGCGGGCCGTGCCGCCCAGGTGCTCGTCACCGTCGGTGAGGCTGCCCAGGTCGACCAGCTGGTGCCAGGTCGCCAGCACCGCCTCACCGGACCCGAGCTGGCGGACGGTGCCCGGCGCGACCGTGGGGACGGTCGGGCGATCCATCCGGGTCGCCGGCAGGCCGCCCAGCTCGCGCCGGACGGTGAGCACGTCCCCGGTGCCCAACCGGACACCAAGCTCGGCCGCCAGGGCGTCGAGCACCCGGCCGTCGGTCATCGCGGCGGTGTCCAGCACCGCGTCGAAGGGCCGCAG
Organism: Micromonospora craterilacus; assembly: GCF_003236315.1. Taxonomy (GTDB): domain Bacteria; phylum Actinomycetota; class Actinomycetes; order Mycobacteriales; family Micromonosporaceae; genus Micromonospora; species Micromonospora craterilacus. Next base: position 10,143 of record NZ_POTY01000133.1, read on the forward strand.
CCGGCCCTCCCAGTCCAGGAAGCTGCCGGCCTTCTCGACCACCGGCGCGACCGGCAGCACGACGTCCGCCCGGCGGGTCACGGCGCTGGCCCGCAGCTCCAGGCTGACCAGGAACGGCACCGCGTCCAGGGCCTGCTCGGCCAGCCGCGGGTCGGCCAGGTCGGCCGGGTCCACCCCGGCCACCACCAGCGCGTCGAGCTGACCCGCGGCGGCGGCGGCGAGAATGCCGTCGGTGTCCCGCCCGGCCTGGCTCGGGATCACCCCGGCCGGGATGTCCCACGCCTCGCCCAGCTCGGCGCGGGCGGCCGGCTCGGTGACCAGGCGCCCGCCGGGCAGCAGGTTGGGCAGGCAGCCGGTGTCGACCGCGCCGCGGTCACCGGCGCGCCGCGGCACCCAGGCCAGCTTCGCCCCGGTACGCGCGGCCACCTCGGCGGCGGCGGAGAGGCCACCGGGCACGGTGGCCAGCCGCTCACCGACGATCAGGATCGCGCCCTCGGTGCTGAGCGCCTCGGCGACCGTCGCGTGCTCGGCGAGCACGCCGGCCTCCTCGCCCGGCACCACCCGGGCCAGCTTGGCCCCGAGCTTCTCCAGGCCGCGGGTGGCGAACGGCGCGATCGCGTACACCTTCAGCTTCTTCTTCAGGTACGCCTTGCGCAGCCGCAGGAAGAGGATCGGGCACTCCTCCTCCGGCTCCAGGCCGACCAGCACCACGGCCGGTGCGTTCTCGACGTCGGTGTAGGTGACGTCGGTGTTGCCGGCGACCGTGCTGGCCAGGAAGTCGGCCTCCTCGCGGGAGACCGGGCGGGCCCGGAAGTCGATGTCGTTCGTGTTCAGCGCGACCCGAGCGAACTTGGCGTACGCGTAGGAGTCCTCGACGGTCAGCCGGCCGCCGGTGAGCACCGCCGAACCCTGGCCGCCGTCCCGAGCGGCACGCAGCCCCTCGGCGGCGACGCTGAGCGCCTCGCTCCAGGACGCCTCACGCAGTTCCCCGGTGCGCTGGTCGCGGACCAGCGGGGTGGTGAGCCGGTCGGCGGCGCGGGCGTACTGGAAGCCCCACCGGCCCTTGTCGCAGTTCCACTCCTCGTTGACCTGCGGGTCGTCGCCGGCCAGCCGGCGCAGCACCTTGCCCCGGCGCCAGTCGGTGCGCTGGGCGCACCCGGCCGAGCAGTGCTCGCACACGCTCGGGCTGGAGACCAGGTCGAACGGGCGGGCCCGGAACCGGTACTGGGCGCCGGTCAGCGCGCCGACCGGGCAGATCTGCACGGTGTTGCCGGAGAAGTACGAGTTGAAGGGAACATCGCCCTCCTCGCCCTCGGCCCCGTACTCCTCGTCCCGGTAGATGTTGATCTCCTCGGCCGAGGAGCGGTTCATCAGGTCGATGAACTTGTCACCCGCGATCTCCTCGGAGAACCGGGTGCAGCGCTGGCAGAGCACGCACCGCTCGCGGTCGAGCAGCACCTGGGTGCTGATCGGCAGCGGCTTCGGGTACTCCCGCTTGTGCTCGTGGAACCGGGAGTCGCTGCGGCCGGTCGACATGGCCTGGTTCTGCAGCGGGCACTCGCCGCCCTTGTCGCACATCGGGCAGTCGAGGGGGTGGTTCAGCAGCAGCAGCTCCATGACCCCCTCCTGCGCCTTCTTGGCGACCGGGGAGGTGAGCTGGGTACGGACCACCATGCCGTCGGCCACCGTCTGGGTGCAGGAGGCGACGGGCTTGCGCTGCCCCTCCACCTCCACCAGGCACTGCCGGCAGGCGCCGGCCGGGGCCAGCAGCGGGTGGTCGCAGAACCGGGGAATCTCGGTGCCGAGCTGCTCGGCGACGCGGATCAGCAGCGCCCCCTTCGGGGCGGTGACCTCGACACCGTCGATGGTGAGCGTGACCGTCTCGGTCGACTTGGCTACGTCCGTCATTAGTGGGCTCCCACCAACTGCTTGTCGGACAACTTCGGCGCGGTCCGTCCCTCGATGTAGTCGAGGTAGTCCTGCTTGAAGTACTTCAGTGACGAGGTCACCGAGCTGGTGGCGCCGTCACCCAGGCCGCAGAACGAGCGGCCGAGGATGTTGTCGCAGGTGTCGAGCAGGGTGTCCAGGTCGTCGTGGGTGCCCTGCCCGGAGAGGATGCGCCGGTAGACCCGGACCATCCAGTAGTTGCCCTCCCGGCACGGGGTGCACTTGCCGCACGACTCGTGGTGGTAGAACTCCAGCCACCGGTAGGTCGCGTAGACCGGGCAGTCCTGGTCGGAGAAGATCTGGGTGGCCGTGGTGCCGAGGATCGAGCCGGCGCCGGCCACCCCCTCGAAGTCCATCGGCACGTCGAGGTGCTCGGCGGTGAGCAGCGGGGTCGACGACCCGCCCGGGGTCCAGAACTTCAGGTTGTGCCCGGGCTGCATCCCACCGGCCAGCTCCAGCAGCTCGCGCAGGGTGACGCCGAGGGAGCACTCGTACTGGCCCGGGTTGGCGATCCGGCCGGACAGCGAGTAGATCATCGGCCCGGAGGACTTCTCCGTGCCCATGCTCTTCCACCAGGCGGCGCCACCTAGCACGATGTACGGCACGCTGGCGATGGTGCCGACGTTGTTGACCACCGTGGGGCTGGCGTACAGGCCGTGCGTCGCCGGGAACGGCGGGCGCAGCCGGGGCTGCCCCCGGAAGCCCTCCAGCGAGTCGAGCAGCGCCGTCTCCTCGCCGCAGATGTACGCCCCGGCGCCCGAGTGCACCACCAGCTCCAGGTCGAAGCCCGAGCCGAGGATGTTCCGCCCGAGGTAGCCCTTGGCGTACGCCTCGTTCACCGCGTTGCGCAGCCGGCGTGCGGCGTGCACCGCCTCACCGCGGATGTAGATGTAGGCCCGGTTGGCCCGGATCGCGTACGACGCGATGATCACGCCCTCGACCAGCGAGTGCGGGTCGTGCGTCATCAGCGGCAGGTCCTTGCAGGTGCCCGGCTCGCCCTCGTCGGCGTTCACCACCAGGTAGTGCGGCTTGCCGTCGCCCTGCGGGATGAAACCCCACTTGAGACCGGTGGGGAAGCCGGCGCCGCCGCGGCCGCGCAGCCCGGAGTCCTTGACCAGCTGGATCAGGTCGTCCGGGTGCGCCTTGAGCGCCTTGCGCAGTGCCGCGTAGCCGTCCAGCTTCTCGTACGTGCCGATCCGCCAGGCGTCGGGCGACAGCCAGCGCTTGGTGAGCACCGGCGTCAGCTTGGCCAGGGTCTCCGGCCGAGGCGTGGTCACTTCTGAGCCCCCTTGTCGTTCGCCGAGCCCTGGTCACCGGAGCGGCCGGTGGACTCCGCTTCCCTGAGGTTGCGCTCCTGCGCCTCGGCGTCGTCGCCGGCAGGCTTGGCGTCAGCGGCCGGCTTGTTGGCCGCCACCCCGGCGGCCTCCGCCGTCTGGGCGTCGCGCGGCCCGGGCGCCGGGCCGTCGACCGGGACCTTGGTGCCGGGCGCGTCCGGCACGGCGGTCTTCGCGTCCGGCTGCCGGGTCTCGGCGGTACGCAGCTGCGGCGACTTGCGGTCCGGGGCCGGCACGTCGGGTGCGGTGCTGCCGGTCGGCGCCGCCTTCGCCGGGGTGGCCGGGGCGGGCTTGTCGCCGCTGCGGATCGGGGTGTTCGGGTCGAAGCCCGGCACCGAGATGCCGTGCTCCTGGGCCAGCCGCAGGCCGCGCAGGCTCGGCTCGCCCGGCACGCCGTCGGCGACCGCGCCCTCGCGCTCGTCGGCGAAGCCGGCGAGCTGGATCGCCATCTCCTTCAGCGTGCAGAGGCGGGCGCCCCGGCTCGACGTAGGCCGGCCACCGGCCCGCAGCTCGTCCACCACGCCCACCGCGGTCTGCGGGTCGACACCGTCGAAGAAGTCGTAGTTGACGGTCATCACCGGGCCGTAGTCGCAGGCCGCCAGGCACTCGGCGTGCTCCAGCGTGACCTTCCCGTCGGCGGTGGTCTCGTCGTGCCCGACGCCCAGGTGCTCGGCGAGGGTGTCGTAGACCTCCTGGCCGCCGAGCACGTTGCACATCGTGTTGGTGCAGACGCTGACCAGCCAGTCACCGGTGGGCCGGCGCTTGTACATCGTGTAGAAGCTGGCGACCGCGCCGACCTGGGCCTTGTTCAGGCCGAGCACCTCGGCGCAGAACGCCACGCCGGCCGGGGAGACGTAGCCCTCCTCGGACTGCACGAGGTGCAGCAGGGGAAGCAGTGCCGAGCGGGACCGGTCGGCCGGGTAGCGGGCGACGATCTCCCGCGCCCGGGCCCGCGTCTCGTCCGTGAAGACAGTCGTGGTCACCGGTCACAACCTCCCATGACGGGGTCCAGCGAGGCGCCGCCGGCGATCACGTCGGCGATCAGGCCACCCTCGGCCATCGCCGGCAGGGCCTGAAGATTGACGAAACTCGGCTCCCGGTAGTGCACCCGGTACGGCCGGGTGCCACCGTCGGAGACGGCGTGCACGCCCAGCTCACCGCGGGGCGACTCGATGCCGACGTACACCTGGCCCGGCGGCACCCGGAAGCCCTCCGTCACCAGCTTGAAGTGGTGGATCAGGGACTCCATCGACTGCCCCATGATCTTGGCGACGTGCTCCAGCGAGTTGCCCATGCCGTCGACGCCGATGGCCAACTGCGCCGGCCAGGCGATCTTCTTGTCGGCCACCATCACCGGACCCGGCTTGAGCCGGTCCAGCGCCTGCTCGACCAACTTGAGCGACTCGCGGATCTCGGCCATCCGGACCAGGTAGCGGGCCCAGACGTCGCCGTCGGCGTGCGTCGGCACGTCGAACTCGTACGTCTCGTAGCCGCAGTACGGCATCGTCTTGCGCAGGTCCCAGGCCAGCCCCGCCGAGCGCAGCACCGGCCCGGTGACGCCCAGCGCCACGCAGGCCGTCACGTCGAGCACGGCGACGTTCTGCGTCCGCTCCAGCCAGATCGGCTGGCCGGAGAGCAGGTCCTCGTACTCCTTGAGCCGCTTGGGCATCAGCTTGAGGAACTCGCGGATCTTGACGATCGCCTCGTCCGGCACGTCCTGGGCGACCCCGCCCGGCCGGACGTACGCGTGGTTCATCCGCAGGCCGGTGATCAGCTCGAAGATCTCCAGGATGTACTCGCGCTCCCGGAAGCCGTAGAGCATGATCGAGATCGCGCCCAACTCCATGCCGGTGGTGGCGATCCAGACCAGGTGGGAGGAGATCCGGTTCAGCTCCATCATGAGCACCCGGATGGTGTTGGCCCGCTCGGTCACGTCGTCGGTGATGCCGAGCAGCTTCTCCACCGCGAGGGCGTACGCCGTCTCGTTGAAGATCGGAGCGAGGTAGTCCATCCGGGTCACGAAGGTCGAACCCTGGACCCAGTTGCGGTACTCCAGGTTCTTCTCGATGCCGGTGTGCAGGTAGCCGATGACCGAGCGGGCCTCCCGGACCGTCTCGCCCTCCAACTCCAGGACCAGCCGGAGCACGCCGTGCGTGGACGGGTGCTGCGGGCCCATGTTGACGACGATCCGACCCTCGTTGATCGGGTCGACACCCGAGACGACGTCGTCCCAGTCCCCGCCGGTGACGGTGAAGACCCGGCCCTCTGCGGTCTCGCGCTCGGTGGCGTAGTTCGACGAAGTCACGGTGCCGGCCTTTCGTTCGCGACTGCGAGGCTCCGCTGCGCTGCACTCCTCGCGCTCACTGGTACGACCTCCGCTTGTCGGGCGGCGGGATCTCGGCGCCCTTGTACTCCACGGGCACACCGCCGAGGGGGTAGTCCTTGCGCTGCGGGTGGCCCTCCCAGTCGTCCGGCATGAGGATCCGGGTCAGCGCCGGGTGGCCGTCGAAGACGACGCCGAACATGTCGTACGCCTCCCGCTCCTGCCAGTCGGCCGTCGGGTAGACCGAGGTGACGCTGGGCAGGTGCGGCTGCTCGACGGAGACAGCGGCCTCCAGCCGGACCCGCCGCCGGTAGGTCATCGAGGTCAGCTGGTAGACCACGTGCAGCCGGCGCTCGTCGGCCCCCAGGTAGTCCACCCCGGAGACCGAGGAGCACAGCTCGAAGCGCAGTGCCGGGTCGTCCCGCATCACCTGGCAGACCTCGGCGATCCGCTCCGGGCGGATGTGCAGGGTCAGCTCGCCACGGTCGACCACCACGTGCTCGATGGCCTCGCCGAAGGCGGGGTACGCCTCCTCCAGCGCGTCGCGCACCTCGTCGAAGTAGCCCCCGTACGGCCGGGGCGAGTCCTCGATCGTCCGGTGCTGGCGGACCAGGCCGCCGAAGCCGGAGACGTCACCGGTGCCCTGGTTGCCGAACATGCCCCGGCCGGCCGGACTGGCCGGCGGAAACTCGGCGGGCGCGCCGCTGGTCGCCCCGGCCGGCGTGACCGGAACCGGTACGCCGCCGGCGGTCGGCTTCTCGTCAGTCACTTGATCCCCCGGTACGGCTGGAGGTGGTTCTGGGCATTCATCCAGTTCTCGATCCGCAGCTGCTCCTCGCGGCCCTCGCGGACGGCCTTCGTCCACTCGGCCCGCCGGGCCTTGTCGTTGCGGTACGACGACGGCATCGAGCCGTACGGGACCACCGGCACGTCGCCGCGCGCCTCACGGGCGGCCAGCATCTTGCGGCCGTTCGGGCCGAGCGGCTCGTGCCCGATCTTCTCGCGCAGCTTGAGGATCGCGTCGATGAGCATCTCCGGCCGGGGCGGGCAGCCCGGCAGGTACATGTCGACCGGCACCACGTGGTCGACGCCCTGCACGATGGCGTAGTTGTTGAACATGCCACCGCTGCTGGCACAGACGCCCATGGAGAGCACCCAGCGGGGCTCGGCCATCTGGTCGTAGATCTGGCGCAGCACCGGAGCCATCTTCTGACTCACCCGACCGGCGACGATCATCAGGTCGGCCTGCCGGGGCGAGGCCCGGAAGACCTCCATGCCCCACCGGCCCATGTCGTAGTGCGGGCCACCGGCGGCCATCATCTCGATCGCGCAGCAGGCCAGGCCGAACGTGGCGCCCCAGACCGACGACTTGCGCGACCAGTTGACCAGCTTCTCCACCGAGGTGAGCAGGACGCCGGCGGGAAGTTTCTCCTCGATACCCATTGCCGTTCCTCCCTCAGTCCCAGTCCAGGCCGCCGCGCCGCCACTCGTAGGCGTACGCGACGAAGACCGCACCGATGAAAATCAACATGGCCATGAATCCGAAGACCGGCAGGGCGTTGAACGAGACCGCCCACGGGTAAAGGAAGATCATTTCCACGTCGAAGACGATGAAGAGCATCGCCGTCAGATAGAACTTGACCGGGAACCGGCTTCCGCCGATCGGTTGCGGGCTAGGCTCGATCCCACACTCGTAGGCTTCGAGCTTGGCCTTGTTGTAGCGCCGGGGCCCGGCAAAACGGGCGGCGGCTATCGAGAACAGCGCGAAGGCCGCGGCGAGGGCGAACAGCCCGATGATGGGTACGTAAGGCGAGAGCGACATCTTCTTCTCCTGCTCGTCCTTCCCTGCCCTCGTTCGTTGGCGAAATTCACACTATTCACGTCCCACCCGCTGACCGTCAGCGGGGGTGGACCTTGACTGCCCCGCGCCCTTACACCGCGGGCGCGACCCGGGTCATCGCATTGATCACCCGGTCCATCGCGTCACCGCCACGCGGGTCGGTGAGGTTGGCCAGCAGCTTGAGCACGAAGCGCATCAGGGTCGGGTGGGGCATCCCGTGCTTCGTCGCCACGCGCATGATCTCCGGCCGGCCGATCAGCTTCACGAAGATCCCGCCCAGCCGGTAGTAGCCGCCGAACCGGGTCTTCAACTCCTGCGGGTACGCCATCAGCGCCCGCTCCCGCTCGGCACCGGCGGGCCGGGCCAGCGCCTGCGCCGCGACCTCCGCGGCCAGCTCACCGGACTCCATCGCGTACGCGATGCCCTCGCCGTTGAACGGGTTGACCATGCCGCCGGAGTCGCCGACCAGCATGACCCCGCGGGTGTAGTGCGGCACCCGGTTGAAACCCATCGGCAGCGCCGCGCCGAGGGTCGGCCCCTCGGCGTTCGCCTCGTCGGTCATCCCCCACTCCGGCGGCGTGTTGGCCAGCCAGTCGGTGAGCAGCCGCCGGTAGTTGGTCTTCCCGAAGGCTGAGGACGAGTTGAGGATGCCGAGCCCGACATTGACCCGGCCGTCACCGAGGCCGAAGATCCAGCCGTACCCGGGCAGCAGCGCGTCGCTGCCCTTGGCCCGCAGCTCCAGCCAGGACTCCAGGTAGTCGTCGTCGTGCCGGGCCTCGGAGCGGTAGTAGCGGCGCACCGCCACGCCGATCGGGCGGTCCTCCCGCTTGGCCAGCCCGAGGGCGAGCGGGAAGCGGCCGGAGACGCCGTCCGCGGCGACCACCAGCGGCGCGTGGAAGGTGGCCGGGGCCTTGTCCGGGCCGTCCTCGGCCTGCACCCCGATCACCCGGCCGTCCGGGTCGAGCACCGGGCCGATGACGTTGACGCTGGTGCGCAGCTTGGCACCGGCGGAGACCGCCTGCTGGACGAGCAGGTCGTCGAAGTCGAGCCGGGTGCGCACCAGACCGTAGTTCGGGAAGCTGGCGAGATCGGGCCAGTCCAGCTCCAGCCGGAGGCCACCGCCGATCACCCGCAGCCCCCGGTTGTGCAGCCAGCCGGCCTCGGGAGAGGTGTCGACGCCCATCCGGATCAGCTGCCGCACCGCACGCGGGGTCAGCCCGTCACCGCAGACCTTCTCCCGGGGGAACTCGGTCTTCTCCAGCAGCAGCACGCGTACGCCGTGCCGAGCCAGGTGGTATGCGGTCGCCGACCCACCGGGACCGGCGCCCACGACGATCACGTCGGCGTCGTTCTCCACCGCGGTCATCCGCGCCTCCTCCCGCATGCTCGTGAAATGCTTCACAAGCCAGCCGGGACGAGTCTATGACCGGCACCATACGCTCGCCTTGTTAGGGCGACCTAACCTGCTGGAGACGGGCCGGTCACGGCGTTGCGGGCCGCCGACGGCGGGACGACGCGGCGGGAGATCGAGGCGGCGGGGG
>NZ_POTY01000134.1 GCF_003236315.1 Micromonospora craterilacus
GATGGCGGCGGCCGCCTGGTCGCCGGTGGTGTAGACCTGCCCGTGCTCCAGACCGTGATGGAAGGCGTCGGTGAAGTACGGGTAGTAGACGGTGCGTCGGTCGTCTGGGTCGGGTACCAGCCAGTCGGCGAGGGGTCCGTCGTGGAACGCTTCGGCGAGGACGCCGATCAGCGGTCCGGCGTCGGCCTCGGTGGCGAGGCGGACGGCGAGGTCGTGGTTGGTGGTGGTCACGGCAGCTCCCTGGTCAGGCGGGTTGGCGGACGACGTCGGGGGCGCGCAGCGGGCCGGTGTCGCTGTCCGCGCCGAGGCCGACGGCCGCGTACACGTCGGGGTTGGTGGCGCGCAGGAGCAGTGCCCAGGCGATGCCGAGGAGTGCGGCGGCGGCGTAGGCGGTGGGGAACGCCCAGCGCAGCGGTGAGTCGGGTGCGACGCCGAGGAGGGTGTCGAACTCGCGGAGTGTGATGGTGAGGACTGCGCCGAGTGCGAGCGTGGCACCCAGGGGTGCGATGAGGGACCGCCAGGGGCCTTCGGTGTGGGTGGTTCGGGCGAAGAATCCGATGACGGCGGCGGAGGTGACGGTCATGAGGATCAGCACGCCGAGGCCGCCGGTGACGGTGATCCAGAAGAACAGGTGCACGATCGGGTCCGCCCCGGCCACGGCGTAGCCGACGAGCACGGCGAGGGCGAGGGTGCTCTGTGCGAGGGAGCCGACCTTCGGGGCGCCGGTGCGGCGGCTGGTCCGACCGAACACGGCCGGCAGCACCCGTTCCCGGCCGAGCGCGAACAGGTACCGGGCGACCGTGTGGTGGAAGCTGAGCAGCGCGGCGAACAGGCTGGTGATGAACAGGACCCGGGCGACCGTGATGATGCTGTCGGCCAGGTACGGCGACACCAGGTTGAAGATGAGGTCGGTGCCGTCGCTACGGGCGGCCTCCACGATGCGGTCCGGGCCGGTGGCCACCGACATCGCCCACGCGGACAGCCCGTACAGCAGACCGGTGACCGCCACGGCGATGTACGTGGCGCGGGCGATCGTGCGGCGCGGGTCCTTCGTCTCCTCGGAGAAGACCACCGTGCCCTCGAAGCCCACAAAACCCGTGATCGCGGTGACCAGGGCAGCGCCGATACCGGCGGCGAACACGTGCGACGGGGCAAGGGTGTCGAAGCTGACCGTCCCGTCGGCCGGATGGGTCACCATGATCGCGTCGAAGGCCAGCGCGACGACGCACTCGGCGACCAGGACGACGGCGAGGACCCGCCCGTTGAGGTCGATCCGCGCGACCCCGAGCCCTGCCACGATGGCCCACACCGCCAGGGCGCACATCCACCACGTGAGCTGCCAGCCGTACCGGTCGTTCAGGAACTGCGCGGTGACCGCGCCGGCCCCACCGTAGAGTCCGATCTGCATCGCGTTATAAGCCAGCAGGGCGACCATCGCGGCGCCGACGCCGGCCGGGCGGCCGAGCCCGCGGGTGACGTAGGTGTAGAAGGCGCCCGCGTTGACGATCCGCCGCGACATGGCCACGTAGCCGACCGCGAACAGGGCGAGCACCGCCGCGACCACCAGATAGGACACGGGGATGCCGGTGACCCCGGTGACCGCGTACCCGGTGGTCGCGCCACCGGCGACCACGGTGAGCGGCGCGGCGGCGGCGATGACGAAGAACACCACCGACGGAATACCGAGCCGCCCCCTGGCGAGGACGGCGGACACGGTGTCGGTTTTCGAGTGAGACATCAGTTCTCTCTCAGCAAAGGAGGATGGATGGGGGTTGGCCGCATTAGGAGGTGCGGTGACTCAGCACGGCGCCGCCGACGACGGCACCGAGATCGGCGAGGAGATCGCGGACCGGCAGGGGGGCATGCTCGACCTGCTGGCGGAGGAACGCGCGGGTCGCGAGGGGTGTGCCGTCGAGCAGGATCGGATCGAGCTGGGTATGCGCCGCCAGACCCGCGAGGGTCAGGTCGAAGGCGTTGAGCGTTTGGTAGTTGCGGAGCTGGAAGGAGAGGCGGGCCCACGACCAGGCGGCGGTGTTCATGTCGGTGGGGACGTAGATGGTGCGTTGGCGCCACAGTCGGCCGACCTGCTGCGGTTGGAGCAGTCCGAGCTGCCACATGCGGGTGGCGACCTGTTCGTAGGCGGTCGTCCCGAGGAACGCCAGCCAGGTGCGGGTCGCGGTGTGACGCGGCTCGGCGACCAGCCGGTCGAGGACCAGATGTTGCAGCCAGTCCGTCGGCGGCGAGGCGTTGACAACCCGCACGTGCCGGCCCTCGAACGTGATCCGGCCCTCGCCGTACAGCTCGCCGAGCAGCGCGGCAGCCAGGCCGTGCGCCGTCGCGGACTCGAACAGGCGGGGGCGGCCGGTCTGGTCGTCGTGCGCCAGGTAGAAGAACTCGTCCGCGAGGCGCATGGTCTGCGTGGCGCCACTGCCGACGGCGCGTACCGGCCGGCTCGGCGCCACCGGTTCGGCGTACTCACGGGGCGGCGGGATGTGTTCATGGGCTGCGCCGGGGGGTGTGGTGTTCACCGCGGCTGGCCTTCCTGGGTCGATTCGTCGGTGGGAAGCCCGAGCTGCCGAAGGAGCTTTCGGCCGCCGGGGTGGCGGGCGAGTTCCTCGATCGCCCAGGCGTGTTGCGTGCATCCGTGGTCCTGGCAGTGGAAGCAGGTGCCGTCTTTGCGGTGCTGAAGCACGGTGTTGCGCGCCGACTCGAAGCGATCAGCGGGGCGGTCGCCCTCGTCGGTGCCGGTCATGCCGGGCAGGCGTGACGGCGGAGCACGTCGACGCTGACTCGCACCTCCATGCACGGCGGATGCCGGTCGACATGCGGGTAATCGCACTCCGGCCGATGCCCCAACACCCAGACCCACTCGTCGCTGCGATTCGGCAAGTCGCGGACACTCGCCACGGTGACGGCCACGGGAGTACCGGGGGTGAGGTCACGCCCGTAGGACCAGTCGTCTGCATCGAGTCGCAGCAGCGTGCCGGTCGTGACCTCGGGGAGGGGCTCAGGACTTCGGTTCACCGCCGTGTCCCGTCCTGCCCCGAAGGCTGACACAGGCCCCTGCCCGGCACCGGCCGGTCGAAGCTCGTACGGCGCGTGCGCCTATTCCTGGGGAAACTGGCTGGCAAAGCGGTGTCGTCGCCGTGGCCATTGAGCGCCGGTCCGCTGCAGCGGGCGTAGCTCGCCGCCCCGTCGGAGTCGATGCCGAATGGGTTGGACGGTTGCTCGCCGCCGGGGACGAACCACTTAACCCGCACTGCTACATGTCCGTGTGGTGAGCACGGCCACCGCCTTCCGTGCTCAGAGCTGCCGTTGCGCCACTCGCGCCGGACCGCGTAGCCCCACGCGTGCGATGCCGTGCCTCCCGCGTCCTTGATGGCGGCATGAGGACAGGCGGCGGCGAGCCGAGCAGCTGACCAGCGCCCCAACTTGTGCCCGAGCAGCGGAGGCGAGGCGGTCGGACGGATTACTGCGGACGGCATGAGGAACGCCTCCTTCAAGGACTTGCATATAGCTGCTGACCGACGGCGACCGCTAGCAGATGAAGCCAGTCCCGGTACCGGCAGGTGCCGGGGTGAGTGCCTGGCGATCGCCATTTCGCGCTAACCCCCCACCTAATTGCGTCGCGTTCGGCCCGAAACTCGCGATCTTTCCAGGCGAGCATCGATGACCGAATAACCCAAACTGGCTCCGCCTCGGGGAATAGTCGCTCGGATTGAAGGGCGCCGTCGATACCGGTAATGCGGACGGAGGCGGTTGTCCGCATCGAAGTTGTCGTCCAAGTAGGGGCCTGGCCGATGGGCAGTCGGGACAGGACACCAAGCGGAAGAGCCAGCGGGTTTGGGCGTACAGTCGGCCCTACGCGAGGTCTCGGACGTTCCGCGATGCGGGGGCTCGGGCTACTTGTGTCCGTCGCGGGCGGAGGCTGTTTGACGAGGGCCGCTGGCGGTAGCCATGGCACAGAGTTCGTTCAAGGAGGCGCCCGTGAGACTGGCGGATAGCATCGCCGCGGTCTCGGTGCCGGACGCCGTCCGCGCCTCTGTGAGCTATGACCAGCTCCGCGCATTGGACGGCTCGCTGTATTGGCTGGAGACTCGTCCCGACGCTGGTGGGGTCGCGACGCTGACCCGGTGGACACGCGACAAGGGCACGCGTGACATCAGCCCCGAAGGTTTCGACGTCACCAACGACGTTCACGCATACGGTGGCGGATCGTTCGCTGTCGCGAATGGGGTGCTTTGGTGCGTCGGTGCAGGTGGCCTTTACCAGAGTCGTCGCCATAGCGATGAACTCGTTTTGGTCACTCCGGTATCGGTGGGTGACCTGACCGTCGGCGACGGTGAGTTGCTAGCGGTGCGAGAGACAGAGCGCGGAGACGAACTGGTTGCGGTGCCGCTCACCGGCTCACCGCGGCTACGCACTCTCATCGCGGACAGGGGGTTCCTGAGTGCGCCTCGGCTGGGTCCGGGCTTGTTGGCCTGGTCTGCTTGGGGCGAGCGCGACATGCCCTGGGACGCCTGTGACCTGTGGGTCGCCTCGTATTCGTCTCAGGGGCACATCGAGAGCCCGGTCAAGGTTGCCGGCGGCCGGGGCGAGTCGGCGGTGGAGCCCAGGTGGGGGTCTGACGGAGCGTTGTACTTCGTGTCGGATCGCGGCGGCTGGTGGAACCTGTTCCGGTGGGATGGCCACGAGGTCGAGGCGGTGGCGCCGATCGCGGGTGAGTGCGCCGCGGAGCCGTGGGAGCTGGGCTACACGTCCTATGACTTCCTTGACGATGGACGAATCGTGGTGGCGGTACAGGAGGGCCCGCGGCACCGTCTGGTCGTCATCGACCCTCGGGGCTCGGTTCGCCCTGTCGATCTCCCGTACACGTCGATCAAGCCCTACCTGGCCGCGCAAGGAACGACGGTGGGATTGATCGGCTCGTCGCCGACGGCTGCGCCGCAGGTCGCGCTGGTGCACCTGGCTGATGACAATCCGCGGGTGGAGGTGCTCGCCAAGTCAGAGCACGTCGAACTCTCTGGTGCCCGGGTGTCGACGCCAACGGAGCTGCGGGTCCAGGTTGCAGGTGGCCGCGAGGTGTTGGCCCTGGTGTATCCGCCGACGGGCTCGACGGCGGACTGGCTGGCGCCCGTGATCGTTCGGGCTCATCCTGGGCCGACCGCCTCCTGTCTGCTGCGCCTGGACTGGCAGGCGCAGTTCTTCACCAGCCGAGGGTTCGCCGTCGTGGATGTCGACTACCACGGCAGCACCGGGTACGGTCGCACCTTTCGCGAATCATTGTACGGCCGGTGGGGCCTGGACGACGTCGATGACTGCACGGCAGTGGCGGCCCACCTGCTGGCGGCAGGACGGGCGATACCGGGCCGGATTTTCATTCGTGGCGCCAGCGCCGGGGGGTATACCGCGCTGCACGCGGTCGCGCAGAATGGCCCGTTCGCCGCTGCTACTGCCGTGTCAGCGATCGTCGATCCGAATCGGTGGGCAGAGACGGTGCCACGGTTCCAGCGTGCACATGCCCTGCGGCTGCGAGGCGGTGCCGGGCGGGTTCAGGCGACCGCTGTACAGCGACCTGTGCTGTTCATCCACGGCACTGCGGATGACGTCGCGGTGGTCGAGGATGTCCAGGTACTCGCCGACCAGTTGGCCGCTCGCGATGTGCCCCACCAACTGCTGCTTCTTCCCGATGTCGGTCACTATGTGGCGACGTCTGCAGAGGCGGGCACGGCGTTGGAGGCGGAACTGGCTCACTACCACGCGGTGATGACGGCTGCGGTGAACGATTCACACCGCTGCTAGCGGCAGCTGATGCCGGACGTACTCGCCGAACTCGCGAACCTCCGGTTCGCACCGGTAGGGCTCAAGGTCGGCCTGAACCTCGACGATGCGCTGCAAGCAGCGGTGCGAGGAGGTCCTCGCGGCGTAATCCACCGCTTTCCGAGCGGTCGCGCACGCTTCATCGATGTGTCCGGCGGCAGCCAGCGACGACGCCAGGAGTGCGGTGTCGATGGCGAGTCGGCGGACGTGGGTGGGGCTCAGCGCGGCGAGAGCGTCACTCAGGTGCCGTTGGGTTTGCTGTGGTCTGCCCAGATCGTGAAAGCAGTGTGCGATCTCATCCGCCAAATACGCCGGCGTGAGGTAGCGGATCCAGGTCGGTTCATCATCGGGCCTGCTGTGGCCCAGGTGCCTCTCTGCGACGTCGAGGTGGGCCAGGCAGTCGCGTTCGTGTCCGAGGCGGGCATGCGCGCGTGCTACCACGGCGTGCAGTGCGGCACGCACGGCTGGCGTCGCCTGGGTTTCACTTCCTCTTACCGCCGTGAGCGCCATCCGTAGCGCCGGCTCTGGGTAACCGCAGTGCAGCCCCAGGTGGCCTATGTTGACGGCGAGCAGGTAGCTGCCGTAGAGGCGGTCGTCGGCGGCCTGTGTCAGCCTCAGTGCGCGTAGGTAGCGACGCTGGGCGAGACCACGGGCGCCGGTGTCAACGGCCTGGTAGCCGCACAGCTCGAAGAACCCCGCCGCGAGCGTGTAGAGGCGCCGGCCGATGGCCTCCGAGGCGGGGCTGTTCGCGAGCAGCCGGTTCAGCTCGCCTTCGACGTATCGCTGCACCTGGGCATGGACTCGTCCGGCGCCGTGGGTGTGGTCCAGCTGCCGAAACATCGCGAGGGCGGTCTCGGCGGAGAAGAGCGTCTCCTCAGTGACCCCGTCAGGCGAACCGGATCGTTTGGTCACGGGCCAAGGGTGAGCGGCCGGAGTGTTCAGCCAGTCCAGGGCAGCGCGGTCGAGGACACCTGGCTGGAACGGAACCCGGATGACCATGTCGGCCAACGACGCCGACGCTGGCGTCGGCACGAAGCTGCTGACACCGATTTGGCTGCTCGGCGAGGCGGCTGAAGGCTTGCCCTCGCTGTTCCGCCTCTTCTCGAGCAGCGGTAGCAGCCGCATCAAGGCACCGCCAGTCGCCATCGCCTTGTCGCAGGCCTCAACGAACTCCCGAGACGGGAATCGGTCTGCCGTCTCGACCCGACGAACTAGGTCGGCACTGTAGCGGATCATGGCGCCCAGCCGAGCCTGCGAAAGGTTGGCCTGCTCCCGCAAGCGACGTAGCTCAGCGCCGAAGAAGTGGCGCTCGGATAGGGACGGCTCGAGTTCCCGCGGGGTCTGGCCCATGACACCGCCTCCTCAGGCCGTTGTTTCCGATCACCATCAAGCCACGCAGACATCACGCACGCATAGGGTCACTCGCCCACCAGTGGGGCGCAACCACCATCGACCAGGCGCGCGTCGATGAGGGTACGGACGCCCGTGGAAACCGGGCATGCGGACAACCATTCCGTCCGCATCTCCAGCATTCAATCCGGCAACTCAGGCAGTGAGGGTTGGAGAATGACGACAACCCATGGCGGAGTCAATGAGATCGACTACGGCGCCATGATCCGCGCGTTGAACCAGGTGCACTACGCGGGTGAGACGTCGTTCTACAGCATGGCACCGCTACGCCGGTGTGAAGAAAGGCTCTACCACAAGCTCAGCGTGGGCACGCGGATCCTCGACGTAGGGTGCGGCGCAGGTCGCCTGACACGGGCGATCACCCGTCTCGGCGGCAGCATCGTCGGCGTCGACATCAACGAGGCGGCCTTGGCCGCGGCCCGTGCCGGATCGCCGAACGGCACCTTCGTGCACGGCAGCATGAGTGCACTACCGCTACCAGCCCGCAGCTTCGACCAGGTGTGGTGCCTCCGCTTCTCGTTCAACGCGCTGGCAACCGAGACGGAGCGATTAGAGACCCTAAGCGAACTGTGGCGGGTGTGCGCCCCGGGCGGCACCGTCCTCGTGGAGACGTTCAACTGGCACTACGCCGGCAGGTTCTGGCTTGTCCGCATCGCCAACATCCTGGATCTGTGGGCGCGCGCCGCCCGATGGCATGGCCAGGGTCGCACCGGGTCGCAGCCATTGCCCGCCCGCGACATCATCTATCTCGCCAACAAGGCCAGCGCTGCGTCTCCCGGCTTTGCCCACCTCACCACCGCTCGCGAGCTTTACCTCCTCACGGCGGCCTGCGGCATCCGGAAGCACGCGACCGTGACCTCCGAGGACGGTGTCCTTTCGACACCGTCGCCCTCGTTACGCGGCAGGCACCGTCGGTACTCCATGTGGCTCGTCCTCCGCAAGCCTCCGGAGTGAGGATGAGTCTCCTGAGAATCGACAACCGCGCACTGGAGATTCGCCTCGCGGAGTCGGCGCCCCGGTCGCTACGGCATTTCGTCGCCCGGCTCACCCGTGAACCCCACACGACGACGCTGGCGACCCAGGTCATGCACGTGCGCGGTGGGCAGCGGACCCGGTTGACCGTCAACCCGCGCGCCGGTGAGGTCCTGCTCGAACTCGCTGCAAGCGCGTCTGACGGCCAGACCACCCTTGAGATCGGGACACTGCAGGCTGCGGCTCGGTCCATGGCGGCCATGAGCGGTGGGAAGCTGGCACTTCTGCACGGCAGCGCGGTGACCATGGACGGGGGAAGGTCCGCCATCGCCGTGCTGGACGGCGGACGCGGCCAGGGCAAGACCTCCCTCGCGTTAGGCATCGCCGCCCGTGGAGGCAGTCTCATTGTCGACGAGTTCGCCTTCACCGTCTTCCGCAGTGGCCAGCCCTGCGTCGTGCCGATGCCCACCCTGCCCTGGCATGTACGAGCCGACATGGCGCCGCTGCTGGTTCCCGGCGCCACCACGCGTCTCCTCTATCCGGGGGATCTTCCCGCCGCAGCGGTGGACGAGAGCCGGCCAGTGCCGCTGAGCCTCATCGTCATTCCGGATCACGGTCTTCGAGCAGGCGAGCTGTGCGAGCCAGCCGGCCTCGCGGGCCGTGACCTGCTGCGTGCCGCAGTAACCGACCATGAAGCCAAGCTGCGCGACCCAATGCTGGATCACGTCTCCATCTTCTCCTCGCCTGACGATGTCAGCATCCGTGGACGCCTCGACGGAGCGAGCCGAGACGAGGAAACGCTCGACGTACTGGCCGCTGTTCCGATCATCTGCCTCGGCATCGGCCGGCCACATGAACTGCCTGCGAGCGTCGCTTCGGCGATTCGTCGGATAGCGAAGGCGGGCTGATGCGACCACGCCACGCCACTCCCCCGATGTTGCTGCTTGCCGGCACCAGCGAGGCGGGAAAATCGAGCGCCGGCGAGTACCTGGCCGCGCTGGGTGCCCGTCGGGTCAAGATCCGGACAGTCCTTGTACGACTCGTCTCGGGACGGGAGACGTACCACGAGGGCGCGCAGACGCGGGAGGGTTTCGAGTATGACGAGTTCATCGCCAAGCTCCTCGAACTGGAGAGCAGCGGCGAAACACCGCTGGCAGTCGAAAGCTTCATCGACGTCACCCTCGCCGCCGCCGTGAGGCGGGCGTGGCCGGCGCGATGCGCGATCATGTTCATCACCGCACCGCTGCCCGTCAGAGTCAGGCGTCTGGCGGAGGCAAGAGGGATAAGTGCCGCTCAAGCTCAGCGAATCATCCGCAGCAAGGACGACCGCAAGCGAGTACACGAACAGCTCCCCACCTGGCGCGTCATCACCGATCACTGGATCGACAACAGCGCCGACATCGTCACCTTCAGGGCTCGTCTTCGCGCGGCGTTCGAGTCCATCCAGGCAGCCCCGGGAGGCACCCAGCCATGATCCGTCGATACGCCTCCGCCGGTGCCGTCGTCACCACCGGCAACCTGAAGGCCCCTCAGTTCCTGCTCCTCGACCAGGTCCGCACAACCGGCGAACGACAGACCGTCGCTCCGAAGGGCCGCCTGGAACCGGGCGAAGCACCGCTTCAGGCAGCCCAGCGGGAAGTGGCCGAGGAAGCCGGCCTGGCCGACACGCACTACAGCGGGTACCTCGGGCAGGAGGCGTACACCTTCACCGACAACGACGGCGCACCCGCCGTGAAGACCGTCGACTGGTTTCTTTTCACGGCTACGACGACCGCCACCACCCCGGCCCGAGACGAAGGCTTCGTCGAAGCCCGCTGGCTCGACTCCCCCGCCGCCCGACAGGCCGCCACTCACGCCCAGTTCCAGCAGGTACTTGATCGTGCCCTCGCCGTCATCGCGTGGCGCGCCGCCCGGCCCTTGCCGTTCAGCCAGGACCTCAGCCACCTGGTCACCCAGGTGGCAGCAGATGCTCAGGCCGTCCTCGCCGGGTATCCGGAAGCTGGGGTGGGGCTGTGCGGATCCGCCGCACGCGGCGACTTCGTCGACGACTGGAGCGACGTCGACTTCGTCGCCTGGAACCTGCCTACGGGATCACCAGCGGCGACGAAGCTCGACGAGACCATCGCCAACGTCTCGCGCCGCTACAGCCAACGGACGTCGCTACACTTCGCCGACGCCCACGGACGCGACACCCGTCGCCTAGGCGACCTGTACGACATGAAAATGCGCGCGGTGCTGCGCCGAGTCGGACTCGACACCGCCGTGATCGCAGGCGTCGCCCCCACACCCACCGTCACCGCAGACGCCACTAATCTCGCCCGTGACATCGCCGCGCTGCGCGAGTTCGCCCTCGTCCGTCTCGCTGCGAGCCGCGACCCCGCATCAGGACGCCAGGACACCGCGCGCCGGGTCCTGTCCGCACTGTCGAGCGCCGCCCGGCTGCTAGTCACCCACCGGGATCCGCACGCGCCCCTACGGCTTCCGGAGGTGGCGGAAACCCTGCGTGACTGGCCAGGCGGCCAGCTGAGCATGCTGCTGGGCGACTACGACGCCTACCGACGTGCCGGCGCCGGCGACATCGAACAGGCAGAACGGCTCGCCGCGCGCGTACCGAACGCCCTCATGGCAGCACAACGACTCGTCGAAGACGACTCCATGCAGCCATGATCCTCTTCGTCGACGGGATCGATGGCAGCGGAAAGACCACCCTCATCCGACACCTCGCCGACGCACTCACCTGCGGCAGCGCACAGGCGTACGTCGCTGAGCCGCTCTGGCGATACCTCGCACCCATCACCGCCCCCGAACAGTTCGACCCCTGGGTAACCAGCAGCAGCGAGCTGGACGTTGCCACAGCACTCATGACCGCGATGACCGACCGGGTCAACAATCTTCATTGGGCGAACGGACGGCAACCTCACGTGCATCTCGTCGACCGAGGGCCGAAGACCGTCTACGCCTCCGCCCGCGCGCACGCCGAAGATCAATGCTGGAAACCTGGAGCCGTCCGAGCACTTCTCGCCGACGCTGTCCGAGCACTCCAAGACGCCCAGCCCTGCATGGCGGTCGAACTCAGCACCGGCGCAGCACTTGAGATCGCCTTGCCGCGCATCGAATCGTCTCAGACCGTGACGCCGCGATACCTGAAATACCTACGAGCGTTCTCTGAGGAGATGGACGCCGCGTCAGACTGGCCAGGGCTACCAGCACAGCGCCTAAACCCCTCCGCTCCAGTCGAGAGAAACTGCAGGGCGGCTGTCGAAGCCCTCCGCCTGATCCACAACCCTGACCACAGTAGACATCACCCACCAGCCCACAGACCGGCACCCTGACAATGATCCAGATCAGGCGACGCGAAAGACACTGGTCAGCACCGGGGCCGGCACGAACCCCCACCCGCACAGCACAGTGACAAGGGAGCACCAGCAGAGCACCAAGCTCCCACGATGTGGATCTCACTGTCAGGGCACGAGCACGATGGTGATTGATCAGGGAGCGGGCTGCTCCCAATCTGCTCCCAAAATAAGGGGTCAATGGCCAGAAGCCCGTTACCGGAGCTTCCGGTCACGGGCTTTTAACCTGCGAGTATTTACGGTGGGCGATACTGGGATCGAACCAGTGACCTCTTCGGTGTGAATGAATGCCGGACACCCCCGCTGACCTGCGGCGGAGCCAGCGCACCCGCTCTGACCTGCCGAAAACAGTATGCGCGAGTATGCGCGAATATCAGGACGTCTCAAGATCATGACTCATGGGTGACTCACGAACCGGCGGCCCGAGCACGCTTGATCGCCTGCCGGGCACGGTCGAACCTCTCCTCGCGGCTGTGTAGGTAGCGCTGCGCTGACCGGATGTCCTCGTGCCCCATCAGCGCCATGATGTCGTGCAGCGGCACACCCTCGTCCGCCAGCCGCGTACCGAACATGTGCCGCAGATCGTGCGGGGTCGGCTGCGGGTCCTCCAGGCCGGCGCCGGCGATCGCCGCCCGGTACGCGTGACCCTTCACCACCGGCCGCTCCGGAAGCCCACGCAGCGCCGGCGTCCACACCCGCCGGTGCCAATTCGAGTAGCGCAGCTGGTCGCCCTTCTCAGAGGTGAATACCAGCCGGGTCGGACCATCCGGCGGAAAGGCCCCGGCCACTTCTCGGGCGGAGAGTTTCGCTTTCGTCATCCGCTGCGCTAGATGCTCCCCGTACGTGACCGTGCGGTTTCCGGCGTCGCTTTTCGCATAGGGCCGGCAGGTGCCATCCCGCTCCATCACCCATGCAATGTGGATGCGTTTCTTCCGGGTACCGATCATCTCCGGCGGAATCGCGGCGGCCTCTTCCCACCGCATTCCGGTATCGGCGATCAGCGACACGAACAAGCCGGCGTCGACCCGCCCGGGGAACATCCGATCGAGCGCGTCGACGAGCTGCTGTTCCTCGTCCGGGTCGAGGATCCTGTCGACGTGCGCGTCACGCTTCGGCCGCTTCACGCCGCGGGCCGGGTTGACGCGGATGAGCCGGGCGTCGACCGCCAGGTCGAGCACGGACCGCAGCACGCCGAGGGCGCCCTCGATGGTGGCGGCGCCGACCGGTGGCTTGCAGCCGGAGCAGGTGTCGCGCTTGCGGCAGGTGCCCTTGTGGGTGCCTTCCATCTCGACGACCCAGGCGGTGACGTCCGGCCGCAGGATCGTGCCGATCTGCACCTCGGCCCAGCGGGGAGCGACGTGCACCCGCCAGTGGGACTCATCGCGCCGGCGGCTGGCCTGCTCCAGGCGTCGGGCGGTGGCGCCCCACTTCTCCCAGCACTCCCCCACCGTCTTCTTGCCGGCGCGCGGGTCGATCCAGTCACCCTTGCGGATGTCGGCTTCGAGGTCGGCAGCCCATTTGGTGACGGTGCCCTTGAGGCGGTGTGTCTCGGTGACGCGGTCAGGGTCGCTGCCCTTGGGCAGCCTGACGGTGGCTGCCCACATTCCGGAGGACAGCTGGCGAATCCAGGCCACGGATCACGCCCCGCGGGCCTGGTTGATCCACCACCGGACTTCGTCGGCTTGCCGCTCGGCGTCGCGTGCACGTACCTGCTGGAGGCGCTGGATCAGCCGCTGCTTGACGTGGGGTGGCACGTCGGCTTCGAGGATCTCGCGTAGGGCGGGGTCGTCGTCGGCAACCGGCTCGGGGGTTGGCGTGGCGTCGACCTCGGTCGCGTCGTAGAGGCCGACGCGCACCAGAAGCACGGAGGGCTTGATGCTGAGCGCGCGTCCGACAGCGCGGATGCTCTCTTCGGAGACGTCGGTTTCCTTGGTGAGCCAGCGGCGGACGGTCTTGTACTTGACGCCGACGAGATCGGCGAAGCGGGTGGTGTTGCCGCCGGCGTAGTGCTGGATGGCGTCAGCGATGAAGGCCGCCCAGGTTTCGCGGTTGACGCTGCGCTCTGCCACGCCGTCAGGGTAGCGGACATGCGTGTCCGCCCGTAGGAGGCGGAACGTACGGTACGCGGTCTTGATTGCTGGGCCAGCGGCCCGACGGCGTACCCGGGTGCGGCTCTTCTGGCCGCGCCTTTGCGATGAGTTGACGACCCGCTGACCCTTGCGGATCGCTCTTCCGCGCCTACGGCGAGTATTGGAGTCGGACATGCATGACAGGTTAGCGGTCACGCATGTCCGGGTAAAGGACCTGGCCAGAAACTGACCGGACACGCTTGCTATGACTCGCATGTCCTAGTAGCTTGTCCCACATGAGTACGGACATCCATGACACAGTAGGGCCGGACACGGCCGGGATACGTCTGGACGTCGCGCGCCACACGGAGCTCTTCGCCGCGATCGGCTGCGACACCGCAGCGAAGATCGCGGCGGCGACCGGGGTCACCGAACGCACCGTCCGCCGCGCCCGACAGGGCGTCATCGGCGAGGTGTTCATGGCCCAGACCATCACCGCCCTTCGGCGGCACGCTGACACCCTCCGCCAACACGGTCACGAACCACCGGCGCTCGGCGACCTGTTCTGCATCGTCAACAAGGTGGCCTGAGCGTGGGCGACTTGATGACTGTCAAGCAGGTCGCATCCCGGTGGCGCGTCGACAAGATGACGGTCTATCGCGCCATCTGGGCCGGCGAGCTCGCGGCTACCGACCTATCCCGTCCCGGTTCGAGCCGGGCCCGTCTCCGTGTCGCGCCAGAGGCGGCGGAGGCGTTCATCGCATCCCGAAACCTGAAAGGAAGGAAGGCAGCATGACGCACCCCGACGGCGGAGGCGGAGGCACCAGCGGCCCCGGCCGGAGCCTGTCCGCGAACCTCGACTTCACGCGCCGCGGCCACGAACGCTCCATAGCCACGGCGGCTGACGCCGGCGCACACACCACGTCCGCGGCCCCGCTGAGGGCAGAACAGCGGGAGGACCGGTACCGCAAGCAGACCGGCAGCCGGCGGACGGCTCGCCAGCGCCGCCGGATCGTACACAAGGCCAACCGCAGTCTCGCCATGTCGGGTCCGCCGCGTCCGCCGGCGCCGGTTCCGCCGCCGCCGCACCCGCAGCCGCCGACGAACTGAGATGCGCGGCTACGTCGGCTGCATCGGAGTGCTGGCGTGCATGGCGCTCAGCGCCGGTGTGGTGATCGCCGGGGTCGTCCAGCTGGTCGTGTGGCTGGCCAGCTGATCGGCAAGCAGTAGGGGCCACGGCATGCAGCGCCGTGGCCCCGGAATCCCAACCCAGACATCGATCCAGGTCCCGGAAGGAATCGAGTTGAGATGACGACCAATCTACAGGCCGCGCCGGAGCAGGTGTCCGACGGCAGCGCACCGGGTGCCGTTCTGGAGGACGAGCCGCGTTCCTGGTGGTTCACGTTCCCGGACGGGTCCGCGTACGCGGGCCGGTACGCGGTGACGCACGGCACCCACGACGCGGCGATGGCCGAGGTGACGGCGCACTTCGGGCCGACGATCGCCGGCCAGTTCGCCTCGTCGGAGGAGGCCAGGGTGGCGCACCTCGGGCTGATGCGGCTGCGCCGCGACCAGTGGCCGGCCCCCGTCGTCGAGCAGACCGCGGCGCCGGCGGGCGACGACAGCGTCGTCAACCCGGGCGGCCTCGTCGAGCAGGCGGCCACGGGCGAGTGGCGGCGGCCGGGGGACGCCGACACGGCGGTGCTCCAGGCGGTCGCCGCCGACGACGAGACGGCCGCCGGCGGGCACCGGATGGCCTCGTTCTGGAAGGGCGACGAGCCCGGCGAGTCCGGGGCGGCATGCGCCTGCGGACTCACCTTCGACGGCTTCGACAGCCTCGACAGGGCGTCGGAGCTGCTGGACCGCCACATCGCTGCCGAGAACCAGTCGGCGCCGCCGCCGGTGCCGGCTGGCGAGCTGCAGCCGGGAATGTGGGTGGCCACCGGCGACGTGGACGCGCCGGGGATCGAGGTCCGCTACGTCGAGCAGTCCGAGGACGGCCGGTGGGTCGGGGTGGTGTTCGCGGGCCCGTCGTACGCGGAGTACCCCATCGACGTGCCGCTGTACCTCGTCGACGAGGAGTTGGTGGAGCAGGCTGCGGCGCGGGCACGTGCCCGGGCGCACCGCGCGCAGCAGATCGAGTGCCTGCGCCGGCTGGCGCAGCTGGCCGAGGAGGACGAGCACTTCCCGCTGCCCCGCTACACCCTGCGTATCGGCGGTGGCCTGGACTCCCCGGAGGCGGTGCGCCGGGTCGCCGCGGTCCTGGACGTGGAGGTGACCAAGTCCGACTACGGGCTGCGCGCGACCTGGCGCTACGGCGGCGCCGACGAGCTCAACCCGCCGGTGGAGGTGGAGATGTCCGCCGCCCACCCCCGGTCGGGCGACGCGAAGTCCACGCCCGTGCCCGTGCCGGTGTCGCCCGCGGCGCCGGCCGCCGGCGCAGCCACCCTGGACTCGCTCCGCCGCTGCCGCCGCTGCGGCGCCACGACCGGCCTGGCCATGTCCCCGCACGACCCGGTCGAGTACGAGTGCGCCGACGCCACGTGCCCGCAGGCAGGTGCCCGATGAGCTGGGCCACGGTCGACCCCACGCTGACCGGGCGGCAGCCCGTGCCGGCCCCGCCGCCCGCACGCCCAGCGGTCCCGGCGCCGCAGTCGCTGATGTCGGTCATCCGCGCCCGCCTCGCCGGCGCCGGCTGGCACTACGAGCGCGACGCGGCGATGGGCCGGCACACGTGGACGGAGCCGGTCCTCCGGGACGGGCAGCGCGAGCCGCGCACCGTGCTCGTCGACGAGCTGTTCGCCGCCGCCGGCGCCCGGGTGGTGGAGGCGTGCAACGGCCACGAGAGGCTCGTCGTGCGCTGCGTCGACGACACCGACCCGCAGATCGTGCTGGTCACCCTCGACATGTGGCGGATGCTGCCCGACCCGGCGACCACCCCCGCCCGGCAGGCGGTGACCAATGTTTGACCTGCTCATGTCCTTGGCCGTCGCCGGCGTCGACCTGGTCACCAGCCGGCCGGAAACGGCGGCCGCCGTGGTGCTCGCCGCGGTGTGCGTCGCCTTGCTGACCCGCATCGCGCTACTGCTGTGGGCCGACCGGTGGGACCGGTGGGCGGGGGCCCGCGCGGTGGTGCCGGCCCCGCTGGCACCACCGCCGCCGGACTGGCATCGTCCGCTGGTCAACCCCCGCTACGCCGCGTACGTCGCCGCGCGCTCGGCCGCGGTGACCGAGGCGCTGCGGGCCGGCCGGCAGCCTGACCACGGTGGCCACTGGTGACCGCCCCACGCACGGCGGTGGCCGCGCCGGAGCCCCCGGATCGGCCGCTGACCGCCGCCACCTTGACCGTGGGCGACCCGGTGTGGGTGTACGCGTTCGGCCGGTGGCGCCGCGGCGAGGTCACCCGCCTGGCCCAGGTGCGGGCGCGGATCCGCTACGTCTCCGATCGGCACGGCTCCGAGCGTGAGCGCTGGTTCTCCTGCAGCCCGGACGAGCCGGTCTACCACGGCGGTCTGCCCGAGCCCTTGACGTGGCGGTGCCCGTCGGCCCGCTGCCGGCTGGTGTGCACCGGCCGGCCCGGCCAGACGGCCGCGCAGATCCGCGCCGCGCACGAGCAGTCTCCCCACCACCACCGGGAGCTCGACCCGCGATGACCACCGACGAGCCGACCGAGGTGAGGTGCCGCAAGTGCGCCCGGAAGCTGCGCACCCCCGTGTCCCGGGCCCGGCGTCTCGGCGAGGGCTGCTGGCGCGTACTCCGCGCCGAGGCCCGCGCCCGGTCGGCTCCCGTCCCGCTGCCCGGCCTCACCGGCCACGGCGACCGCGCCGGCCTCGACGGCCCGTCCCTGCTCGACCAGCTGCCCGAGGACGGCACCGATGGCCCGTAGCCCGGAGCGCCGCTACTGCACCAAGTGGGACCCGGATCCGGACATCGGCCCGGACCACTTCGAGCGGCTCACCTGCCGTACCTGCCTGCGGGTCGGTGAGGCCGGCGACGTCAACCACCGCCCGCCGCCACCGCGGGCCCGGCCCGCATCGAAACCCCTGCCCGCGGCGCTCGCCGCCGCGGCACGAGCCCGCGACGCCGCGATCCTCGGCGAACGAGAGGACTGACCACCATGCCCACCCAGCCCACCGCCAAGCAGGCTGGCCCGCCGCCGCTGGACCTCGACGCCATCCTGGCCCGGCACGCGGCGACGTCCCCCGGCCGATGGGATCACCGCGGCGACGCGGAGGTCCGCGGGATCCCCGGTGTCCACGAGGCCGTCGTCACCGACCAGCCAGGCGACGCCGGTGACGTGATCGCCCTGACTGGCCGGGTCGGCGAGTACCCCCGTAGCTGCGCCGACGCCGTCTTCATTGGGCACGCCCACACCGACATCCCGGCCATGGCCGCCGAGATCCGCCGCCTGTACTCCCGGCTGGCCAAGGTCGAGACGGCCGCCGACCGGCTCGTCGACCAGCTCCGCGAAGAGGGCAGCGACTGGTCCGACGAGGTCCGCGACGCGGTGACCGAACTGACCACCGCGCTCGCCCCGTTCCGGCTGGCCGGTGGACGATGACCGGGACCAGGCGGAAGGCTGCCCCGCTCCAACCGCAGCGAGACACGCGGCGGCCATGGTGGCGACGCCGCTGGTCCTGGGCCGTGCTGGCCTCGTCTCCCGGCCAGGCGGTGATGGGCTGGTGCTGGACCGAGGCCGGCGCCCGCCGCCGCGGCGACCGGTACGCCCGGAGGGCAGCGCGGTGACCGCCGACGTCGTCGAGCTGACCGAGCAGTCGACCGAGGACGTCGCACGGGCCCGCGCCGCGAGGATCCGTCAGGGCATGCGGACGTTCCTGGAGACGGTGGCGGAGCTCGCGCTGGCGTGGGAACGCCGCGACTGGCAGACCCTTGGATACAGCGGCTGGCAGTCGTACCTGGACGCTGAGTTCGGCGCCGAGCGGCTCAAGGTGCCGACGGTGCTGCGGCAACAGGCGGTGGAGATCCTGCGGGCGGCGTTCATGTCCCAGCGGGCGATCGCCGCGGCGTTGGGGGTGGGCCAGAGCACCGTTCGTGATGACCTCGCCCTACTGAGTGGATCCACTCAGTTGCCCGACCGGATCAAGTCCCTCGACGGCCGCGACCTGCCGGCCACCCGCCCGACCCCTG
>NZ_POTY01000135.1 GCF_003236315.1 Micromonospora craterilacus
CCCCGCCGCCCAGCGGTGCCTGCACCGCGTCGGTCTCGCTGAACACCTGGACCGGCGGATTCGTCGCCACGGTACGCGTCACCGCCGGCTCCGCCGGGCTCAGCCGCTGGTCGGTGAACTTCGGGCTGCCGTCCGGCACGACCCTCGTCAACACCTGGAACGCCCAGCCCAGCGGGAGCAGCGGCAACGTGACCTTCCGCAACATGAGCTACAACGGCACGGTCAGCCCCGGGACCAGCACCGAGTTCGGCTTCCAGGGCAACGGTAATCCCCCCACCGGCACCCCCACCTGCAGCGCCAGCTGAGATGAGGGGAAGGGTCCCTTCTTAACGCCTCGTGCATAGGAAGGGGCCCCTCTTAACCGGTCTCCCAACTCATCGATGGGCGGGCTCGGCGTACGCCGAGCCCGCCCATCGATCACCAGCGGCTGACTAGCAGCGACTGATGGTCGAGTTGCTCAGGGTGATGTTGCTGATGGTCAGGTTGGTCGCGCAGGGGTTTTCCACGATCCGGCTGTTGACCAGCGTGAAGTTCCGCAGGGTGAGGTCCCGGTTGCCGGGGAACTCGGTACGCGCGGCCAGCCGCACCTCACCGCCGCCGCTGATCGTGCCGCCACCCGCCGCGATGTCCACCCCGTAGCAGTTCTCCAGCAGGATCGCGTTGTTGCCGGTGTTGGCGATGTCGACCCGGTTGATCGCCGTGCCGCCGGATTCCGAGACGCAGAAGACGCCCCGGCCGCCACCACGCGCCCGGACGGTGCCCACCCGGATGTTGATCGGGTAGGCGGAGCCGACCCGGCCGGCCCGGTTGGCGATCCGGAACGCCGCGTAGCCGGTGCCGGTGCCCGCGTTCTCCGCGTCGACCGTGGTCACCGTCGCGTTGATGGTCTCGTTGAGCAGCAAGCCGGACTCGCCGACGTTGCGGGCGGTCACGGTGCCGACGGTCAGCCCGTCCACGCCGTACGTCTCCACGGCGTGCGAGCTGGCACCGGAGACGTAGACGTTGTCGATGCGGACGTTGCGGGTCCACTGGCTGGTGTCGCCGCGGTTGTCGATGCGTACGCCCAGCCCGCTGGAGAGCCGCATGTCGATCTGGCCGAGGATCACGTTGGTGACGTTGCGCATGAAGATGCCGTACAACGGGGAGCCGGTGACGGCGAGGTTCTGCACCTCGACCTGGGTGGTGCCGCGCGAGTAGATCGGTGCCTGGTCACCGGAGCCGGATCCGGTCACGTTGATGGTGCCGCACACGTCGATGGTGGTGTAGCTGGGCAGCGAGATGCGGGAGCCGGCGCTCATCGAGCCGGAGCCGCGTACCACGACCCGCTGCTTGCTGGTCCGGCCGGCGCTGAGGCTGTTCACCGCGGCCTGCACGGCGGCGCGCAGGTCGCCGCCGGTGTAGACCGTGCTGCCGCCGTTGCGCGCGGTCCAGGTGCCGCCGCTGAGCACGGCCTCGGCCTGGAACGCGCCGCTGCCGCAGCCACTCGCGGCGCCGAGGACGACCAGCCGCCACTGCTGGTTGGCGCCGTTGACGTCCTGGTACTGGGAGATCATGCCGCCGTCGGCGGTGGACCAGCCCCACACGTCCAGGGCCTTGTTCGAGTGCCGGTTGACGAACCGGACGTGGCCGCCGTCGGAGTCGGCGAGCCGGAAGTGCTGGCGGTTGTTGCCGCTGACCGCCGCGTTCTGCACCAGTTGGACGCCGTCGTTGGCGTTGGGCACTTCGAGGACCTTGCCGCTGTGTACCGAGCGGATCTGGTAGTAGCCGCCGCCGACGTCGACGAAGCGCCACTGCTGCACCGCGGCGTCGTTGCGGGCGTACTGGTTGATCGGGGCGTTGTCGGCGGTGGACCAGTTCCACACGTCCATCGCCTTGCCGCTATGCCGGTTGACGAAGACGTAGGTGGCGTTGGGGTCGACGGTGGCGGCCTGCGCGCTCGGCGGCGCGACCGCCGTGGCGGTGCCGAGCAGGGCCAGCGTGGCGGCGGCCACCAGGCCGAGGCGCGCGCGTCTCTTCGATGTCCTGAGCAGCATGCGATGTTCCTCCGGATGCGGGTCGGTGGAGCGCGAGCTGCCGGCGTCGGTGCCCGCGCGGCAAACGAACCGCGCGGGCACCACACCCGGGCGCCGGGTGGGACGGCGCAGGCCGGGGTCAGACGACCGAGCAGGGCGTCCCGTTGAGGGTGAACGAGGTCGGACGGCCGGAGTTGCCGGTGTGGTTGGCCTGGAATCCGATGCTGACCGAGCCGTTGGCGGCGATGGTGGCGTTGTAGGAGACGTTGCGCGCGGTCACCGCGCCGGAGGTCGGCGAGTACGTCGCGTTCCAGCCGTTGGTGATGGTCTGCCCACCGGGCAGGGTGAACGCCAGGCTCCAGCCGTTGACGGCCGTGCTGCCGGTGTTGGTGATGTTCACCTCGGCGGTCAGCCCGGTGTTCCAGGCGTTGACCGCGTACCCGACCCGGCAGCCCGTGCCCGGTGGCGGCGTCGTCGGCGGTGGCGTGGTGGGGGTGATCGTCGGCGACGGGGTGGAGGTCGGCGGCGGGCTGGTCGGCGGCGTGCTGTCCAGGCCGAAGAAGCGCAGTGCCTGGGCGGCGTCGACCGGCAGGTTGTGCGACACGCCCTGCATGCTGATCGCCTCGACCGGCGCCTGGCCGCCGGTGCCGCCGTAGCGGGTACGGGTGTAGCCGGCCTGTGGGCTGTCCGTGTAGCTCGGAGTCTGGCTCAGCCCGCGTACGTTGGTCCACTGCTTGATCTGCTCGCCGAAGTTCGGGTAGCGCAGGATCTCGTCGTTGGTGCCGTGCCAGGTCTGCATCCGCGGACGCGGTCCGGTGTAGCCCGGGTACGCGTTGCGCACCAGGTCACCCCACTGCTGCGGAGTCCGGACGACCTGCCCGTTGGCGCACTCGCTGTTCCACTCCGAACCGTTGGTGGTGGCGAAACAGCCGAACGGTACCCCCGCGAAGGCGGCGCCCGCGGCGAACACGTCCGGATAGAGCCCGAGCAGCACATTGGTCATCATCGCGCCGGACGAGACGCCGGTGGCGAAGATCCGCGCCGGGTCGACCGGGTAGCGCTGCCGGACGTAGTCGACCATGGACATGATGCCCACCGGGTCGCTGCCGCCGCCCCGCCGCAGTGCCTGCGGGGAGGAGACGTCGAAACACTGGCTGCTGCGGGTCACCGACGGGTAGATCACGATGTAGCCGTACCGGTCGGCCAGGGACGCGAACTGGGTGCCGGAGTACATCGCCGGCCCGGTGCCGGTGCAGTAGTGCACCGCCACCAGCAGGCCCGGCCGGGCCGCGACCCGATCCGGTACGTAGAGGTACATGCGTAGGTTGCTCGGGTTGGTGCCGAAGCTGGTCACCTCGGTCAGCGCCGCCGCCGACGCCGGGGTGGGGACGGACAGCGCGGCCAGCGCCGTCAGGGCGATGGCCGCCACAGCGGCGCACCACAGTCTGATCGCCATTTTCATTGAGACAGAGCCTCCGGACGGAAGGTGGACACGGTGGTGTTCCGATCGAGGGCTGCCCGGTGCCCGATCTCGTCCGGCTCAGGAACATCGATGATTATCAGTTCTGGCGGGTGCGTGTGGCAAGCGCCGGCGGGGCAGCCGGCAACGCCACCGGTCCGCCCCGCAGCACCCCCTGCTCGCCGCGGTCTACTGCTCGTCGTCGACCACGTCGGTCTCGCCGTCGTGGGAGAACAGCACCGACAGGTGCTCGTCCGGCTGCGGCGCCTGCGCCGGGTTGTGGTGCGGGTCGCCGTCGGGGGAGAACAGCACCGGATCGGTCTTCGCGCTCTTCTCGCGCTCTTCCTCCGGCTCGGTCACCGACCCGCTCCTCACCTCGTGGCCATTGCTCCTCGACGCTACGCGGGGCGGCCGTCGTGGCAGGCCGCCCGGCGGTCAGCGCCACCCGATCGGGGTGCCGCGCCGGTCAGGGCCGGAGCAGGACCGGACCCGCGTCGATCCGGGTCCGGAACAGCGCGTACGGCTTGCGCCGCAGGTCGCGTCCGCGCTGGAACGGTGGTTGCCGGTGCACCTGGTTGGCGATGACGTACAGGTGCCGGTCGGTGGCCACGGACAGCGTGTCCGGCCAGAGCAGCCGCGGATCGTGCACGACCGTCTCGTACTCGCCGTCCGGGCGTCGGCGCACCACCGCGTTGTGCTCGTAGTTGGTCAGGTAGAGCCGGCCGGCGTCGTCGGACTCCAGGCCGTCGGCGCCGCCACCCTTGTCTCCCTCGTCGACCACGGTCGCGGTCACCTCCTCGTCGCCGAGGGTGGGGTCGGCCAGGGCATCGGTGGCGACGCTGAACCAGCGACGCGAGGCGAGGGCGCAGTAGTACAGCCGGGAGCCGTCGGCGGAGATCGCGATGCCGTCGGCGCCGACGCCCACCGGTTGCGGCGGCCCGTCTGGAGGACGGACCAGGAACGGGCGACCCTCGACCACCGGGCGGAACGCCGACAGCGGCTCCGCCTTGGCGGACGGGTGGTCGTGCAGCCGGCGCCAGGACGTACCGCTCGCCAGGTCGACCACGATGATCCCGTTCGGTGCGGCGTCGGCGGAGTCGGTGACGTACGCCAGCCCGGCCTCCCCGCGCCGCAGGTCGAACCGCACGTCGTTGAGGTACGTGGTGGGCAGCGCCACGTCGGGCGGGAAGGTGATCACCTGGGCGACGGTGTCGGTGCCGAGGTCGATCCGGACCAGCTTCGGACCGCCGGGCGAGGTCGGCCGGAACATCGGGCTGCCGGTGTCGAGCACCCAGAGCCGGTCGGCGGGATCGACCACGACGCTCTGCACCGACACGAACGCCGACGGATCGTCGTCGCGGGACGGGCTGTTCCAGCGCAGGTCGGGGAAGGGCACCTCGCGGCCGCGGCGCAGCTCGACCACGGTCGCGGGAACCTCGTCGCCCCAGCGGGGAAAGTTGACGAAGATCCGTCCGTGGTGCGAGACGGTCACCCCGGTCGGCATCGGCCCCCGGAACCGGTGCACCACGTCCAGCGTGCCGACCGGTTCGTCGGTGGGCAACCCGCTCCGCATCACTCGACCTCCCGTCGCGTACGGTCATCGGTCGATCTCCTTGCGTGCATCTTCCCAGGTCCGGCGGCAGGTGCCCACCCGTCGTCGGCCATCCGACCCCGCCAGCAGCCGGAAGTCGATTCGTCACCCAACCGTCACGTGTCCGCGCGGTGCCCGCCACCTGCCGCCGGCAGGGTGAGGGGTCGACCACTCCGACGTGGGAAGGAGCACGGTATGGCCGTCGTCCTGGACGACCACCTGGTCACCCTGACCTGTGACAGCTGCGGTGACACCGTCGCCGGCCCGCGCGCGCCGTCGGACGGCGAGGTGGTGTGGAACCTGGTGTCCGAACACGGCTGGAGCGGTTCCCCGCTGGCCGCCGGCCCGCACCGTTGCGCCCACTGCACCCGGCTCGGCCCGGCCGCCGGTGGCGTACCCGGTGGCATCCTCGGCATCGAGCACCTCGGCGACGTGACCGTGGTGACCGTCGCCGGTGACGTGGACCTCGACACCGGCGACACCCTGCGGAGGGCGTTGCGGCACGCGGCCGACATGGGCGGCCACGTCGTGGTGGACCTCGGCCGGACCGACCTGATCGACTCGACCGCGCTCGGGCTGCTGGCCCGCGCCCACCGCAACGCCGCCGACCGTGGCGCGCTCCTCTGCGTCGCGGCGGCCTCGCCACTGATCCGCCAGGTCCTCCGGGTCACCCGCCTGGACGAGGTGTTCCGCGTCGCCGGCAGCCGCGCCGAGGCGCTCGCGCAACTCGGCACCGCCGACCCGGACACTACGGCGACCAGCGGCGCCGACACCTGACCGGACATCGTCGCCGCCGGCCGCCAGGGCGGCTGCGGCACCGGGGAAGGTTGCGTCCGGCCCGCCCGCGCCACCGGTGCCAGGCGGCGCGGGCGGGCCGGAGATCAACGGCGGCTGCGCCGGTGACCGGCCAGCCGCAGGGCGTTGCACACGTCCGCCACGCCCTCGACATCCCAGGCCAGCTCACCGGCGGCCCGCCGGTGATCCGCCCCGGCGACCAGGCCGGTGAGGATCACGACGCGGTTCTGCACCATCACCGTGATCTGCTGCCGGCGGGTCGTCCAGTCGGCGCTCAGCCGCTGGGCGACCAGGGCGGCGAGGCGGACATCCTCGTCGTGGTCCTGCGGTTCGTCCCAGAGCGCGCGGAAGGAGTGGTCGTCGGGCATCGGCCAGGGCCACGGCATCACCACAGCGGTCTCCTTCGTCGTCGACGCCGGCGACCCGACGCGCCGTC
Organism: Micromonospora craterilacus; assembly: GCF_003236315.1. GTDB lineage: Bacteria > Actinomycetota > Actinomycetes > Mycobacteriales > Micromonosporaceae > Micromonospora > Micromonospora craterilacus. The sequence goes on from NZ_POTY01000135.1 coordinate 6,294, forward strand.
CCGATCGACCACTACCTTGCGCAACGACCTTGGAGTCGACCGCACGGTTGGATGACAGTTGCGTGACAGATCACCCGTCGCGAGATCACATCGGCGAGTTGGCCGGCGGTGGAGTGTCGTCGGCGCGGTCGGCGGCCGGCAACCAGAGTACGAAGGTGCTACCCGCCCCGGGCCGGCAGAAAACCGCCGCCTGTCCGCCGTGCGACTCGACGATCTGCCGGACGATCGCCAGCCCCAGCCCGGTGCGCCGGTCGGCGGAGCCGCCCCGACCGGTCTCGCCGCGCCAGAACCGGTCGAACACCCGCGCCTGGTCGTCCTCGGCGATGCCCGGCCCCTCGTCCACGACGGCCAGCCACAGCCAGCCGCCCACCCGGCCGGTCGCCACGTCGATCGCGCCGCCCAGCGGGGAGAGGCGTACCGCGTTGGACAACAGATTCCCGCCGGCGCGGCGCAGCGCGTCGGGGTCCCCGATCAGCGTGAGATCCGCGCCGAGCGCGTACCGCAGGCGCAGCCCACGACCGGTGGCCAGCGGGGCGAAGTCCTCGCCCGCCTCCCGGGCGACGATGCTCAGGTCGACGTCGGTGTCGGCCATCGCGTCGGCGTCCCGGCGGGCGGTGGCCAGCAGGTCCTCGACCAGCCGGGACATCCGGGTGGTGGCCCGGTCGATCGTCGCCACCGCGGCGGTACGCTCCTGCTCGGTGGCCTCCGGCGAGGTCAACGAGGCGTCCAGGTTGGCCCGGATGATCGCCAACGGGCTGCGCAGTTCGTGCGAGGCGTCGTCGATGAGTTGCCGCTGGGCGCGGAAGGCGTGGTCGAGCCGGTCCAGCATCGAGTCGATGGTGCCGCCCAGGTCGCGCAGCTCGTCGCGCGGGCCGGCCAGCCGGATCCGGCGGGACAGGTCGGTGGCCTGGATCTCCCGGGCGGTCCGGGCGATGGCGCCGACCGGACGCAACGCCCGACCGGAGAGCACCCACCCGATGCCGAGGCTGGCCACGAAGAGCCCACCGAGGGCGATCAGCGAGTAGTCCCTGACGGTCTGCAACAGCCGCAGGTTCACCTCGTCCTCGATCTGCTGCACCTCGGCCACCTCGATGGTGGTGCCGGTCGCCACCGTGCGGCCGTCGGCCTTCTTCTTGTACAAGTGGGCCTGGTACCGCTCGGTGATCGGCTTCGGGTCGACCGCCCGGTCCACCGCCACGTACGCCACCACCAGCCCCGCCCCGGCCAGCGCGAACAGCAGCGTCGAGTAGAGCACCGTCAGCCGGAACCGGATCGACCGGAAGATACTCACGCCGCCACCTCGCACCGCTCGGCGCCGACCTGCGGCTGACGCTCGCTCATCCCGCCACCTCCCGCAGCCGGTAGCCGCGGCCGATGACCGTCTCGATCGGTGGGTCGTCGCCGTCGCCGGTGAGCTTGCGCCGCAGCGTGCCCACGGTGACCCGGACCGTCTCGGTGAACGGGTCGGCGTTGGCGTCCCAGACGTGCTCCAGCAGTTCCTCGGCCGGCACCACCTGCCCGGGGCGGGTCATCAGGTACTCCAGCACCCCGAACTCCTTGCGCGTCAGGTGCAACTGGCGGGCGCCCCGCCGTGCCTCGTGCCGGGCCACGTCCAGACGCAACGCCCCCACCGTGAGCACCGCCCCGGTGCCGCCGCTGTCCCGGCGTAACAGGGCCCGCACCCGGGCCAGCAACTCGGCCAGCGCGAACGGTTTCACCAGGTAGTCGTCCGCGCCCTCGTCGAGGCCGCGTACCCGGTCGCCGAGCGCCCCGCGGGCGGTGAGCATCAACACCCGCAGATCCGGCCCGCCGGCCACCACCACCGCACCGGAGCGGATCGCCCGGCACACCGCGAACCCGTCCACGTCGGGCAGGTTGACGTCCAGCAACATCAGGTCGTACGCGTTGACCCGCAGCAACTCGTACGCCGCCGACGCGTCGTCCGCGAGGTCGACGGCGTAGCCGGCCCGGACCAGCCCGACCCGCAGCGCGCCGGCCAGATCCTCTTCGTCCTCCACCACGAGCAGCCGCATGTTCCAGTTATCCCCTCGCGATCAGCCCCCGTGCCACCTGTGCCGCGCGGTCGATCGGGATGGCGAAGCCGATGCCGATGTTGCCGCTGCCCTCCAGTGTGGCGATGGCGGTGTTGACGCCGACCACCTCGCCCCGGCCGTTGACCAGCGGGCCGCCCGAATTGCCGGGGTTGATCGACGCATCGGTCTGCACCGCCGGCTGCCGGGCACCGCCGCCGAGCCGTACCGGCCGGTCCAGCGCGCTGACGATCCCGGCGGTCACCGTGCCGGAGAGCCCCAGCGGCGAACCGACGGCCAGCACCGGCTCCCCGACCTGGGTCTGCCCGGACGCCGCGAACGGCAGCGGGCGCAGGCTCGTGCCTCGCTCGACCCGCAACACGGCGATGTCCGTGCCCGGGTCACGGCCGACGAGCCGCGCGGTGAGCCGCCGGCCGTCCTGGCCGACGACGTTGATCGTGCCGCCCTCGGCCACCACGTGGTTGTTGGTGACGACGTGCCCCCGGTCGTCGATCAGGAACCCGGAACCGGAGGCGCCCCGCCCGCCGGACGATACCTGCACGGACACCACTCCGGTCAGCACCCGGTCAGCGGCGGCGACCAGATCGGCGCCGGTGCCCGGCGCTGCGCCGGCCGGTGGCGCGCCCAGGACGGCCTGCGGTGGGTCCTCGCCGGCGGCGTAGTGCCCGGCGACGCCGCCCGCACCCGCCGACACCGCCACCAGGGTCAGTCCGGCCAGCAGCAGCCGGGGCCACCGCGACGAGCCGCCGGCCGGATCGGCCGGATCGGCCGGCGTGGGGTTGCTCCCACTCGGCGTGGTGTCGGGTCCGCCCGGCGTGGTGTCGGGTCCGCCCGGCGCGGTGACGGGTACGAACGCCGGGGCCCCGGCGGGTCGATGGGGGGCCAGGTCGGGGGAGACGAACCGCGGCCCGCGCGTCTCGCCCAGGCCCGGAATCGTGCTCGTCATGGCGATGTCCCTTCGATAGGGCGTCGAGGCAGGAGAGAGAAGGCCGTCGCGGACCGGCGCCGGGCGGCTCACGGCAGGCGGGAGAACCAGAACATCGAGGCGGCGGCGGCCAGCAGGGCGAGCACCAGCCCGCCACCGATGAACCGTGCCGACACGTCCTGCCGTTCCGTCCGGTAGCCGACCGACGAGCCGATGTCGGCGTACGCCTCGCGCAGCTCGTCGCCGCTGCCCGCCTCGTAGTAGCCGCCGCCGGCCTGCTCGGCCACCGCCCGCAGGGTCTCCCCGTCGACCGGGACCGCCTGGCCCCCGCCGATGCGACCGTCGAGGGTGCCGAAGGAGATGGTGTCGACCGGCACGCCCGCCTGCACAGCGTCGGCAGCGGCCAGCGCCGGGTCGCGTCCCGACGTGTTGGCGCCGTCGGAGAGCACCACCACCCGGGCCGGCGGTGGCTCGTCGGCGGCCTGGGCGTCCAGGGTGCGGATCGACTCCAACGCGGCGTGGATGGCCTCCCCGATCGCGGTGCCCTGGAGGGCGGTGACGCCCTCGTCGAGCCGGTCGATGCCCGCCGCGACCGTGTCCCGGTCGCCGCCGGGAGCGACCATCACCGACGCGCTGCCGGCGAACGCGACCAGCCCGACGTTGAACTCCTCCGGCAGGTCGGCGACGAACTCCCGGGCCGCGTCCTTGGCCGCGACCAGCCGGTCCGGCGGTACGTCGTCGGCGAGCATGGACCGGGACACGTCGACCGCCACGATGACGGTGGCCCGCTCGCGGGGCACCCGTACCTCGTCGGTCGGGCGGGCGAAGCCCACCACCAGCAGCGCCAGCATGGCGATGAACAGACCGGCCGGCACGTGCCGGCGCCACGCTGGGCGGGCCGGTGCGACCTTGTCCAGCAGCCGCAGGTTGGTGAACCGGACCGCGTACCGGCTGTGCCGGCGTTGCCTCAGCAGGTAGCCGACGATCAGGGCGGCCACCCCGGCCAGCAGCCACAGACGTTCCGGAGACTCCCAGGTCACGCCGCATCTCCGTTCGTGGGGCGGGTCGCGCGGGCCAGCCGGCGCTGGGCGTGCACATGTCGGACGATGTCGGCGATCCAGTCCCGGTCGGTGCGCAGTGGCAGGTGCGCCGCGCCGGCCCGGCGTAGCGCCCGGGCCACGGCCAGCCGCTGGGCGGCGGCTGCCGCCGCGTACCGCTCGCGCAGCTTGCGGCTGCCGGTGGAGACCTCTCGCCGGCGTCCGCTCTCCGGGTCGACCAGGGTGATCAGCCCGACGTCGGGCAGCTCCAGCTCGCGCGGGTCGCGTACCTCCACGGCGAGCACCTGGTGCCGCGCGGCCAGCCGGCGCAACGGTCGTTCCCAGTCCGGCGGCGCGGCGTCCGCGCCGGCCACACCCTCGTCGGGCAGGCCGTCCAGGAAGTCCGAGACCACCACCGCGAGGCCGCGCCGGCCGGCCGACCGGCGCAACCCGTCGACGGCGTCGGCCAGCGGCACCGGCTGGGTGGCTGGCCGGCCGCGCGGCACCTCCAGCAGCGTGCGGAGCAGGTGGAGCAGGTGGTGCCGCCCGGTACGGGCGGGGAACCGGCGTACCCCGGCGTCGCCGAGCACGTGCGCGCCCAGCCGGTTGCCGGTGCCGGCGGTCAGGAACCCGACGGCGGCCACCGCGGCCACCGCCAGCTCTCGCTTCTCCAGCTCCGCGGTGCCGAAGTCCATGCTCGGCGTCGCGTCCACCAGCGTCCAGGTGGTCAGCTCCCGGTCGGCGTCGACGGTACGCACGTGCGGCACGGTGGTCCGCGCCGTCACCGACCAGTCCATCCGCCGCACCTCGTCCTCGCCGGGGCGGTACTCGCGGCTGCCGGCCGGCTCGCTGCCCGGCCCCGGCAGCAGGCCCAGGTGCTGCCCGTGCAGCAGCCCGTCGAGGCGGCGGGTGATGGTCAGTTCCAGGCGGCGCAGCCGGCGGTGCGGCGCCAGCCGCCCGACGCTGGTCGAGGTCTGGTTCATGCCGCCGTCCCCAGGCCGGGACCCTGGTCCTCCTGCGCGGGGGCGATCTGCGGCGGCGGCACGGCCTCCAAGACCCGTCGCACCAACTCGCCCGGGTCGACGTCGTCGGCGACCGCGTCGAAGGAGAGCACCAGCCGGTGGGCGAGCACGTCGCCGGCGACCTCCCGGACGTCGGCCGGCAGCACGTACTCGCGTCCGCGCAGCAGCGCCAGGGCCCGGGCCGCGGCCACCAGGCCGAGCGTGGCGCGCGGGCTCGCCCCGTACGCCAGCTGCGCGGCCACGTCCGCCAGCCCGAAGCGGCGCGGATCCCGGGTGGCCAGCACCAGCCGCACCACGTACTCGGCCAGGGCATGGTGGACGAACACCTCCCGGGCACGGGCCTGCAACGCCAGCAGCCGGGCCGGGTCCAGCACCGGACGGGCGGCCGGGGTGCTGGTGCCCATCCGGTAGAGGATGCCCAGCTCCTCGTCGTCGGTGGGGTAGTCGACCACGATCTTCATCAGGAACCGGTCCCGCTGGGCCTCGGGCAGCTGGTAGACCCCCTCGGACTCGATCGGGTTCTGGGTGGCCAGCACGAGGAACGGGGTCGGCACCGGGTAGGTCCGCCCGCCGAGCGAGAGGTGCCCCTCGGCCATCACCTCCAGCAGCGCCGACTGCACCTTGGCCGGCGCCCGGTTGATCTCGTCGGCGAGGACCAGGTTGGCCATCACCGGCCCCAGCTCGACGTCGAAGCTCTCCTTCGAGGCCCGGTAGATCCGGGTGCCGAGGATGTCCGACGGCACCAGGTCGGGGGTGAACTGGATCCGGGCGAAGCTGCCGCCCACCGCCGTGGCCAGGGTCTCCGCGGCGAGCGTCTTGGCGACGCCGGGCACCCCCTCCAGCAGGCAGTGGCCGCGGGCGAGCAGCGCGGTCATCAGCCGCTCCACCAGCCGGTCCTGGCCGACGATGACCCGTTTCACCTCGAACAGGGTCCGTTCCAGCAGCCGGGTGTCGTCGGCGCGCCCGCCCGCCGCGTCCAGCCCGCGTACGGCGGCGTTGTCGATGGTGCTCCGCATGCGCTGCTCCTCGGTCGCGTTCCACTTCGGAGCGGGTACCCGGACAAGGGGGAGCCCGGGTACCCGCACGTGACCCATTGGGCCAGAACGGACCGAAAGACAACCGAACGGCGAACGCCGCAGCCGGGGCGGTGGCGACTTCCGGCTGGCAGGTCAAGAGAAATCGTGAGGCGTTACAACGACACCCGTCGCGGATCCACACTGTCCGCAGGCTGGCGCCGGCACTGCCCGCGATGCCGTTGGTGACGGTTTCGATGAGTTGGCCAAGAGGTTCTGGTCATGCAGACCGGCGCATCGTGACCAGAACCTCTTGATCAACCTCTCAGTCCCGCCCGCGCTGGGTGCGGTAGCGGCGGATCAGGGCGGCGGTGGAGGAGTCGAGGCTGTCTAGGTCGGCCCGGTCGCCGGTGAGCAGCGGGGCGAGCTGGTTGGCCATCACCTTGCCCAGCTCGACGCCCCACTGGTCGAACGGGTTGATGTCCCAGATCGCGCCCTCGGTGAGGACGATGTGCTCGTAGAGGGCGACCATCTGCCCGAGGGTGGCCGGGGTGAGCCGGTCCGCCACGATCGACGTGGTCGGGTGGTTGCCGGCCATCACCCGGTGCGGTACGAGTTCCGCCGGGGTGCCCTCCGCCGCGACCTGGTCGGCGGTGCGGCCGAAGGCCAGCGCCGCGGTCTGGGCGAAGAAGTTCGACATGAACAGGTCGTGCATGTCGCCGATCTCGTGGTTCGGCTCGCTGAACCCGATGAAGTCCGCCGGCACCAGCCGGGTGCCCTGGTGCAGCAGCTGGTAGAAGGCGTGCTGGCCGTTGGTGCCGGGCTCGCCCCAGAAGATCTCCCCGGTGTCGTACGACACCGGCCGGCCGTCGGTGCGTACCGACTTGCCGTTGCTCTCCATGGTCAACTGCTGTAGGTACGCCGGGAAGCGGTGCAGGTACTGCGAGTACGGCAGCACCGCGTGGGTCTGCGCGCCGAGGAAGTTGGTGTACCAGACGTTCAGCAGCCCGAGCAGCACCGGCGCGTTGCCGGCCAGCGGGGTGGTGCGGAAGTGCTCGTCGACGGCGTGGTAGCCGGCGAGCAGCTCGTCGAAGCGCTGCGGCCCGATGGACAGCATCACCGACAGGCCCACCGCCGAGGGCAGCGAGTACCGGCCGCCGACCCAGTCCCAGAAGCCGAACATGTTCGCCGGGTCGATGCCGAAGTCGCCGACCCGCTGGGCGTTGGTGCTGACCGCGACGAAGTGGCGGGCCACCGCCTCGTCGTCGGCGCCGAGCCCGGCCAGCAGCCAGCGCCGGGCCTGGTGGGCGTTGGCCAGGGTCTCCTGGGTGGAGAAGGTCTTCGACACCACCACGAACAGGGTGCTGGCCGGGTCCAGGTCGGCGGTGGTGTCGTGGATGTCGGTGGGGTCGACGTTCGACACGAAACGGCAGCTGATCCCGCCGTCGCGGTACGCCTTGAGCGCCTCGTACGCCATCACCGGCCCCAGGTCGGAACCGCCGATGCCGATGTTGACCACGGTGCGGATCCGCTCGCCGGTGTGCCCGCGCCACTGCCCGGAGCGCACCTTCTCGGCGAACTCGGCCATCCGCTCCCGTACCGCGTGCACGTCGGCCACCACGTCCTGACCGTCGACGGTCAGCGCGGCGTCGCGGGGCAGCCGCAGCGCGGTGTGCAGCACGGCCCGGTCCTCGGTGCCGTTGATGTGGCTGCCCGCGAACATCGCGGCGATCCGGTCGGCGAGCCCGACCCGCTCGGCCAGCGCGGTCAACAGGGTGAGCGTCTCGTCGGTGACCAGGTTCTTGCTGTAGTCGACGTAGAGGTCGGCCACCTCGACGGTCAACCGGTCGCCGCGGTCGGGGTCGGTGGCGAACAGGTCCCGCAGATGCGTCCCGCGGATCTCGTCGGCGTGCTTGCGCAGGGCCTGCCACTCGTCGGTGGTGGTGACGTCCGCAGCCATCGGTTCGATCGTCTCCTCGCAGGGTCGGCACGCCGCCGGCGTCGTCCGGCCGGCGGGTGAGACCAGCCTGCCACACGAAGATCGCCGCGCGAGTCAGACGCCGGCGACCGATCACGATCAGCATCCGGCCGTTCACGCGGCCCGCCCGGCGGGCGTACCGCATCGGGCCCGATGCTCGTCCGCGGCGGCGACAGGGCATGGTGGAGGGATGACGACGCCCGCCCCGAGTGCCCCCGCAGATGCCTCCGGAAGTCCCGCCGCCGCCGCGCCCGTACGGCAGACGCTGCTGGTGCTCGGCGCCAGCGGCGACCTGACCGGGCGGCTGCTGCTGCCGGGGCTGGGCCGGCTGGTGGCCAGCGGCGCCGTCCCCGCCCTGACGCTGATCGGCAGCGGCATGGACGACTGGGACGACGAGCGGTGGCGCCGCCGGGTGGCCGACTCCTTCGGCACCGTCGGCGCCGACGGCCCCCGGGAGTCCGAGGTGGTCCGGGAGACCCGGTACGTGCCGGCGGACGTGACCAGCGAGGAGGACCTGCGGCGGCTGCTGCGGGACTGCGTGGGACCACTGGTGATCTTCTTCGCGCTGCCGCCGATGGTGACCGCTCGCTCGGCCGCCGCGCTGGCCCGCATCGGCCTGCCACCGGGCACCCGGCTGATGCTGGAGAAGCCGTTCGGTGTCGACCGCATCTCGGCCCGTTCGCTCAACAACCTGCTGGCCACTCTCGTACCGGAGGAGCAGGTCCACCGCATCGACCACTTCCTCGGCAAGTCGACGGTGCTGAACCTGCTCGGCCTGCGGTTCGCCAACCGGATCTTCGAGCCGGTGCTCAACTCCACGCATGTGGCCTGCGTGGACATCGTCTTCGACGAGACACTGGGCCTGGAGGGCCGGGCCGGCTACTACGACGGTGCCGGGGCGCTGGTGGACATGGTGCAGAGCCACCTGCTCCAGGTGCTCGCCCTGCTCGCCATGGACCCGCCGCCCACCCTGCGGGCCCAGGAGCTGCGGGGCCGCAAGGCGCAGGTGCTGCGGGCCACCCGGCTGTGGCACGACGACCCGGTGGCGGCCAGTCGGCGGGCCCGGTACACGGCGGGCGAGGTCGGCGGGCGTCGGCTGCCCGACTACGCCGACGAACCCGGGGTCGACCCGGCCCGTCGTACCGAGACGCTGGCCGAACTGGTGTTGACCGTGGACACCTGGCGTTGGGCCGGGGTGCCGTTCCGGCTGCGCTCCGGCAAGGCGATGGCCGCCACCCGCAAGGAGGCGATCATCACCTTCAAGCAGCCGTCCCGGGTGCCGGACGGGCTCACCGGCTACGAACACCCCGACCGGTTGCGGATCGGGTTCGGTCCGGACCGGCTGGGCCTGGACCTCAACATCAACGGTCCCGGCGACCCGTTCGAACTCGAACAGGTACGCCTGTCGGCGGACTTCGGCCCCGGAGACCTGCCGCCGTACGGTGAGGTGCTGCGCGGCGCGTTCGAGGGCGACCCGACCCTGTCGGTGCGCGGCGACGTCGCCGAGGAGTGCTGGCGCATCGTCGAGCCGGTGCTGGCCGCCTGGAAGGCGGACACGGTGCCGCTGCGGGAGTACCCGGCGGGCTCCACCGGGCCGCACGACTCGCTGATCGGTCCGGTGGCCGGCTGACGGTCACCGTGCGCCGCGTCCGGCCCCTCGGGCGGTGCTCAGCGGGTGCCCTGGCGGTGGATCCGCGGCTAGTCGCCGCGATCCTTGCGACGCTCGCCGGCGACCTGCCGGTGAGGGGCTCCTCGCCAAGATCGGTGGGTTAGGTTAACCTAACCTAACTTTGCCGTGTGGTGGCAGGAGGTACGCGTGACGCGGAACTGGATCCGGCGCCGGTTCGACGACGGCGACCCGGCATGACCACACCCGCCACCACGACGCTGGCCGAGCGGCCAGGCCCACCGGCCGCGCCGCGGCCGCGTACCCGCTGGCTCATCCTCGCCGTGCTCTGCCTGGCCCAGCTCGTCGTGGTGCTGGACAACACCGTGCTCACCGTGGCGGTGCCGGCGCTCACTCGTGACCTGGCGGCCAGCACCGCGGACACACAGTGGATCATCAACGCGTACGCCCTGGTGCTCTCCGGCCTGCTGCTCACCGCCGGCAGCGCCGTCGACCGCTACGGCCGACGGCGGATGCTGATGGTCGGTCTCGTGTTCTTCGGGGCCGCCTCACTCGCCGCCGCGGCGGCCAGCTCGCCCGGTCAGCTGGTCGCGGCCCGGGCGGCGCTCGGCGTCGGCGGCGCCCTGCTGGTGACCGCCACCCTGGCCGTGGCCATCCAGGTCTTCGACGCAGCCGAGCGGCCCCGCGCGATCGGGATCTGGGCAGCCGCGCACGCCCTCGGCTACGCCGCCGGGCCGCCGGTGGGCGGGCTGGTCCTCGGGTACGCCGACTGGCCGGCCATCTTCCTGCTCAACGTGCCGGTCGTGGTGATCTGTCTGGTCGCCGCCGGCCTGCTGGTGCCCGAGTCGCGCCGGCCCGGCGCGGGACGGCTCGACCTCCCCGGCGCGGTGCTCTCCGGCGCCGGGCTCACCGCCGTGGTGTACGCGGTCGTCGCCGCACCCGACCACGGCTGGACGGCGCCGGCCGTGCTCGGCGCGGCGAGCGCAGGAGCCGTCCTGCTCGGCCTCTTCGTCGCCTGGGAACGGCGGGTCGCCCACCCCATGCTCGACCTGCACTTCTTCCGCGACCAGCGGTTCGTCGGCGCGGTGGCCGGGGTCGTCCTGATCACCTTTGGCAGCGCCGGATCGCTGTTCCTGCTCGCCCAGCAGTTGCAGTTCGTCCGCGGCCACTCGGCCTGGGAGGCGGGCCTGCGGATGGCACCGTTCGCGCTCACCGTGGTGCTGCTCAACCTCGCCGGCATCGCCGCGCGGCTGATCCGGCTGCTCGGCACCCCGGTGGCCATCGCCGCCGGGATGGCGCTGCTCGCCGCGGGTCTGGTCGTCGCCGCGTACGCCCCGACCGACGGCTACGCCGTCCTGCTGCTCGGCCTGGTGCTGATGGGCGCCGGCTGCGCGCTGGCCAACCCGGCCATCGTGGACGCGGTGATGAGCGCGATCCCGCCCGAGAAGGCCGGCGCCGGCGCCGGGGTGGACGGGACCATGGCGGAGGTCGGCGCCAGCCTCGGGGTGGCCGCGCTCGGCGCGGTGATGAGCGCCCGCTTCGTGGCCGCGCTACCGGCCGACCTGGCCGGCGCGGACTCGTTCCCGGCCGCGTACGCCGCCGCGGCCGAGTCGCAGCGAACCGGCGTCGCGGACGCGTTCGGCGCGGCGGTGGCGACCAGCCAGACGGTCGGCGCGGTCGCCGTCCTGGCCGGCGGCTGCCTGGCCGCGTACCTGCTGCACCGGGCCGCGCGCCGGACGGCCTGACCACCACCCGGGCTCGCCCGCCCGGCTGGCGGCGATCTGATGGGTCACGGAGGCATGGGAACGCGGCGGCCCCGGCGGTGGTCCCGGGGCCGCCGTTGGTGCGGGCGGATCAGCTGGTCGGGAAGTTGTCCGGGGTGCGGATGCGCTCGCGCATGAAGGCGCCGGAGGTGGTGAGCACGGAGGTGCCGGTGTAGTTGCTGCCGTTGCAGGTGCCGGGCCGCAACGCGGCGCTGCCCTCGGCCTTGTCGGAGAACGTCCAGTTCGCGTAGCCGATCTTCAGCCGGTCCAGCAGGTCCAACCACTGCCGGCTGCTGGCCAGGTCGGCCGCCCCGTCACCGCTGTAGTCCACCGTGCCGAACTCGGTGACGAACAGCGGCAGCCGGGCCGCCGCCCGCTCCACCTCGGCCCGGTAGTTGTCCCGGTGCGACGCGGCGTAGAAGTGGAAGGCGTACATGATGTTGCTGGCGTTCACCGGGTTGGTGGCGATCTCGTTGTGGTTCGAGCCCTCCGAGACGCCCAGCGAGGACCAGGCGCGGGTACCCACGATGATGACGGCGTCCGGGTCGTTGGCCCGGATCACCGGGATGACCTGCTCGGCGTAGTTCTTGATGGTCGACCAGCTGACCCCGTTGGGCTCGTTGGTGATCTCGTAGATCACGTTGTTCTTCGCGGCGTGCCGCGCGGAGACGGCGGCGAAGAAGGTCTTGGCCCGCTCCAGGTTGTACATCGGGTCACCGGGCGTCAGCGTGTGGAAGTCGATCATCGCGTACATGCCGCGTCGGGTGGCCTCCTCGACCAGGTTGTTGACCCGGTTGGTGAACCCGGCGGGGTCGGTCTCGTAGCCCTGCTCCTGCACGTACATGGCGATCCGGAACAGGTCCGCGCGCCAGTCGGTGGCGAGGGCGTCGAGCGAGGCGTTGTTGTAGCAGTTGCCGAACCACTGGATGCCGTGGGTGCTCATCCCGCGCAGCTGGATCGGCCGCCCGTACTGGTTGCAGAGGTTGACCCCGCAGACCCGCAACTGCCCGTTGATGGCCACCGGGGTCTGCCCGGCGGGCGGCGGGGTGG